>NZ_JBHZAN010000018.1:0-217442 GCF_042754285.1 Streptomyces sp. NPDC059224
CGGTAGGGCCGGGTGCGCTTGTGGGCGATCCCGGCCGCTGCCAGCGCATCTCGCCAGTCGCGTGAGCGGTAGCAGGAGCCGTTGTCGGTCAGCACCCGCTCGATGGTGATCCCGTACTCGGTGAAGAAGGCGTGGGCCCGTTGCCGGAAGCCGGTGGCGGTCTCCTTCTTCTCGCCGGTGAGGATCTCGCTGTAGGCGAGGCGGGAGTGGTCGTCGACGGCGGTGTGCAGGCAGCTGTAGCCGGCGCCGGATCGGGTCTTGCGGCCTGCGGCCCGGCCGAGGGCCTTGTGGCCGCCGCCGTCGGGGATGTTGCCGAGCTTCTTGATGTCGACATGCACCAGCTCGCCGGGCCTGTCGCGTTCATAGCGGCGTATGACACGGCCGGTGGCCCGGTCCAGGTGGGCGAGGCGGGCCAGGCCGTAACGGGTCAGTACGCGGTGCACGGTCGAGGGCACCAGATGCAGCAGGTGTGCGATGCGGGCCGGTCCCCAGCGGTGCAGGAGCCGGACCTTGATGATCCGGCGTTCGGTGCGGGTCGGGGTCCGGCGCGGGTTTGTGTGCGGGCGGGAGGACCGGTCGCACATCCCGGCCTCGCCGAACTGCCGGTAGCGGTCGGCCCAGCGCTGGGCCGTGGCCGGCGAGACCTGGAAGTGTTCCGCGGCTGCTCTGAGGGGCCAGTTGTCCTCGGCCACGCAGTGGGCCAGACGAAGACGTCCGGTCTCGGTCAGGGGTGCATTACGGTGGGGCACGAGGGCCTTTCTGTTGCTGGTGCAGATGTCGCAATCCACACCAGGCCAGAAGGCCCTCACCCATTTCAAGATCGCTCAGCCGTGAGCCCTGTCACCGTCCACAACCTCCCGAGACAGAACACCTAGCCCGAGATCGCCCCGCCCGCTCGTACTGGCCGGGAGCACGGACCGCCTCCCACTCTCCGCATTGTTTCGAAGACCCCGTTTGGCGCACGTCGGCAACGGGGCCTCCGGCATGCCCGCGCCCCTTCCGGGATACCGCTCATGCCGCGCCTCCACTTCGCCCACCCCGATCTGCAGGCCGCCTACGCCTACCTCTGCCCGGTGGCAGCCGACGGCACGGCCGACACCGCCGAAGCCTTCGCCCCGCGAAGGGCTGAACCTCGCCGCCGTACGGCGGCCCACGGCCCGCTCCTACCCGCCGCGGCACCGCCCGAACACGGAGGCCCGCTGCCGCACGGAGCGATTCGGTGGAGCCCTACGCCATGTCCATGCTCAGCCACCCGTTCGAGGGCGGCCCGATGGACGACCGCGTCCTGCCCGCCAGGCCCCGCACCTGCGGATCGCCCAACCGCGCCCCGGGCTCACGTCGTGTCCTCCGCTTGCGCGGGGGCCCGCCCGGAGTCCAACCTTGACATCAACGTGAAGCCAGATCGCCCCAGGAGGCTGTGGTGAGAATCAAGGAACTGTCCGAGCGCACAGGCGTTTCCACTCGCCTGCTGCGCTACTACGAGGAGCAGGGCCTCCTCAGTCCGAGGAGGGAGGAGAACGGCTACCGCTACTACAACGAGTCCCACGATGCGAGGGTCCGGCAGATTCGCAGCCTGCTGGACGCGGGGCTGACGACCGAGATCATTAGGGCCGTGCTGCCCTGCTTGGCCGAGGCGGCGAGCTCGCAGTACCCGGCCCAGGATTTCGTGGCTCGGATTCGGCAAGAGCGCAACCGCATGGCCGAGCGCCTGGAGTGCCTGACGAGGAACCTTCAGGCCCTGGACGACTACCTGAACGCCATCAGCAAGCAGTGACACCGGGCCGCGGGCCCGTGTCCCGTGAGGGACACCCCATCCACAGCACGTGGCCAGTGAAATCTCGGGTGGGACCACCGGCGGGCGCAGGCAAGGGCCGACTCTCTGCCACGGCACCACTGAACGACAGACGAAGAGCATCGTCGTTGACACTCCGAGCCAGCCCTGCCCATACTGGTCTGACCACCAGATGAGCTGATATGCCTGATCGAGGAGCAACATGTCCGAGCAGACTTCCGCCAAGACCCCCGTGGATTTCTGGTTCGACCCGTTGTGCGCGTGGGCGTGGATGACCTCGCGGTGGGTTCTGGAGGTCGAGAAGGTCAGGGACATCGAGATCCGCTGGCATGTCATGAGCCTGGCTGTGCTGAACGAGTCGAAGATGGACCAGGCACCGGCTACGCTTCGCGAAACGGGCGCCTCGATGTGGTACCCGGTGCGTGTGGTCACTGCGGCCTGGCAGAAGCACGGCTCCGGCGTCCTCGGACCGCTCTACACCGCGCTCGGCACTCGCATCCACAACGAGGGGATGGGGCTGACGAAGAAGGCGATCTCCGGAGCGCTCGATGAAGTCGGCTTGCCTGCCGACCTCATCGACTACGCCGATCAGGAGGACTTCGAGTTCGAGGCCGAGCTGCGCGCCTCGCACAAGGAAGGCATCGACAAGGTCGGCGAGGAGGTGGGCACCCCCGTGATCGCTGTTCCCGGGGCGGACGGTGAGCAGATCGCCTTCTTCGGTCCGGTCGTCACCCCGGCGCCCCTGGGCGAGGAGGCCGCGAAGCTGTGGGACGGCACGCTCCTCGTCGCCTCCCTGCCGGGCTTCTACGAGTTGAAGCGCACTCGCACCAAGGGACCTGACTTCAGCAACTTGTAGGGAGACGAGGGCCGCCGCCTGCAGACCGCCAGCCCGTCGCCACTCCCCGCGTCGGGCTGTTCCCAAGCCGGACTTCGGCACTTTCCCCCCGGAGTGCCGAAGTCCGGCTCTGCCCTGTCTTTGGACCGCTGGCCGAAGGGGCACCCGCAGCTTCACCCAAGGGTGGTCCGCCGAAAGAGGGCGAACGTCACTTGACGTCGCGCGATTTGACCTCTGCCGACCCGGAAGAGGCCCGTCCACACAGCCCCTCCCGGCTGGACCGGCGCCGACTATCGCACGCCGCCGCAGATGAGTCACGCGCTCGGAAGGCCTCGTCGTGCATCCGGTGACTCTTGAGGAACTCGATGAACGGAACCACACGTCGTGGCCCGCATCGACGGCCTGCCGCCAGGTGCCGCGAACCTCGGTTGTCCTGCCATGTCTGTCCAGGAAGTACGACAGGCTCAGGAGAGGCCTTGCCCGCCTCACAGCACAGAAACCAGGTCTGCGACGGTACGGATCCGCATGCCGGCCGTCGTAGGGCAGTCCGCAGGCGCCTATCGCAGCCAGCCTGGTAGAACAAATACGCAATAATCGTGCATATGATGCCTTTCATCCAGGCTTGACCCCTGATGTCGCGCGACCGGAGAGCGTTAGAGATCTTCGGAGAGCGAGATGATCAACCATGAAGCAGCCAACCACAAAGCAGCGCATGAGCGCCGACCAGGTGCCGGGGTCGCCCGCATCCATCTTCGACGAGACGCTCAGTGCACACGTGACCATCGACGAGCACGGCATCGTGACGGGGTGGAATGCGGGGGCCGAGGCATTGCTGGGGTACTCGCCCACACAGATCATGGGACGGCCTGCGGCTGATCTAATGGCTGAGAGGATCGGCAAGGGGGAACTGCGGCACCTCGCCCGGCTGCCCAGGTGGAACGGCCGGATCGCCCTACGGCACCGCAGCGGCCACCGCCTGGAGGTCCGTGTCCTGGCGCACAGGAGGGCGGCGGGCGGCGGGCGGCCCGGCAGTTGGTTCCTGGTCTCCGCCCCGAGGGAACCGCTTCCCCGACCCGATGGTCAGGCTCTTGTGGGACTGCACCATGAGCAGGTCGCGGGTTGCTTCATGGCCTTGTTCGATACCGGGCTGCGCCTGTGCCGGGCCAACGAGGCTTACGGCCGTGCATATGGCCTCCATGAGGACGACATGCGCGGACTGCGGCTTCCGGAGTTCATGGACCATCCGACGGCGGCCGAGGTGGAGCGGTCCATGCTGCGGGTGCTGGAGACCGGCGAGCCGAAGGTCATGGAGGTCTACGGGAGGAGCCTCGGTGAGACCCGCGAGCACGCCTGGTCGATCGTCGTCACTCCGCTGAAGAACGAGGCCGGTACTGTTCTGGGCGTAGGCCTGGCCGCTCATGACATGACCGAGCAGTACTGGGCCCGTAAGCGGCTGATGATGCTCGCGGACGCGAGTACTCGTATCGGCAGCACCCTCGACGTGACACAGACGGCCCAGGAACTGGCGGATGTGGTCATCCCGGAATTCGCCGACTTCGTCAGCGTCGACCTGCTGCCTTCCCTCGGGGTGCACGAGCCGAGTCCGGGGACGGTCTCGCCGCACGGTCCCGTCGTGTTGCGGCGCGTCGCCCACAGGTCAGTGAACCCGGGAACCCCCGAGGCGGTCGTCGCCCCGGGGCAGGTGGACTGCTATCCGGAGGGTTCCCCTCCGGTTGAGAGTCTCAGGTCAGGACGTGCTCTGTTGCATCTCGCGACTGACCCAGCGATCACCGAATGGACGGTCGTGGCTCACTCCCGGGCCGCCCGGGTCCACGACTTCGGCATCCACTCGGCGATCACAGTGCCCCTGACCGCCCGCGGTACCACCTTGGGCGTCGTCGTCTTCGTCCGACACCAGCACCCCGAGGTGTTCCGCGAGGACGACCTGCTGCTGGCCGAGGAACTGGCCGCCAGGGCGGCGGTCTGCATCGACAACGCCCGCCGCTTCACGCGTGAACGCGCCACCGCGGTCACCCTGCAGTGCAGCCTGCTGCCACAGGCCCTGCCCGAACAGGCCGCTGTCGAAGTCGCCTCCCGCTACCTTCCGGCCGGTGCCCGGGCAGGGGTGGGCGGGGACTGGTTCGATGTCATCGCTCTGTCCGGCGCCAGGGTCGGCCTGGTCGTCGGCGATGTCGTGGGCCACGGCATCCACGCCTCCGCCACCATGGGCCGGCTGCGCACCGCCGTGCTCACCCTCGCCGACATCGACCTGCCCCCCGACGAGCTGCTCACTCATCTCGACGACATCGTCGCCCGCCTGACCACTGAAGCGAAAGATACCCAGCCGCCGCGTCTCGAGGCGCAGGTCGGGGCGGAAGCCACCGGAGATATCGGCGCGACCTGCCTGTATGCCGTGTACGACCCGGTGTCCCGTCACTGCACGATCGCCCTCGCCGGACACCCGGCACCAGCCCTGGTCACCCCCGACGGCACCGTGAAACTCCTCGACCTGCCCGTCGGGCCCCCACTGGGTCTGGGTGGACTCCCCTTCGAGGCGACCGACATCGAACTGCCTGCGGGCAGCCTCCTCGCCTTTTACACCGACGGGCTGATCGAATCCCGCGAGCGGGACGTCGACCTCAGCCTGTCCCTGTTCCGCCAGGCCCTTACCCATCCCCCCGCCTCCCTGAACGACCTGTGCGACGCCGTACTGGCCGTCATGCTGCCCGGCCGTCCGGCCGACGACGTCGCTCTGCTCATCGCCCGTACAAAAGCGCTGGACGCCGACAGGGTCGCGACCTGGGATATACCCGCGGACCCGGTCGCCGTCGCCCAAGCCCGAATGGGTGCTGCAGCCCAACTGGACGCCTGGGAACTGAACGACGCCGGCTTCGTCACCGAACTGGTCGTGAGTGAACTCGTCACCAACGCGATCCGATACGGACAGCCCCCCATACAGCTGCGGCTGATCTACGACGGCGACCTCATCTGCGAGGTCTCCGACGCCAGTGGCACCGCCCCTCACATGCGCCGCGCCCACACCTTCGACGAAGGCGGTCGCGGCCTGCTCCTGGTCGCGCAGCTCACAGCAGCCTGGGGCACCCGCCAGACCGATCAGGGCAAAACCATCTGGGCGAAGCAGACCCTTCCCTCTCCGTGAGCCCAGCGGAAACCGGGGACTCGCTCGTGTTCACACCACGCGGACAACGGACGAAACCCGAGCTTTACCTGGGTGCCCGCGCCCCGGCCTTCCAGGGTGTGCCGCAAACGTCTGTCCGGCCCGCGGCGTTCCCCGGGCCCGGCGAGGCGCCGTGCCGGGTAGGCGCCTGCAGGCACAGCGCCTCACCGCGTTGCCTGAATCCCCCGCCCCCCGGGTATGCGGACGGCACTTCACCGTGCGACGTGTCGCGCCGGACGCCGCGGGCCCCGTCTATCGGGAGGCCATCCGCAGGGCGCCGTCCATGCGGATGGTCTCGCCGTTGAGGTAGTCGTGGTCGACGATCGACAGAGCCAGCTGGGCGTACTCCTCGGGACGGGCCAGGCGGCGCGGAAAGGGCACGCCCGCCGCGAGGCGGCCCCTGTACTCGTCCGACACCGTGGCCAGCATCGGCGTCTCCACGATGCCCGGGGCGATCGTGCACACGCGGATGCCGTACTGCGCCAGGTCCCGGGCGGCGGGCAGGGTCAGGCCGACCACGCCGCCCTTGGAGGACGCGTAGGCGGCCTGGCCGACCTGGCCGTCGTACGCCGCGATGGACGCGGTGTTGACGATGACGCCCCGCTGGCCGTGCTCGTCAGCCTCCGTCGCGGCGATGGTCTCGGCAGCGAGCGCGAGTACGTTGAACGTGCCGATCAGGTTGATCTGGACGACCTTGGCGTACAGAGCGAGGTCGTGCACGCCCTTCTTGCCGAAGATCCGCGCGGACGGGCCGATGCCGGCGCAGCTGACGACCGTGCGCAGCGCGGCACCGGAGCCCGCCGCGACGGCGACGGCGGCGCCCACCTGCCCGGGGTCGGTGACGTCGGCGGACACGTAGGTCACGCCGGGCACCTCGGGCGCCTTGTCGATGCCGTCCTCGAGGTCGAGGGCGAAGACCCGGGCGCCGCGCTGCGCGAGCGCCTTCGCGGTGGCCGCGCCGAGGCCGGACGCACCGCCGGTGACGAGGGCTGCGGTGTTGTCGAGCTGCATCATCACTCCTTGCCGAGGACGGTGAACACACCGCCCCCGTCGCGGTCCAGCGCACGGGAGATGATCATGCGTTGGATCTGGTTGGTTCCTTCGAAGATCTGCATGACCTTGGCCTCGCGCACGTAACGCTCCATGGGAAAGTCAGGGGTGTACTCGTACCCCCGAGGACCCGCACGGCGTCCGTGGTCACCTTCATGGCGTTGTCCGTCGCCGTGAGCTTGGCTGTCGGCGCTCAGAACGCGCCGTTCGATCACGAACGACTCCTTGTCCGCAAAGACAATCGCTTCCGATCCGCTCCACTTGTCTGGAGCGGCGAGTCCGGAACGGAAGACGGTACCTCCGGAGCTGACCGGCTGAAGCAATGACGGCAAGGCCGTTCGCAGCGGCCCGGGTCGACCGCATTCGGGCGAAATATCAGATGGTTTCTACCGTAATGTTCATTTCGGCGAGCCCGCGGACGGTGTTGTTCAGATGGCGTGTTGGCTCACCAGCCGGAATGAATCGGGTAACCCGTTCGGCGAGTGACGCCAGGACGGCGTGTGCCTCAAGGCGGGCCAGGCCCTGGCCCGCGCAGCCGTGCAGGCCGTAACCGAACGCAAGGTGATCGGCGGCGTCCCGAGTGATATCGAAGGTGCCGGCAGTATCGCCGTAGTGCCGTTCGTCGCGGTTCGCCGACCCGTACATGACGACGACGCGAGCACCAGCGGGTACCTGTACCCCGTCGAATTCCACCGGCTGCCGGGTGACCCGGGTGAACGACTGGACAGGGCTTTCGAGACGGAGTACCTCGTTGAACGCAGCCGGGATGAGGCTGGCGTCCGCACGAAGCAAGTCCCATTGCTCGGGAAAGCGGGTGAACAACCAGACCGCTGAACCGATGGCGTTGACGGTGGTGTCCATGGCCGCACTGGTGTAAGCCGCCAGCAGGATGGGAGCCGATGCCCGTTCTATCAGTCCGGCGTCAGCTGCCTCGAAGATCGCCCGGCCCATGCTTCCTTCCAGCAGGTCGGTGCCCTGGACGCTGTGCAGCCAACCGAACTGCTCATTGACCAACGGGAACGCGTCGGCCATACGAGCGTTACGCGGGCCCATCGCGTTGAACCACCCGTCCCCCCAGGGCAGCAGGCGGGGCCGCACATCGTGCGGGATGCCGATGAGGTCGGCGACGATCGAAGGTGGGAACACCTGCGCCAGATCACCGACTGCATCGAACGATCCTCTGCGAACGAGGCGATCGACAAGCGCGTCCGCCTGGCTGCGGATGTCGACACTGAGCTTGCGCAGGGCACGGGGGCTCAGCCGCTCGGCGAGAACACCGCGAAGCGTGTCGTGCAACGGCGGGTCGGACGCGAGAACCGTGCCGGCCATTGCCGCGTTCACGTCGTCGTTGAAACCGACGCCCTCTGCAGAGGTGAAGCGTTCCCAATCGCCCAGGATCTCGCGGACCTCGCGATACCGAGGGATGGCCCACACTCCCGTTGTCGGCAGCCACACGGCCGACGCTTCGTCCCGAAGCGATGCGTAGGCGGGGTAGGGGTCGTCCAAGAGGGCGTCGGAGAACAGGTCGATGTCATCGAAGGATCGGGGTGAGACGGACGTCTTCATTGACTGCCTTCTTCCTGGACGGCGGCGCTCTGCGCCGCGAGCTGGTGAAGTCTCGAGACGGGGATGCGATAGTTGACCGCGGCGGCCGCACACGGTCGGCCTTCCTGCCGCCATTGCAGCAGGGCCTTGCCGTCGGCCACCGAGCCCTTGACAGCCTCCGGTTCCCCGATCACCGGCAGCTGCCCGCAGACCTTGACGGCCAAGCCGAACTGTTCGGTCCAGAAGTAGGGCATCGGTCGATGGATGTCACAGTCGTCACCCCTGAGCAGGGCCGACGCGGCTACTCGGGCCTGTTCGACCGCATTGGACCAAAGCGGCGTGCGGCGGACACGATCCCCGAAGGGAAACGCGACCACGTCACCCGCCGCGACGATCTCCGGGGTGACCCGGCAGCGGGAGTCCACCCGCAGCCCTCCTCTGTCGGCGAGCCCCGTCCCGGCGAGCCACTCGGTGTTCGGCAGGCAGCCGACAGCGGTAACCACGAGGTCACCCGCTATCGAACGGCCATCGGAAAGCCGTACCGCCGTCATGCCGTCCCGGTGGACCAGACTGGCGCCGCCCGAGTCAAGAACGATCTTGACTCCGGCGCCTTCGGCCGCAGCCGTGAACATCTGCGACAGGTAGGGGCCGCATTGGGCGAGCATCGGCGGCGCTTGATCGACGACGGTGACGTCCAGACTCATCCGGGCCGCGGCCGAGGCGATCTCCATCCCCATGACCCCGGCGCCCACGATGACCACGGACGGGCGCGAGGCGAACTCGTCCCGGAGCCTGGCGCAATCATCCGCGGTGCGCAGCACTCGTTCGCGAATACGGGAATCATGTACGCCGCCCAGGTCGGCCAGCGTCCGCGCTCGGGCGCCGGTGGTGATCACGAGGCCGTCGTATGGAAGGGTCTCGCCGTCATCCAGACAGATCCGTCGTAGCTCGGTACTCACTGAACGGACCCTTGCGCCCGGCACGAATTCCGCGGCCCCGGCCGCCAGGGCCGGAAGGTCCGCATCGGACAGCGCCGCCTCTCCGCGGAGGATCGCCTTCGACAGTGGCGGGCGGGCGTAGGGTGCCGCCTTCTCGTCTCCCAGCAGAGTGATCTGACCTTCATGACCGAGCCGACGCAGTTCCTCGACCGCCGTCAGACCAGCGATGGAGGCGCCCACGACCACGATCCTCCCCCGTCGGGAGTCCATGTTGGCCGCCACCTTCAGCCGTCGAGCGACAGCGCGGCGACCGGGCAACTACGGACGGCGGCCGTCACCGACTCCGCCAAGTCCGCGGGCACCGTCGGCTGATCGATGACGAGCTCACCGTCATCGTCAAGGTGAAGCAGGGAAGGAGCCTTCGACTCGCAGAACCCGTATCCCTCGCACCGACTGCGGTCCACACTGATTTTCACGGCGACTCCTTCACTGATGACGTTCCGGATACTCAAGATCCGGGCTTGCTACGGGCGTTTCAGACCCCCCAGGGACCGGAAGCCGGAGCGCGCGCTCGGTGTGTCCAGGGAGCCCTGTTGGCGGCCCGTTCGTGCCCCGGACCCGATGGAACTGCTGAGCAGCTCATCGGCGGGCGCCGACTCCACGTCGCCCAGGGCGATCAGGTCCAGCCGTACGCTGGCCGCGTGAACGGATGTGCGGGACGTGAGGTTCCGGACACCTCGCGGCGGTGAGGAAGGTGACGCCACCGTTGTCCACGACAGGCGTCGCGCCCTGTTGCCCTCGTATGAATCGATCACCCGGTCGGAGGGGCCAGCTTCACCCGGGATGCGGTTCATGCCGAGGACGGTAAGGCCGTATACGCTGCGACAAAAGGCGATTATCGTCGATGGCTGTCATCAACGACGTCGATGTTTCCCTGTCAGCGCGTTCATAGGCTCTTGGCAGACGGTCCGCCGCGTCGTGAGACCGGACAGGTGGGGACCCTGCAGCCCCGGGACCTGTCCCCGAGCGGCGGACATCTCTGAGCCCGGCCCCGCGGGGGGGCAGGAGGAAGGATGGCGTGATGGACCGTGAAGAGCTGCATAGGCTCGACCTGAATCTGCTGCTGTCGTTCGACGCGCTGATGGCCGCGCAGAGCGTCACGAAGGCCGCCGAGCGCATGTCCGTCGGACAGCCGGCCATGAGTGCCTCACTCGCTCGGCTACGCAAGTTCTTCAACGACCCACTGCTGGTACGCGAGGGCAGACTCCTCGTCCCGACGGTCCGGGCACTCCAGCTGATCGAGCCGATCCGGGACGCGCTGGACACGATCGAATCCACGGTACGCGCCAGCCGCACGTTCGACCCGCAGACCGATCGCCGGACGTTCACCGTCATGGCCAGCGACTACGTTCTGCTGCTCCTGCTCCGTCGGCTCCTGTCCGAGCTGGAGGGGGAAGCGCCGAACATCCGCTTCGTCGTCCGGCCCATTTCTGCGGATTTCCGCGAGCAGATGAGCCGGTCGCAGCTCGACCTTCTCATCTACCCCGAGGAGCTGGTGCCGGAGGGTTTTCAGGCCAACTCGGCAGGACTGTTCACCGACCGTCTGGTGTGTGCGGTCGACCGCAACCATCCAGAGGTGGGAGAGCGTATGACCGAGGAACAATTCCGCACGCTGCCATACGTGTCCTACGGCGGAGCATCGCTCCGCACGGTCAGCGAACTTCGCTTCCTCGAACTGGGCCTCGACCGCCCGATCGAGATCGGCACCCAGAGTTTCGTCATTCAGCCGCTGATGCTTCCCGGTTCTCGGCTCATGGCGTTGCTCCACGAGCGGCTCGGCCGGTACTTCGCCGACCAGGTGGGCATCCGGCTGCTTGATCCTCCTTTCCCCCTCAGGCCGATGCGCGAGGCAATGTTCTGGTCTCCGGGCGCCGATGCCGACCCGGGGCACCAATGGCTGCGCGCGCGGGTCCTGCGTGCTGCTGAAGTGTTGGAGAACCAGGCTGGCGGTCATCACATCGACGACGCTGATGTATCGCATCGATAGTCATCGCTAACCACTTACGTGTCGGCGCGGTTAACGTCCCATGTCATCGACAGGACCCGCGCCGGGTTCGGAGACGCCAGCGCACCCGCTTGTCCGGCGTGCCCATCGCGGCGGCACGCTCGTGGTCCCTGTCGATGCCACGGATGGCCCATCGAAGTGGGGACCCATGAAACAGGCAGCGAAGTCACCGATCACCCGCGTGCGGCATGTAGCACTCGCCGTTCCCGACTTCAAGAAGACCGCCGAATTCTACCGCACGGCCTGGGGCCTTGAGGTGGCGCACAAGGAGTCGGACGTCGTCTTCTTCGCCACGCCCGGGCACCCTGAGCAGTACATCCTCCGGGTGCGCGAGGACGCCGCCAAGAGGGTGGACCTGATCGCGTTCGCCGCAGAGAACTCCTCGGAAGTCGACGCGCTCGCCCAGCGACTCGGATCGGCAGGAGTGCGGCTGGCGACCGAGCCCGGCAGCATGGCCACACCGGGTGGCGGCTACGGGTTCCGGTTCTTCGACCCGGACGGCCGGCTCATCGAGGTCTCCAGCGATGTCGAACAGCGGGCTTCCCGCGCCCTGGAGCCGCGGGAGTCGATCCCGCAGAAGCTGAGCCACGTCGTGATCAACTCTCCCGACGTCCAGGCCACCAAGCGGTTCTACGAGCAGCACCTCGGCTTCCGGCTCTCCGACTGGCTCGAGGATCGCATGTGCTTCATGCGCGTTCGGGAGGATCACCACATCCTCGCTATCGGTCAGGGGCCGCACACGTCGCTCAACCACGTGTCTTTCGAGATGCGAGGCATCGACGAGTTCATGCGCGGGACCGGACGACTGATCCGCCAGGGCAAGGAACCGGTGTGGGGGCCCGGCCGGCACAGCGCGGGCGACAACACGTTCACCTACTTCACCGACCCGGTGGGCAACGTCGTCGAGTACACCACCGAACTCGAGCGGATCGAGGACGACGAGACCTGGCAGCCGCGCACCTTCTCCACCGAACCGGACGTCGCGGACCAGTGGGGTACCGCTGGGCCGTTCGAACCGATGGTCCCGGCGATGTTCAACTCCCCCGACCAAGGGCTGTGGACCCCCTCCCCTCTCTAGCCGGCCCCGGAAAGGAATCACCGAGATGACAAGAGTTCTGATAGTCGGCGGTGGCATCAGCGGGCTGGCCACCGCCCTGCTCCTGTCGCGGCAGGGAGACGAGGTCGACCTCGTCGAGAGGCAGGAGCGCGTCGAGACCCTCGGTAGCGGCATCACCCTCATCGGCGCCGCACTGCGCGCCCTGGACAAGCTCGGTGTGTACGACGAATGCCTCGCCAACGGCTTCGGGATCTCCGACTTCGACACCTACAAGGCCGACGGCACCCTGGACTCCAGCTTCCCGCTTCCCTCGCCCGTCGGCTCCGACGAGCCCGGCATGATCGGCATGATGCGCCCCACACTGCACCGCATCCTCCTCGACCGTGCGGCGGTGGAAGGCACCACCGTTCGTACCGGGACCTCGCCGGTCCGTGTCGAGCAGGACGCGGACGGCGTGACCGTCGAGTTCAACACCGGCGCGACCGAGGTCTACGACGTGTTGATCGGAGCAGACGGCTTCCGATCCACCGTTCGTGATCTGGTCTTCGGCCACATGACGCCTGAGTTCCAGGGCCAGGGCATCCTGCGGGTGGTACTGCCGCGTCCGGCCGAGGTGGTCTCCGAGATCCAGTTTCACACCGTCGGTGACGTCTTCATCGGGTTTACACCGACTGCGCCCGACCGCATGTACATGTACATCACGTTCCCGGTCGAGGAGGGCTACCGCCCGGATCGCGCCGAGCTGGTGGAGCTGGCCCGCAAGCGGATCGAGCCTTTCGGTGGCATCGCAGCGCTAGTCCGCGAGGACATCCGCGAACCGGAGCAGATCAACTACACCTCCTTCGAGACCATGGTGGTTCCCGCTCCCTGGTACCGCGGTCGGGTCGCCCTCACGGGCGACGCCGCACACTGCCCGACTCCACACCTGGCCGCCGGTGCGGCCATGTGTCTGGAGGACGCGGTCGCGCTCGCCGAGGCGCTGGCCACCGCCCCCACGCTGGACGAGGCCCTGAACGGCTACAGCGACCGCCGGCACCCACGCTGCAAGTTCGTCGTCGAGACCGGCAACCAGCTCAGCTACTGGCAGACCCACCCCGGCACACCCGGCGCCGACCACCAAGGTGTGATCGCTGCGGCCTTCGAGAAGCTCGCCGGACCCTTCTGATGGAAGACACCACCGCCATGGACGTACCCGAGGACGACGACTTCCGGCTGCTGCAGCACTACATCGACATCTGCTCCAACTGGGGTCGCTGGGGCGAGGATGACCAGATCGGCACCCTGAACCTGGTCGGCCACGAACAGGTCCGCGCCGCAGCCCAGTTGGTGCGGCGGGGCAGAACCATCTCGCTCAGCCTGCCCTACGACCAGCGCGGCCCCCAGCCCGGGGGCTTCCGCAACAACCCGCAGCTGTACCTGACCGCAACCGGAACGGACCACGTCACGGGTGCACAGGAAGTGCTGCCTGCCGGCTGGGGCCCCGCCAAGGGGATCGGCTTCTCCGACGATGTGCTGGTAATGCCCACGCAGTGCGGTACTCAGTGGGACTCGCTGTCCCACATCTTCTGGAAAGGGAAGATGTGGAACGGTCGCCCTGCCGACCAGGTCACCAGCAAGGGTGCGCAGACGAACGGGATCGAGAACTACACCGGCCGCATCGTGATGCGGGGCGTGCTGGTGGACCTGCCGGCCCACCGCGGCGTCGAGTCGCTGCAGCCCGGCGAGGCGATCACGGCCACGGACATCACGGAATTCCTCGCGGCTCACGACCTCGACGTGGCGCCCGGCGACGCCCTTCTCGTACGGACCGGCTTCATGGCTGCTCGCCGAGGCAACTGGGGCGATTACGCCGGCGGCCATGCTCCCGGGCTGTCGCTGCACACGGCACCATGGCTGCGCGAGCACGACATCGCCGCAGTGGCCACCGACACCTGGGGACTGGAAGTCCGCCCGAACGAGATCTCCTACTTCCAGCCACTGCACATCGTCTCGCTGGTGCACGGCGGAATCGCCTTCGGTGAGATGTTCGATCTGGACGCACTGGCGGCTGACTGCGCAGAGGACGGCGTCTACGAGTTCATGTTCGTCGCGTCCCCTCTCCCGCTCACGGGCGCCTCGGGCGCACCGGTCAGCGCCCTGGCAATCAAGTAGCGCCACCCGCTCGACGAACACCACAGAGCCACAAGCTTCGCAGAGCAACGAAAGGCTGGGCCCAGCATGTTCGAACCGTTTCCGGACAAATACGTCTGGAACCTCTCCGTCGGAATCGCCCTGGCCGTAGGTGGGCAGATCGGTGAGGTCGATGTGGCCTGCCAGCCCCTCCGTGACCTCCCCGAGGGCCGTGAGGACGAGGCAACCCAGGCATTCTTCCGTTCCTGGTGCTCCGTGGCGGACACCCTGGTCGGGCTTGCTCAGGAGGACGAGAAGCACCAGCGTCGGCGCAGTGCCGGCCAGAAGTACCACCGGGCCGCCGTCTACTACCAGACGGCGGAGCGTATGCAAGCCCACAGCTACGAACCCCGTAAGGCCGTCTACCGCAAAACGCTGGACTGCTTCGCCCGGTACCTGGAACTCACCGACCAGCCCGCCGAGCGGGTCGAGATTCCCTACGAGGACTCGAGTCTGCCCGGCATCCTCACTCTTCCGGAAGGTGCCGGGGAGAAGAGCGGCTCGGTCCCCTGCGTCCTCTTCTTCAACGGACTGGACAGCACCAAAGAGCAGATCTACGGCACCGGGACGCCCGACGAGCTACGTCGTCGCGGCATCGCCACCCTCGTGGTGGACACCCCCGGAGCTGGCGAGGCGCTGCGGCTGCGCCGGCTCACCGCCACCCCCGACACCGAGCGCTGGGCAGCGGCCTGCATCGACTACCTCACCACCAGGTCCGAGGTCGACGAGGACATGGTCGGCATGCTGGCCTGGTCCCTCGGCGGCTACTACGGCCCCAGGGCCACCGCGTTCGAACCGCGCATCCGCTTCGGAGTCGCCTGGGGCTCGAACTACGACTGGGGCCACGTGCAGTTGCAGCGCCTCAAAAACCAGGGCGCCCGGCCTGTGCCGCACTACTGGGAGCACGTCCAGTGGGTGTGGGGCTGCCAGGACCTAGACGAGTTCCTCGACCTCGCGCCGAAGATCACTCTGCGCGGCATCGTCGACAGGATTTCCGTGCCGTTCCTCGTGGTCCACGGATCCAACGATCGACAGATCCCGGTCCACTACGCCCAGGACCTCTACAACGACCTGGTCAACAGCCCCAAGCGCGACCTGAAGATCTTCACCGAGCGCGAGGGTGGCGTCGAGCACTGCAGTATCGACAACGTCCCTGTCGTACGCGACTACATCTGTGACTGGATCGGTGAGACCGTGGCGGAACTGACCGCTGCCCGGTCCTGACCCTTCCGGATCAGGACGGCAGGGAGGGCAGTCCCCCGTACGAAGAACGAGCACGACCAACCATGCCCGGCTGCTGACCTTGTGGAAACCCCGAAGCATCCGCAGGCGTTCGAGCGTCGGTACCGGCACGTGCACCAGTACCGGGCGAGGAAGCCGCGTGGCCTGCGCAGTCCCCTTCCTGAGACGCGACATGACCCTGGTCCGTAGCGGCTCCCGTTCCCCTTCGGCGTGGCCTGGACTTGATCGACCTGAGACTCCGTGAGGCCGGCGGTTTCGGTCGCCCGAGGCACAGGCGGCCATGGTCGACGCCGAGATCCAGGCGAAGCCCGCCGAGTTCACAAACCTGATCAGGGCGCTCAAAGACCATCCCCGAAACCCCAACTGCCCCGCGGCGGCCGTGCAGAGCGAGCAAGAACCGAGTTACTACGAGTGAGGAGTCGCCATGCGCGACGCGGTTGTCGTCGACGCCATCCGCACCCCGATCGGCAAACGCAACGGGGCACTGTCCGGTCTACATCCAGTGGACTTGTCCGCGCACGTCCTGCGCGCCTTGACCGAGCGGACGAGGCTTGAGCCAAGTTCGGTCGACGACGTCGTATGGGGCTGCGTCTCGCAGGTCGGCGAGCAGACCGCGAACGTCGGCCGCTACGCGGTCCTGGCGGCCGGCTGGCCGGAGTCGGTTCCGGGGGTCACCGTGGACCGCCAGTGCGGCTCCTCCCAACAGGCCGTTCACTTCGCGGCGGCAGGTGTCATCTCCGGCCAGTACGACGTGGCCGTTGCCGGCGGCGTCGAGTCCATGAGCCGCGTCCCGATCGGCTCCCCCTTCTCCGCTGGGGAGTTCGGCCGCCCCTACGGCCCGGCCGCTCTCGCCCGCTACCGCGTCGACGACTTCCACCAGGGGACGGGCGCGCAGATGATTGCCGACGAGTACGGCATCACGCGCCAGGACATGGACCGCCACGCGCTCGAGTCGCACGCCAAGGCCGCCCGTGCCACCGACACGTCCCGGTTCACCGGTCAGATCGTTCCGGTGCCCTTGCCGGACGGCAACCTCTTCACCGAGGACGAGGGCATCCGCCGCGGGGGCACCCTGGACACCATGGGCGGGCTCAAACCCGCGTTCTCTCCCGGTGGGTCCATCACCGCGGGCAACGCCTCCCCGATCTCCGACGGCGCTGCAGCCGTGCTCGTCACCACCAGCGCCTTCGCCCGCGCCCAGGGCTGGCAGCCGATCGCACGGGTACACACGGCGGTCGCGACGGGATGCGACCCGGTGACCATGTTGAAGGGACCCATTCCCGCTACCGCCAAGGCGTTGGCCCGCTCCGGGCTCCGTATCGACGACATCGGAGCCTTCGAAGTCAACGAGGCATTTGCTTCCGTGACCCTGGCCTGGCTCAAGGAGACCGGTGCCGACGAGTCACGGCTCAACCCTAACGGCGGCGCCATGGCACTCGGCCACCCGCTGGGCGCGTCCGGCGCACGCCTCATGACCACGCTCGTCCACCATATGCGGGACCAGGGCATCCGCTACGGCCTCCAGACCATGTGCGAGGGCGGCGGTATGGCCAACGCCACCGTCCTCGAACTGCTCTGACACACCGACACTCCAGACCCCTCGGCGCCTTCGCCGCGTAGTCGCCGCATCCACGAGACCGCCCCGCCCACCGACGTGCGAGCACGCCCGAACCGGAGCCAGTACCCATGAGCACCGAACTCCCACCTCTCCTGTGGACGCCCGATCCGGCCCGCGCCGCCTCCTCCCGCCTGAGCGCCTTCCAGCAGTTCGCGGCGGCGCACCACGGTGCACCCCAAACGGCCGGGCTGTCGCCGCAAGCCGCGTACGCCACCCTTCACCGCTGGTCCGTCGAGCGTCTGGAGGATTTCTGGCGGGCCGTGACCGAGTGGTTCGACGTCCGCTTCACCAGGCCGCCGACCACGGTGCTCAGCAGTACTGCCATGCCCGGCGCCCGGTGGTTTCCCGAGGCCACGCTCAACTATGCCGAGCATGCGCTGCGTCACGGCGAGGACTCGAACATCGCCGACACCCCCGCGATCATCCACGTCGACGAGCGCACGCCCGAACCCGTCGCCACCACTTGGTCCGAGCTGCGCCGCCAAGTCGGTTCGGTCTCAGCCGAGTTGCGTGCTCTGGGAGTCCGGCCTGGCGACCGTGTGGCCGCCTACGTGCCCAACATCCCGCAGGCCGTCGTGGCGCTGCTGGCGACCGCAGCGGTGGGCGCTGTCTGGACGAGTTGCGCACCCGATTTCGGTGCGCGCAGTGTCCTCGACCGCTTCCAGCAGATCGAGCCGGTAGTCCTGTTCGCGGTCGACGGATACCGCTACGGCGGTAAGGAACACGACCGGCGTGCCGTCGTCAAGGAACTGCGCGACGAACTTCCGTCGGTGCGTCAGGTGGTGCACATTCCCGTACTCGGTTTCGCCGCCCCCGCGGGAGCCCGGGAGTGGGAGGGTCTCACGGCGGCGCCCGCCGAGCCGGTCTTCGAGCAGCTGCCGTTCGACCACCCGCTGTGGGTGCTCTACTCTTCGGGCACCACCGGCCTGCCCAAAGCCATCGTGCACAGCCACGGCGGCATCACCGTCGACCACCTCAAGCAGGCGGGCCTCCACCTCGATCTCGGACCCGGCGACCGGTTCTTCTGGTACACCTCGACGGGGTGGATGATGTGGAACTATCTGCTGGCCGGCCTGCTCGTGGGCGCAAGTATCGTCACGTACGACGGCAGCCCCGGATACCCGGCTGCCGACGCGCAGTGGCGCGTTGCAGCCGACACCGGCACCAACGTGTTCGGGACCTCCGCCGCCTACGTCATGGCCTGCGGCAAGGCCGGAGTCCACCCCGGCCAGGACCTGGACCTGGCCGACCTGCGCGCGATCGGCATCACCGGCTCGCCGCTGCCGCCGGACGGCTTCCGGTGGATCTACGACGAGATCAGCGCGGACATCTGGCTCGTCTCGGTCAGCGGCGGCACCGATGTCTGCGGTTCTTTCGTCGGTGGCGTGCCCACGCTTCCGGTCCACCTCGGTGAGATCCAGGCACCGAACCTGGGTGTCGCCGTCGAGTCCTGGAGCCAGGATGGCAAGCGGGTCGTCGACGAGGTCGGCGAACTGGTCGTGACCAGACCGACGCCGTCCATGCCGCTGTACTTTTGGAGCGATCCGGACGATCAGCGCTACCGCGACAGCTACTTTGCCATGTTCCCCGGCGTCTGGCGCCACGGGGACTGGATCACCCACACCTCCCGTGGAACGGTCGTCATCCACGGCCGCTCGGATTCCACCCTCAACCGGCAGGGCGTCCGAATGGGCTCCTCCGACATCTACGAAGTCGTGGAGCGGATGCCGCAGATCAAGGAATCTCTCGTCATCGGCCTGGAACAGCCGGACGGCGGCTACTGGATGCCGCTGTTCGTGGTCCTCGCGCAGGGCACGACCCTGGACGACGACCTGCGCGCCGCCATCTCGAACGCGTTGCGCACCAAGTTGTCACCGCGTCACGTACCGGACGAGATCATCGCCGTGCCGGCCGTCCCCCACACCCTCACCGGCAAGCGCATCGAGGTACCGGTCAAGCGGATCCTGGCCGGAACTCCAGTGGATCAGGCGGTAAACCCAGGCTCCCTCGAAAACCCCGAGGCGTTGCGCGTCTTCGAACAGTATCGCCGCACCTGAAGACTGATGAAGTTCTTGGGTTCTGGCCCTGCTGGAGTGACCCCTTGAGGTCCGACACTTTCGTTTTATGCGGCGAGGTGGAGCCGTTGTCTGTAGCGGGTCCTGGCCTGGTGTGGGGTGAGGTAGCCGATGGTCGGATGACGAAACATCCAGCGTCCAGGTGTCGGAATCTCGGGGGGCACTCCATTCATCGTCGACACCAGCGGCTACTACAACTAGCCAACCCATCAAGTCATAACCGTTAGGGGGCGGGCACAGCAGAAGCTGGGCCCGCCCCTAACCCGCGCTCGGTGTAGAGCGAGTCTTCGCCATAGGAAGCATGCGGCTATAGACGCAGGCGATAACACGGCAGCTCAGAGTCACCGCATTTGGCCTCCACCACCGATGCCCAGGACGCACGACGGCACTCACCTCGACGGGCCCGCTGTCCAGCATCACCGGCCTGATCACCCACATCTCATCGGCGTAGTGCTGGTCGGGCCCTTCTTCTGATCCTCCCCGCGCCGCAACAAGCACTCACGTGTCGGCGACGGCTGAAAAGTGGACCAGAGGCGGCGCTTGAAAGTTGACCCCCTCCAGGGGTCTGGCTCGTTGAGTCAGGCCGGGAGGAGTGGTGATCAGCGTGGAGGACTGGGCGGAGATCCGCCGGCTTCATCGGGCCGAGCAGATGCCGGTGCGGGCGATCGCGAGGAAGCTGGGGATCGCGAGGAACACGGTCCGCCGGGCGATCGCGGACGACGCGCCGCCGAAGTACCAGCGGGCGCCGAAAGGCTCGATCGTGGACGCGGTCGAGCCGCAGATTCGTGAACCGCTCGAGCAGTGGCCTGAGATGCCGGCGACGGTGATCGCGGAACGGGTCGGCTGGGACCGCGGTCTGACCGTGCTGAAGGACCGGGTCCGGGACCTGCGGCCGGCTTATCGGCCTGCGGATCCGGCGTCGCGGACGGTCTATGAACCGGGCGAGATCGGCCAGTGCGACCTGTGGTTCCCGCCGGCCGACATCCCGCTCGGCTTCGGCCAGGTCGGGCGGCCTCCGGTGCTGGTCATGGTCGCGGGCTACTCGCGGTGGATCACCGCCCGGATGCTGCCCTCGAGGTCCGCGGCCGACCTGATCGCCGGGCACTGGCGGCTGCTGACAGAGCTCGGTGCCGTCCCTCGGGTGCTGGTCTGGGACAACGAGGGAGCGGTCGGCTCCTGGCGGTCCGGCGGTCCTCAATTGACCGACGGATTCGCTGCGTTCGCAGGACTGCTCGGCATCAAGTTCCTGCTCTGCAAGCCGCGGGATCCAGAGGCCAAGGGCCTCGTCGAGCGGGCCAACGGCTATCTCGAGACGTCGTTCCTGCCCGGGCGGGTGTTCACCTCGCCGGCCGACTTCAACATCCAGCTCGCCGACTGGCTGACCAGAGCCAACCGGCGCATCCACAGAACTTTGCAGGCCCGTCCGGCGGACCGGCTGGAAGCGGACCGCTCCCGGATGCTGGCCCTGCCGCCGATCGCCCCGCCCGGCTGGTGGAAGGCATCCGTGCGACTGCCCAGGGACCACTACGTCCGCCTGGACACGTGCGACTTACTCGGTGCATCCGCTGGCCGTCGGCCGCCGCATCGAGGTCGCCGCCGACCTGGACCAGGTACTGGTGACCTGCGACGGCGTCGAGGTCGCCCGCCATGCCCGCAGCTGGGCTCGCCACCAGACCATCACCGACCCGGACCACGCGGCCGCTGCCGCTGCCGCCCGCAAGAAGGCCGCCGGAACGAAGCCCGGGCCGGTGGACGTGACGGAGGTCGAGGAGCGGTCGCTGGCGGGCTGAGCAAAGGTGAAGGGGCAGCGTGATGAGCACGAAGAACGGCACGAATCAGGCAGGGAACAGCCGTGACGTCGGCTCCGAACTCATCTATCTGACCAAGGCATTGAAGGCCCCGGCTCTGCGGGACGCTGCCGCCCGGCTCGCCGAGCGGGCCCGCGACGAGGGCTGGAGCCACGAGGAGTATCTGGCCGCCTGCCTGCAGCGAGAGGTCGCCGCCCGCGATTCGCACGGCGCCGAGGGACGGATCCGGGCGGCCCGTTTTCCCTCTCGCAAGTCGCTGGAGGACTTCGACTTCGATCACCAGCGGTCGGTGAAACGGGAGGTCATTGCTCATCTGGGGACGCTGGATTTCGTCGCCGGAAAGGAGAACGTGATCTTCCTGGGGCCACCCGGCACCGGCAAAACCCACCTCGCCACCGGCCTCGGCATCCGGGCCTGCCAGGCCGGCCACCGGGTCGCCTTCGGCACCGCCGCCCAGTGGGTCACCCGTCTTGCCGAGGCCCATCAAGCTGGGCGTCTGAGCGACGAGTTGACCCGGCTGGGCCGGATCCCGCTGATCGTGGTCGACGAAGTGGGCTACATCCCGTTCGAGCCCGAGGCAGCGAACCTGTTCTTCCAGTTCATCTCAGGCCGCTACGAACGCGCCTCGGTGATCGTGACCAGCAACAAACCCTTCGGGCGCTGGGGCGAGGTCTTCGGCGACGACACCGTCGCCGCGGCGATGATCGACCGCCTCGTCCATCACGCCGAGGTCATCTCGCTGAAGGGCGACAGCTACCGCATGCGTGGCCGCGACCTCGGACGGGTTCCCGCCGCCAACACCGGGGAATGACCAACATCAACTGACAGAGCGGGGGTCACTTTTCACCCGCCGGAACCGGCTCACATTTCAAGCGTCGCCGACACTCACGGATGCGGAAGAATCCGACACGACTGAGAAGACGGCCGTAAAGTCCGCGGGCTGATCACGTCTTGGCCGACAGCGCTCAATGACGACCCATCAGAACGAGCGTCAATTGAGCGTCGAGACGACCGGCCTCTCTTCGTACCCAGAGGCGGAGCAACCGGACCACGGTCCCAGTACGCAATCTAAAACGCCAGGTCAGACGACGGTCGCAAGCAGCCTACGCACTTCACCTCGTGGACTTCGGAAAACAGGTCGAGCACACCCGGCCAGACCTGAGCACTACAGGAAACCTGCAGGTCAAAGCCCCTTTGCGGCGGGCTCAAGAATCGCCACGCACTCCACGTGCGAGGTCATCGGAAAGACGTCAGAATTGGGATCGTGGGCGTAACCGCAGGCCAGACGGCATTTTCGACTCCACCGACGGGCCCCTCGAATACTCGGAGCGTCAAACGAGCGTCAAGGCCGAGATATGCGCTGGCGTCCGTTTCTAAGACCCCTCCAGTGCAGTGCCGTACGGGTGACGGCCGTCCATCTCAACCGTGGCCTAGTCTCCGGCAGGGCTCCGGCTGGCGTTGGTGTGCATTCGGCCCATGACCGCATGACCCTCGCGTGCCAGAGGACAGCTCTGATCATCAGGGTTTGTCACCGGGTGGGTCCAGAAGGGGTCTAAAGGGCGACGTAGGTTCACGTGCCCGTACATGCAACGGGAAGTTCCCAGCCGCCGGCACGGCGATCGCCGCACCGGGACCATCCGCAGGCTCGTAGAGATGACCGCCTTACGATGCTGCTGCCAACGCTCGCCCGGACAGCGACCGGCCAGTTTCGGGCCTGAAAGTTCAGTAGCTGGCCACCCTCGACGGTGTTGCCCCCAGGGCTCCCCGGGCGAAGGCAGCACCAGGAGCGGAACGCCCAGCTGTCGACATGGAGTGGGACAATGAACCTGCACATTACCCACCCGCCCCCTTCCTCGCCTCTCGAACTACCGGTCCGCTAGGGCGAGGAAGGAGGTGATCGGCGCGGCAGTGAAGGAGCAGGGCGTCGAGTTCCCACCCGCCTTCATCTCCGCCGTGGGGGCGTACGGCGATGTGCTGATCTGCGAGTACAACGGTTCAGCTCAGCGGTTCGAAGAACGGGCGGTCAGGCGCGAAGTTGCGCGAACACACCGTCACGTCCTCACCTCTGAGGTAAGCCAGCAACCATTCGCCGAACGTCATCTCGTGCAGAGTCCAGGCCGGACTGTCGAGCTCGGCCACCACGACGCGCCAGGGTGACGAGGGGCCGTCGGGAACGCGGAGGAAAACCGATTCCCCCGTCATGGCCGTCACCACCGGCATCAACTCCCCGGGGTTCGCCCCTGCCGGACTGGGCAGGTACTCCACCATGTCTTCCTCGCGCCAGAGCTCGAGATCCCCCCGGATCGATTCTCCCAGGTTGTGCATAAGATGGCCGGCGGGGTGCTCCAGATACAGTTGATTGTTGATCTGAACCGAACCGTAGGCATTCACGATCTCACGGAAGTCCGCCGGGAATTCGATGCCGAACTCCCGCTCCAATTCAATCCATGGCGCCGAATCCGTCCAGTTAAATCTGGGTTCGCCCAGCAAGGCTCGAATCTCTGCGAATGTTGCTACCACTAGACCTCCTTAGCATTTCGAGCCGATGCCTGTCTTCGAGTTGATCGCAGTGCATGAATAACTGTCCACGATTCCTCCCCCGGGTCCGTACACGGTCATTCCCACTTGGATAGTCGTAGGAACGGCCGAGTGAGTGTCTCCGTATAGGGGAACGACGGACATGAACAGGCTGTTGTTCTTATTCAGGGACTTCCACCCGAAGGCTTCCACCTTGCTCGCCATCCGACGGTTCGCCCTGGCGTTCAAGGCCACCAGGTTTCGGACATCCTGACCGGTACCCTTGCCCCAATAACCTATCAGGTGGCCGGCCTCCGGCTTTCCGCCTCCGGCCCTGATCTCTGCCATTCCGTCCGGCTGAGAGGAGGGCTCGCATTCGGGGCACTTCGGCAGGCCACCCGCTCCCGTGCGCGACCTGCGATCGCTCTTGGTGAGGAATGCGCTGGCGCCGGTCGCCCTGCATCCCTTGTTTCCCTGGTGGTCCGTGTATTCCTCAAGACCACCGTAGATCCGCCCGCCGTCGATCAGGGGCGTCGCATCGCACGAGCTCCTGCGCCCCTCGTCACCGTCGTCTCCGGTGCAGCCGCCGGTGGACACGCAGACGGCGTTGTTCACCGGTGCGGGCAGGGCCTCCAGTTCATTGTCGGGCGTGTACGTGCCGTCGCCGAGCAGCCTGAGCATGTCCACGGTGTCGACGACCGTGTCCACGCCGTCGCCGGTGTCCCATCCCGCGTCCTCGTATTCCGCCTTGGGCTTCGCTCGGGTGGGTGCGGGTTCCGGGTTGGGCCCGTTGTTGGGGTTCTGGTCGATGGGTGGCTTCGGAGGTGTGACGATGATGCTGCAGCCGTATTGGCAGTTCCCCGATCCAGACCCGGCACCGGTACCCGCACTAGTGCCGGGGCCGTGACTGTATCCGTACCCGGTGTCGACAAGCGCGGAGTACCCCGCTGCCTGCGAGACGTGGTTTGCCTGCTTGCGCAGCAAGTCTGCGAGGCTCTGGTAGCCGGCCCCGGACAGTCCCCCTGACAGATAGCCGGAGCCACCGGCTCGACCAGGGCGACTCATCGATCTCTGAGGATACCGACGTGCTTCTCCCACAGGCTTGCTGCGCGGGATAGGGCGTCTGATGTCGATTCCTGTAAACCGGACTGCAGAACCACCAACTCCGCCTCCGGGTTCATGAACGTTGAAATGACCGGTGGCATCGGTGTCGCCCAGCGGGTTGCCTGCGGTGTAGCTGTAACGGTTGGCCTGCTGGCTGACGGGGTCGAGTTGCCAGGTGTCGCGCGAGCTGAAGCCTCCGGTGCCCGGCTGGTACCAGCGGGCTGCCATGTTGACGTCGCCGCTGGTGGGGTCGGTGTAGCCGGACTGGTAGCCGACGGCAGGGGTGGTGCCGCTGGTGGCGGTCTTCTTGCCGAAGGGGTCGTAGTCGGTGGAGCCGGTGACCTGGAGGCCGTCGGAAGCGAGGCCGGTGGTCAGGTCGGTGTGCTGGTCGGTGACGGCCCATTGCTTGGTGGTGCCGTCGGTGAGGGACAGCAGGGTGCCGTCAGGTGTGCGGTTGTAGATGGTGGTGCCGTCGCCCGCGAGGTTGTTGGAGCCGCCGTCGTAGGCGAAGGCGACAGAGCCGCGGGTCTGGATGCGGTCGAGGGAGTCGTAGCTGTAGGCCGTGGCGCCATCGGTGATCTTGCGTTCGAAGGCGTCCGAGGTCTGTGTGCGGGTGGTGGTGCCGGTGACCGTCGCGGCGAGGGTTCCGCGTGCGGTGTAGGTGTAGGTGGTTGATCCGTCGGTGAGCTGGCGGTTACGAGCGTCGTACGTGGAAATGGTGGTGCCGGCCTTGGTGCGGTTGTCTGCACCGTCCCAGCCGTAGGAGACGCTGCTGCCGTCCTTGGTCCAGGTGGTCAGGCGGCCCGCGTAGTCGTATTCGTAGGTGTTGGTGCCTGCCCCGGCTGTGCCGGTCGTCGTCTTCGATGCCAGGTTGTCGTCGAGGTCGTAGCCGTATCCGGTGGAGGCGATTGTCGTGGTGCCGCCGGGTGTGGTGACGGTGTCGCTCTTGAGGCGGCCGAAGTCGTCGTAGGCGTAGGTGCGCTTGGCCGTGGCGGTGTAGGAGGTGGCGCCGTCGGGTTTGGTGGCGTACTGCTCCAGGCTCGGGCGGCCGACGGCGTCGAAGTCGTACCAGATGTCGTTGTTGGTGATGGAGTCCCAGACCCAGTCGAGGCGTCCGGCATTGTCGTAGCCGTAGTTGGCTGTGCCTGCCTTGGTTTTACGGACGGTCATGTTGCCGTCGGCGTCGTAGGTGTAGCCGGCGGTGCCGCCGGGGCCGGCCGCGGTGAGGAGCTGGCCGCGGTCGTTGTAGGTGTAGGTGTTCTCGGTGACACCGTCGGCCGTGCCTGAGGCGATGAGACGTCCGGCAAGGTCGTAGGAGAGGGAGCGGGCGGTGGTGCTGACTTCTGCGCCGGTGCCGGTCTCATTGGTCAGGCGGCCCAGGCCGTCGTAGGTCTGCTCGCGCTTGACGCCGCCCGGAAGGTTTTCGGAGACAGCCTGGCCGGCTTTGTCGTAGGTGGTGGTCCAGGTGCGGTCGGCGGCGCCCGGGTGGGCCGTGGTGGAGGGTTCGATGGTGGACTCGGGCAGGTTCCAGGCGTTGAAGGTGTAGATGCTCTGGTTGCCACGGCCGTCGGTGAGACGGGTCTGGTTACCCGCCGCGTCGTACCCGAACGATGTGGTGATCGAGGCGCCGGCAGAGACAGGCTTGACCTGAGAGGTCATCCGGCCCAGGGCATCGTAGGTAAAGGTGGTACGTGCCTTGGTCTGCGTGGAGATCGCGGCGATCTGGTCGCCTTCTTCGTCATATTCGGCTGCCGTGGTACGCAGGGCGGTGGTTCCGGTGCCGTACTCGGTCGTCGCTGTCACATTGCCAAGCGCGTTGAACGTCGTGGTGGTGCGGCGGTTGGTGGCGTCGGTGGTCTCGGTCTGACGGCCCAGGCCGTCGTAGTCGTACTTCGTGGTGCCTGCCGGGTCGGTGGTCGTCATGGGTTCGCCGGCCGGGTTGTAGGTGGCGCTGGTGGCGATCCCGGCTGGGGAGGTTGAAGCGGTCTGATTGCTGGCGTCGTCCCAGGTGTACCTGCTGATGAGGTTGACCGTGCTGGGGTAGCGCTCGACGGTGGTCGCGGTCAGCTGGCGGCCCAGTTCGTCATAGGTCGCCTCGGTGCGCGCGCCCGTCGGATCGGTGAGCGAGAGCTGGAGGCCGGTCGGGGTCCAGGTGGAACGGGTGACCCCGCCGCCATCAGTTGCGGTGGTGTTGAGCAGGTCCGAGTCGGTCTGCGCGGCCACGGCCGCGGCGGCGTCGGCCACTGGGTCGGTCTTGCTGGTGATCCGGCCGAACTGGTCGTAGCCGTAGCGTGTGACCCTGCCCAGCGGATCGGTGACGGTCAGCGGCTGGCTGAGAGCGGTGTACGTCGTGCGGGTGGTCGCCGTCAGCGCGGTGGTGGAACCAGGCGGGGTGTAGTCCGGCAGGGTCACGGCTGTGGTGCGGCCGAGGCGGTCGACCTCGGTGCGGGAGACCTTGCCGCGGGGGTCCTTGGCGTCAGTTGTCTCACCGAAGGTGTTGTAGCCGGTCAGCGTGATCGGCTTGGCGGTGGTTGCGGTTCCGCCGTTCTCTTCTATCGAAACGGACGGGGAGCTCTCCTGTACCAGCCGACCCAGCGCGTCGTAACGGTAGATGGTGGTGTACGCGCTGGCGTTGGTGCCGGTGGCGTTGCCGCGCGGGCTGACCGCCGTGAGCGGCAGACCGCGGTCGTCGTACGTGCCTGAGGTGATGTGCGTGGAAGTACCGTCGGTCGTCGTCTGCTTGGTGACGTTGCCCGCACTGTCGTACTCCGCGGACACGGTCAGCGTCTTGCCTGAGCTGATCGACTGCGTCTGCTGCTTGACCCGGTCGTCTCCGTCGTAGTCGAGGATCGTGGTGCGGGCGAGTCCGCCCGGGTCGAAGACGCTCGTCTTCGTACGCCCCAGGGCGTCGACTGTGAAGGTCTGGGTGCTCTTGCCTCCGCCAGTGATCTGCTTGGTCAGATTGCCGGCCGGATCGTAGGTGTTGGCCTCCTGCACGATGTCGTGTTTGCTGCCGTCCGCCTGTGTGACCTGCTGGGAGGTGGTCGTGGCAGCCAATCCGTCGTCGAAATAGGTGTACGCCGTCGTCGCGCCCATCGCGTCTGTCGTGGACGCCAGGCGGCCGGCGGGGTCGTAGGCGTTCGACTCGACCGTCAGGTCGCGGACCGTTCCCGACGGATCGCCCGTCCAGTCGTCAAGGACGGTCGTCGCCCGCTGGCCCTGCGCGGTGTAGGTGTAGGTGAGGTGCATGCCCGCAGGGTCGGTCATGCCGCTGACCCGGCCGAACGCATCGTGCTCGTAGGCGGTGACGTTGTTCTCCGCGTCAGTCACGGAGTCGTTCAGGCCCAAGGAGTTGTAGTGGTAGGCGGTCGTCCGGCCGGTGTCCCCGCCGGTGGTGTCGGCAGCCGACTCGGACAGCAGGTTTCCGTCTTCGTCGTACGCACGCGTGATCTTCGCGGTGTGTGTGGTACCGGTGATCTCGTTCTTCACCCCGGCACCCGTCTCGGACACCACATGCGAAGCCTGGTCATAGCCGAAGCCGGTGCTTACCCCGTCCGGGAAAGTGTCCGAGACCTGCTTCTCGGTGAGTTTCCTCCCCAGCCCGTCGTAGGTGTATGACGTCACCAGGCCGGATGGTGAAGTCACCTGGGCCAGATCTCCGTTGGCGAAGTACCTGTACGAGGTCTGTGCTCCGCCCGTCGTGGTCTCGGTCAGCACCAGTCCTGCCGGCACAGTGCCCCCGCCGGCCGCGTTCTCCGTTCCCGTCGTGTAGGCCGTGGCGGAGTTGGAGCCGTCGGGCCGTTCAGTGGTTTTGATCAGGCCGAGCGTGCTGTAGGTGCGGGCGGTGCGGTAGCGGTTGTCGAAGCGGTCGGTCGAGCGCTGGTCGCGATATGTCAGCGGCTTGTCGTTGCGCGGATCCAGTGCGTCAGCTGAGTTCAGGTAGTAACTGCTGAAACCGGTCCAGCAGGAGTCGGCATCCCGGCAGGTCGTCGTGGAAACGACGTTGCCGCGGGCGTCCCGTCCGGTCACGATAGCGTGTCCGTTCGGGTCCGTCATGGTGTGCAGGTTGCCCAGGCTGTCGTAGTCGTACGACGTCACAGCCCCGGAGGCGTCCTTGCGGGAAAGAACCCGCTGTCCGTTGAGGGCGTCGTAGCTGGCCGTACTCGTGCGCTCGGCGGGGTCGGTGACCGTCACCGTAGAGCTGAGACCGGAGTCGACCGCCTCGGCCTGTGCCCGGTAATGCGAGGAAACCTGGTCCGCGGTCAAGGCGGACCTGTACAGGGCGACCTCATCGACCTGTCCGTCGAGGTAGTAGGTGCCCTCACTCAGGCCCGTCCAACCGGAGCTGGCATAACCACCGCCGACGTAGGCGTAGGTCCGGGACTGGTCGACTATCGTGCCCGCCAGCTCGCCGACGCTGACGCCGTCGAGATACAGGGTCTGGGTGGTTGCGCTCGCCGAGAGGACCACGTGGTGCCACTCACCGTCGGTCACCGCCGTCGATGACACGATCGGAGTCGCGCCGGAGACGCCGGAGAGGTAGAACTCACCGCGCAGCTTGCCGCTGCCGTCGATGTTCAGGACCGGTCGCCAGGAGGTGGGGGTGGAGCCGACGGCCGCGTTCTGGAAGCCGAGCAGGACGGCCTTGGACGTCGACGTTTTGAACCACATCTCGGCGGACAGCTCGATCGCCGAGGCGGGTATCGAGCCGGGTATCTGAATGGTGCCGCCGCCGCTGAGGTTCACGGCCCGGTTGTCACCGGGGCCGAAGACACCGGTCTGGTCGACGGCCGACACACCGCCCGCGTCGGGCTTGAAGGTCGCCGCCATCGAGGTGTCGCCGACCGCGCTGGTGAGCGTGGTGCCCTCGGACTCGCCGAGCCGCCAGTACGCGGCGGGTGCATCCGCGACGGCCACCCCGTCGTACTGGTCACCCCGGCCGGCTACCAGAGCACGGCGGGCCTGGATGTGCTGGTTCGGCGCATCGGTCTGACCGGCAGCCCACTTGATGTACTTCCAGAGGGAACCGACCTTCACGAACGTCACCAGCGCCTTGTCGTAGAAGGCGACTTCGTCGATCTGACCGGTGAAGTTCCGGTAGCCGGCTGCCTGCCCGTCCCAGCTGCTGGAGGAGTAGCCGCCGCCGACGAACACCTGGCTGAACCGGTCGGCCACCACACCTGTGGGGGTGCTGCCCTGGTAGTCACCGTCGACGAACAGGGCCTGGATGCCCTCGTTTCCGGTCAGCAGGACGTGATGCCATTTGTCATCGGTGACCGCCGACGCGGAGAGGATACTGGTCGCTGCGCCGCCGAACCGGCCGCGCAGCTTCCCGTCGGAATCGATCAGCAGCATGGGCCGCCAACTGGTCGGCGTGTCGCCGATGTCCGCGTTCTGGTTGGTGACCAGGACGCCTTGGGTCTTGGTCTTGAACCACAGCTCCACGGACATGGCGGTGTTGGTGCCCAGCGTCTCGGCGGGCACCTCGACCGCGCTGTCCCCGGCGAAGGTCACCGAGGTGTCATCGCCGTCGGAGAAGATGCCGGCGCTGCCCAGACGTACCCCGTCGAGGTAGTCACCCGCGTAGTCGTCGCCCAGGGGGCTCGCCGCTGTGGCGCCTGTGCGCTCGCCGAGCCGCCAGTATCCGGTCGGGCCCGTGCGCTGGATGGTATCCGCGTATGACGACGAGGTGGTGGAGTAGGTGGGTGCGGACACCTTCCAGGTGCCGCCGTTCTCGTCCGTGTGCTGGGAGAGCCGACCGGTGACGCTGTTGTAGCCGGCCGTCGCGTGCACCCTGCCTGACGGCAGGGTGACCTTGGTGAGCTGGCCGATGGCGTTGCGGGCGGCGTAGTGTTCGGAGACGGTCGCCGGGTCCAGCGTGTGGTCGTAGAAGGCGACTTCGTCCATCTGTCCCTTGAAGTGGTATTCCCCTTCCGCGAGCCCCATCCAGCCTGAGCTGCCGTAGCCGGCCCCGAGATAGGCGTAGTCGCGGGACTGTTCGGTCAGGACGCCGTCCAGCGTGCCGACCTCGGCGCTGTCCAGGTACAGGGTCTGAGTGTTGACTGCGGCGGAGAGCACGACGTGGTGCCACTTGCCGTCGGTCACTGCCTTCGACGAGACGATCGGCGTCGCGCCCGGGCTGCCGGTGAGGTAGAGCTCGCCGCGCAGCTTGCCGGAGCCGTCAATGTTCAGGACCGGTCGCCAGGAGCTGGGCTTCTCACCCAGCTCGGCGTTCTGGAAGCCGACCAGGACCCCGGAGGCCGTGTTCGTCTTGAACCACAGCTCGATCGTCGGGAAGGCCGCGGTCTTGAGCGTGTCGGTGGGCAGTTCGACGACCGAGTCGGTGCCGTCGAAGGTCGCTGAAGTGTCCGTCGTTCCCGCGATCGCCGATTCGGCGCCCAGCACGGTGTCCCGGTGCACGGCGTCGTTCAACCCGGTCCGTGAAATGGCCTCACTGGCCGCCACCGAACCCTCGCTCTCCCCCAGGCGCCAGTAGGACGTCGGGGCCGAGTCCAGGACGCCGCTGCGGTAGACCGAGCCGGAGCCGTACTCGTACACCGTGCACTTCGTTGACGAGGAGGGCGGGCACACGGTGGTCAGTTGGTCACCCGTGTAGGTGTACGACCATGCCAGCCCTGACGTGTTCGCGTCGATGGCACTGGTGGTGACCGTGGTGACGTGACTGCCGGTCCAGCCGAACGACAGCGAACGGCCCGACAGGTCGTCGGTGACCCTCTTCACCGGCCCGCTGGTCGGGGTCTCGTGCGTGATGGTCTGTCCTCGCCCGGCAGCGTCTGTGATCTTGCTGAGCATGCCGCCGGCCAGGAACCGGTAGGTGGCGCCGGAACGCTCCCGAAGCACCCACTCCGTCGACTGCTTGGCCAGGGTCAGCGATCCGCTGGACGGACCGGTGTACGTGCCGTCGGCGTTCTTCCCGAACCGCACCTGTGAGCCGTCGGCCAGCGTCACGAGGGCCGACGAGGTGGCGGGCTCCTCCCGAAGCTGCATGTCCCAGCGCGTGGACCAGCCGGTACCGAAGGCACCGCCGGTGCGCGGGTCGAGGGAGTTGTAGGTCCGGGTCAGGGACAGCTCCGGGCCAACGGCGGTCAGCGCCGCGTCCGTCGCCGCGGTGACGTAGTTGCCTTCACGGGTGCCGATCTCGCTGCCCTCGTCCGCGCCGCCGAGGTGGCTCGTCACACTGGGCTGCGGCACCTGCGTGGTGACCAGGGCCGCACCCGGCCGGGTCGAGGAGGTAGAACCGTCGTAGGCGTAGCCGTACCAGGCGTACGTCTTGTTCCACGACAGCCAGCTAGAGGGCACCGCCCACTGCTGCTCACTCGTCTTCGGCCCGGTCTTGCAGTTCAGGCGCAGGTTGCTGCCCTTGACCTCGCAGACCTCGAACCAGTACTGGAGAGTGGCCTTGGGGTAGCGGTCGGCGTCCGTGCCCTTCGCCCACAGCGTCGGCGTGAGAGTGCTCACGGTGACACCGCTGCCCGGGGACTCGGCCGTCAGCTGCGGCGGGATGTTCACCGCGGACAGCTTGACGGACGGCCCGGGAACACCGGCCGAGGTGAAGCGGCTGGTGCCGACGTCGTCCATCGTCCACTGCAGCGTATACGTCCCCGGTGTCAGAGGAGCGATCTTGGCGCTCAGAGTCACCGACTCGCCCGGCGAGATCGCCTGCGGCATCTTCGTCCAGCGGATCTTGGAACTGTCGGTGATCTCATTGCCGCTTGCGTCGTACAGGTTGTACCGCAGCTGGTAGCCGCCGCCGGAGGGCCAGGTCTCCTGACCCTGATTGGTGACGGTCACGGTCTCCGCGCCCTCGGTCGTCGCCGTGACGGCTGCGGTGAAGTCGCCGAGCTTGTAGGCGGCGCCGTACTTGGTCCAGGTGACATCCAGGCTCGGCTTACCGTTCGGGTAGTCGTCGGAACCGAACTGCTTCCAGCCCTTGGAGTCCGTCGAAGACGCCTTCACCGCCAGGCCGTAGTTCTTCTTACGGCCGTGCGTCCAGTCGTCGACCAGCTTCCGTCCCGCCGAACCGAGCTTGATGGTCGACCAGGCCGGACCGCACGACCATGTCTCGGTACCGGTGGGCCGCCAGCCGTGCGCGAAGCTCTTCGAGGCCAGCGACGACCCGGTCGACGGACCAGGCCACTTGGAGGTGGTGGACTCTGACCAGTTGGACGTGATCGGGTGGACGGTCACCGGACGGGCGGTGCAGGACTGGGACCAGGTGTTGTACAGCGCGAGATTCGCACTGAGCACCCAGGCGTTTTTCAGGGTGGTCTCAAGACCGCTGAAGCGCAGGAAAGCCGCTGCCTTGTGGTCCCCGCCGTCATACGTGCCGACCTTCAGGACGGTGTCGGTGGCGAAATTCTGGTTGTAGGGGTACTCGACATAGGTGCCGGAGGTCGCGTCGACCGACTTCACGGACGGGTCGACCCGGACCGGGTAGACCCGCTTGGGATCGGTCAGCCAGTCCTTGTCCAGCGTGACGACCAGGACCTGGCGGCCGGCTTCCTCAGTGAGGCTGTAGTGGACACCCGAAGAGAACACGCCTTCGTTGGAGTCGGGCGCGAGGTTGGAGTCCTCCATCCAGCCGGCCGGGGTCCATGCGCGCAGGGTCCCGTCAGCGTCGGTGAAGACGACGTTGCCGTGGTCGTCGATCGCAGCGGTCAGGCCGTCGAGCGCGAGCGGGAAGCGCCACTCGGTGGGAGCAGCCGCATCCTTGAGGACCAGGGTCTCCTTGACGGAGGCGTCGCCGGCGACGAACTCGACATCGGAGTGCGGGCGTACGTCCTCGTACGTGAGCGTGCTGCCCTCGGCCTGCCCTGCGGCAGCGCTGGCGTCGTCGACGCCGTACCCGACGGACACCCCGTCCTCGACGGCCATGCTGACGACCGGGTCGGCATCGGCAGTCCCGCCGAATTCGATCTGCGCCTCAGTTGAGGCGGTGGCGAAACCGTCCCCAGCGGCGCTCATGGTGCTGGGGCCGGGGTTGTCCTTGGGTCTCAGCGAAGTGTCGATGGCCTTCCAGGAGCCGTCCCCAGAGCGGAAGTTGACCTGCTCGTTGTAATAGCGAGTGGTGTACGTGCCATCCGGATTGACGTACGTCCGCTCTCGGGCGCCACGCTTGTCCTTGAGCTCACTACTGAGCTTGGAGTTGAAGCCCTTGGGGGTCGAAGCAAGTGGTGTGTCGACCTTGTGGACTGCGCCCGGCTTGGGAGAGACGCCTGTACTGGGGATGCTGGTCAGGCTGTCCGTCTGCCCTGGCGGGACCTCCCCCCGCCCGGCAAGCGCGCCCCTGCGGCCTCCCTTGGCCGCGGCGTCGGTGGCCTGCGTAGACGCCCCGTGACCACGCCCAGCGGCGGAACCCCAACTCTGCTCGGGTGACGCCGTCGAACCACTCCCGGCCGCGGACAGCGCCAACGAGGCCGCGCCTTGCTCGGTCCCGGCCAGTACGGCCAGGACGAAGGCGACAACGACACCAAGCGGACGTGCAGAACGCACGGGGATCCCCCCACCCTTACGGATCAAGAACGAAGAGATTCTTAAAAGATCCTTACGTACATACACAAGGTGCACACACCATTTCCTTAACATGAAGTGATAATGCTCACGGAATATTTAGGAGCAAATAGTGACGGCCCTAGGTGTCCTTGGGGGTGACAGCACCCCCAGACTGGTCGACGCGCTGGGCGGCCGAAATGCGACCCCGATCCGTCGAGCTCCGCGCCTCTCATGACCGTGGTGGAGGAGGTCCAGTGGGAACGTCCGGCCTGGTTCGGTTCTGCGCGGACGGGGTCGCGACTGTCTGACAGCGTCTGACGTGCTGACGCTCGCGGCCGGGGATCTGAAGCTCCGAGACGCTCCGGGGACGACGCACTACTCCGTTAGCGACTCGGTCGCGACCAGCCAACAGTTGATCGAAGATCGGGCCGCGGCAGGCATCCAGGACGAACCCGTGAAGAGGTCTGGGGCGTCTTCACCCCCAAGTTCCGCGTAGGAGCGGTCTTTGTTTGAGCCGGGGGCCGTTGGCCGATGGCATCACCCGCCACGAAGGTGTGGGCAGCGGGTGCAGCCTGGCGTTTGTGGTGGGCACAACAGTGGACGGGACGATCCTGCAGTCGTGGTCGGTGAGGACCCGGCAGATCGGCTCGACACTGCCGAAGCGGCCCTTGTGCTCGTCGATGAACGCTACGAGCGTGTGTGCGGCCGGTCGAGCGCGGCCGCGGAGAACGACGCCTTGGATTCAACCGGTCAGAGCAACAGTGCCGGTTGAGGGCGGTATGCGTAGCAAGACCGGGTCGGTCGGGGCCGCAACCAGCGGTTCGCGCATACCGAGGACTCTGACACGACCGAGAAGACAGCTACGACGTCCGCGAGTTGATCATGTTCTGGCCGACGGCACCCACTGACGACCCATCAGAACGAGCGTCAACTGAGCGTCGCGACGGCCAGCCTCCCTCCGTACTGTGAGAGAGGGCGACCGCACCACCGTCCCGGTTACGCCATCCGAAATGCCAGGTCAAACGGCGTCCCCCAGCGGCCTACGCACTTCACCTCGTAGACTTCGGGAAACAGATCGAGCGTGCCCGGCCTCGCCTGAGAAACCTACGAAAACCGCAGGTCAGAGCTACTTAGCAGCAGGCTCCAGAATCGCCACGCACTCCACGTGCGACGTCATCGGAAACAGGTCGAAGGCCCGCAGCGTCCGCACCCGGTACCCGCCGTCCCGGAAGTACGCCAGGTCGCGGGCCAGGGCGGCCGGGTCGCAGGCGACGTAGGCCACGCGGCGGGCGCCCAGGGACGTCAGGTGCTCGACCGTGGTGCGGCCCGCGCCCGCGCGGGGCGGGTCGAGGACGATGAGGTCGACCTCGGTGATGCCGGTGCGCGGGAGGACCGACTCGACCTTGCCCTGCTCGACGCGGACCCGGGGGAAACCGGCGAGGTTGTGGCGGGCGTCCTCCACCGCGCGCTTGCCGGACTCGATGCCGAGCACCGCGCCCTTCTCGCCGAGGCGGTCGGCGAGGGCGCCGGCGAACAGGCCGACACCGCAGTACAGGTCCAGGGCCATCTCGCCCTTGCGCGGGAGGAGGCCCTGCATCACCGCGGTGACCAGGGTGTCCGCCGCCTTCGGGTGGACCTGCCAGAAGCCGCCGTTGCCCACGCGGTGGGTGCGGCCGTCGGCCCGTTCACGGACGAAGGCACGGCCGTGGACGCGGTGGATGCCGCCGTCGTTCTCGTCCACCCGCAGGACCGAGACCGGCTTGTCTAGTTCGACCAGGGGCAGGCGGGCGCCGGGGCGGGGCTCCAGGATCACCATCCGGTCCTGGGAACCGGTCGCGGCGATCGCGTCCACCGACACCATGCCCGACCAGTCGCGCTCCTCGATGCCGAGTTCGCTGACGCCCGGCGCCGCGATCATGCAGTGCTCGATCGGCTCCACCTCGTGCGAGCGGTGCCGGCGCAGTCCCGCGTTGCCGTCGGCGTCGACGGCGTACTGCACGCGCGTGCGCCACTGCGGCACCTCGCCCGCCGGCAGCTTGTCGCCCTCGGCGGGCATCACCGTGCCGTCCCAGCCCGCCTCCTCCGGCGTCAGGCCGGCCAGCCGCCGCAGCTGCTCGGCGATCACCTCGCCCTTGAGCCGGCGCTGGGCGCCCGGCTTGGCGTGCTGCCAGTCGCAGCCGCCGCAGCGGCCGGGGCCCGCGTAGGGGCAGGGGGCTTCGACGCGGTCCTTGGACGCGTCCACGATGTCCACCGCGTCGGCGCGCAGGAAGCGGGCCCCCTCCTCGCCCTCGGTCACCCGGGCCACCACCCGCTCACCGGGCAGCGCGTGCCGGACGAACAGCACCTGCCCCTCGGCGGTCCTGGCGATGCAGTGCCCGCCGTGGGCGACCGGGCCCACCTCGACCTCGTACTCCGTCCCCACCAGAGATTTCTTCGGTTCTGCCTGCATGGCGGGGTGACTCCAGATCAACGAGAGGGGGTACGGCCGCGCGCGGGCCGACGACAGCCCACCAGTCTACGTGCTCGGCGAAGGCGCCCGCCCCGCTCGGGACGGGCCGCCGGCTCACCCCCCGCTGTGCTCCTTCGGCCGGTGCTCCGCCGGACCGCGCCGGACGGCGCCCGGGGCGTTCCAGTCCTGCCGCTTGCGGGCCCGGTTCCTGGCGGCCTCCGAGGACGCCAGCTGGTAGGGCACCGAGGTCACCATGACACCCGGCGTGAACAGCAGCCGGCCCTTGAGGCGCAGGGCGCTCTGGTTGTGCAGCAGGTGCTCGTACCAGTGGCCGACCACGTACTCGGGGATGATCACGGAGACCGCGTCCCGCGGGGACTGGGCGCGCAGTCCCTTGACGTACTCGATGATCGGCCGGGTGATCTCCCGGTAGGGCGAGTCGAGGACCTTCAGGGGTACGTCTATGCCGCGCCGTTCCCACTCCTCGCGCAGCGCCTTCGTCTCGGCCGGGTCGACGTTGACGGTGAGCGCCTCCAGGGTGTCCGAGCGCATCAGCTTGGCGTAGGCGAGGGCGCGCAGGGTGGGGCGGTGGATCTTGGAGATCAGGACGACCGAGTGCACGCGCGAGGGGCGGACCAGGTCGTCGTCCGGTTCCTGGGGCGCCGAGATCTCCTCGGAGACCCGGTCGTAGTGCTTACGGATCGTGGTCATCGTCGCGTAGAAGATGCACATGCCGAGCAGCGCCACCCAGGCGCCGTGCGTGAACTTCGTGACCAGCACGACGACCAGCACCAGGCCGGTGAAGAAGGCGCCGAACGCGTTGATCGCGCGGGAGCGTGTCATGTGGCTGCGCTTGGCCGGGTCCTTCTCGGTCGCCAGGTGGCGGTTCCAGTGCCGGACCATGCCGGTCTGGCTGAGCGTGAAGGACACGAACACGCCGACGATGTAGAGCTGGATGAGGCGGGTCGAGTCGGCGCCGTAGATGACCACCAGCAGGGCGGCGGCGCCGGCGAGCAGCACGATGCCGTTGGAGAAGGCGAGACGGTCGCCGCGGGTGTGCAGCTGGCGCGGCAGGTAGCGGTCCTGGGCGAGGATCGAGCCGAGGAGCGGGAAGCCGTTGTACGCCGTGTTCGCGGCCAGGAACAGGACCAGTGCGGTGGCGGCGGCGAGCACGATGAACAGCAGGCTGCCCTTGCCGAAGACGGCCTCGGCGACCTGGGAGATCACCGGGTTCTGGACGTAGCCCGAGCCGATCGGGACACCGTTGTGGATCAGGTCGGTCGCCGGGTTCTCGGCCATGCGGACCTTGGTGACCGCGGCGAGCGCGATGATCCCGCAGAACATGGTGACGGCCAGCAGGCCCATCATGGCCAGGGTGGTCGCCGCGTTCTTCGACTTCGGCTTGCGGAAGGCCGGGACGCCGTTGGAGATCGCCTCGACACCGGTGAGCGCGGCACAGCCGGAGGAGAAGGCGCGCAGGAGCAGGAAGACGAGTGCGAAGCCCGCCAGACCCTGGTGCTCGGCCTTGATGTGGAAGCCGGCGGTCGGGGCCCGCATCGTGTCCCCGAGGACCAGGCCCCGGAAGGCCCCCCACGCGATCATGATGAAGACGCCGCCGACGAACACGTACGTCGGGATCGCGAAGAGCTTGCCGGACTCCTTCACCCCGCGCAGGTTCATCAGGGTCAGCAGCACGATCACGGTGACGGCGCAGAAGACCTTGTGCTCGACCACGAAGGGGATCGCCGAGCCGAGGTTCTCGATGCCGGAGGCGATGGAGACAGCGACGGTCAGGACGTAGTCGACGAGCAGGGCGCTGGCCACGGTGAGGCCGGCCTTGTTGCCGAGGTTGGTGGTGGCGACCTCGTAGTCGCCGCCGCCGCTCGGGTAGGCGTGCACGTTCTGCCGGTAGGAGGCGACCACGGTGAACATCAGCACGATGACCGCGAGCGCGATCCAGGGGCTGAAGTGGTAGGCCGACACACCCGCGATGGACAGGACCAGCAGGACCTCCCCCGGCGCGTAGGCGACGGAGGACAGCGGGTCGGAGGCGAAGACGGGGAGGGCGATGCGCTTCGGCAGGAGCGTCTCGCCCAGCCGGTCACTGCGCAGAGCCCGCCCGATCAGGATCCGTTTGGGCACGTCGGTCAGTTTGGACACGAGAGAGGATCGTAGGCCTTCCACCTGGCATGGCTCCAGCCGCAGGGCACGATCTGCCTCCCGAGTGAAAAAGGTGACGGCTGGAACTGCGCATTCCGTACCCTGCGCGTCATTCGTGCCTAGATGGCAGATCCCGCCTGTCATCGCACTTCGGAGGTCTCATGCCCGCGACCGCAGAACTGATCGGCGCCGCGGTGACCCTCCTCGGCCTCGGGATCCTCACCGCCTGGAGCGTGCGCAGCATCACTCGGCGATGAGCTTGGCCGAGGGGTGCCCGGCCGGGACGGTACGTGTGTAGCTTGGGCGTCGGTCTGAGACCCTGATGGGGCTGAGCAGTAACTTTGGGACACCGGAAGGACGGTCGTGCACATCGTCATCATGGGCTGCGGCAGAGTGGGTTCCGCTCTCGCCCAGACCCTGGAGCAGCAGGGGCACACGGTCGCCGTGATCGACCAGGACCCCACCGCCTTCCGCAGGCTGGGCCCGGGATTCGGCGGCCGCCGGGTCACCGGGGTCGGCTTCGACCAGGACACCCTGCGTGAAGCGGGCATCGAGGAGGCCGGCGCCTTCGCCGCCGTCTCCAGCGGAGACAACTCGAACATCATCTCGGCCCGGGTCGCCCGCGAGATGTTCGGCGTGGAGAACGTCGCGGCCCGTATCTACGACCCACGCCGCGCCGAGGTCTACCAGCGCCTCGGCATCCCGACCGTCGCCACGGTCCGCTGGACCGCCGACCAGATGCTGCGCCGGCTGCTGCCCTCGGGCGCGGAGCCGCTGTGGCGCGACCCCACCGGCGGGGTCCAGCTCGCCGAGGTGCACGCCTCCCCGAAGTGGGTCGGGCACAAGATCAGCACGCTCCAGGAGGAGACCGGCGTCCGGGTCGCGTTCCTGACCCGGCTCGGCGAGGCGATGCTGCCGACCTCGCAGACGGTGCTCCAGGAGGGCGACCTCGTGCACGTGATGATGCGCACGGACGACGTCGACAAGGTCGAGGCCGCCTTCGCCGGGGGTCCGGAAGAGGAGAGCGGTCACTGATGAGGGTCGCCATTGCCGGAGCCGGCGCCGTCGGCCGCTCGATCGCGGGCGAGCTGCTGGAGAACGGCCACGAGGTCCTGCTGATCGACAAGGCCCCGACCGCCATCTCGGTGGAGCGGGTCCCGCAGGCGGAGTGGCTGCTCGCCGACGCCTGTGAGATCACCTCCCTGGACGAGGCGGCGCTGCAGCGCTGCAACGTCGTGATCGCCGCGACGGGCGACGACAAGGTGAACCTGGTCGTCTCCCTCCTGGCGAAGACCGAGTACGGCGTTCCGCGCGTCGTCGCCCGGGTCAACAACCCGAAGAACGAGTGGCTGTTCAACGAGTCCTGGGGTGTGGACGTGGCCGTCTCGACGCCTCGCCTGATGTCCGCCCTGGTCGAGGAGGCGGTGAGCGTCGGCGACCTGGTCCGGCTGCTCCGCTTCAGCCACGGCGACGCCAACCTGGTGGAGCTGACGCTGCCCGAGGAGTCGGCGCTGGCCGGCACCCAGGTCGGCGACGTGGAGTGGCCCGAGGACACCTCGCTGGTCACGATCATCCGCGGCACCCGGGTCCTCACCCCCTCCCGCGACGACTCCCTGGAGGCGGGCGACGAACTCCTCTTCGTCGCGGCCCAGGCGCGCGAGGAACAGCTGGAGGATCTGCTGTCGGTACGGCGGGAAGACTGACGCAGCACGACAGAGGGGCGCCCTCCCCCGTAGCGGAGGGCGCCCCTCTGTCGTGTCCGGATACCGGCCTACCTGCGGTGGCGTCCGCCGGAGGGCTCGCCGCTCTCGGCGGCCAGCGCGGCCTTGCGCTCCTCCTCGGCCTTCTCCTCCGCCTCCATCTCGGCGAAGACGTCGATCGGCGGCGGCGCCTTCGCCAGGAAGACCCAGGTGAGCCAGACGGCGAGCAGGAACGGCGGGATCTTCAGCGCGACCAGCACCCAGCCGAGCTGGGCCGTGTCGGCCCACCAGTACAGCGGGAAGAGGATCGCGCACTTGGCGAGCAGGATCAGGCCCCAGGCCCAGCTGGCCTTCGCGTACGCCTTCTTGCGGCCGGGGTTGCGGGTGCGCCAGGAGAGGTTCTCCTTGAAGACCGGGCCGAGGATCAGGCCGATCAGCGGCACCCCGCACAGCGTGGTGACGATGTAGGCCACCGCCAGACCCAGCGTGTAGAGCATGCCGGGCAGGTAGAAGTCCTTGGCGTTGCCGGTCATCATCGCGAAGACGACACCGAAGACGACGCCGAAGACCCCGCTGAAGGCGTGCTTGACGGTGTCCCGCATGGCCAGGCGGACCACGACCAGCACCACGGAGACCGCGAGGGCGGCGATCGCCGACCAGTGCAGGTCCTTGTTGAGGGTGAAGATCGTGACGAACAGCAGGCCGGGCAGGACCGTCTCGACCATGCCGCGCACGCCGCCGAAGGCCTCGAACAGCGCGGCCTCGGTCACCGCCCGCGCGTCGTCCTTTGCCTGCGTGTCTTCGGTCGGCTTGTCGAGCGACGTCACCGGCTACTCCCTACCGAGGGGTCTCAGTTCGTACTTGGGGTTGAACAGCACCCGGCGGCCCCGGCTCAGCGAGATCCGGCCCGATGCGATCAGTCTGCGCCCCGGTTCTATGCCCACGATGGAGCGTCTGCCGAGCCACACCACGTCCAGCGCCGCGGAGCCGTCGAACAGCTCGGCCTCCAGGGCCGGGACTCCGGCGCGCGGCCGCAGGGTGACCGTGCGCAAGGTACCAGTAACGGTGACGATCTGCCGGTCATGGCAGTCGCCGATCCGGATGCAGCCCGCCGTGTCGGCGTCCTCGCGCAGCTCCTCGGACTCCAGGTCCTCCTGCGACGAGGACAGCCGGCCCAGCATGCGCCGGAACCGGCCGGCCGGCTTTTCGGGACGAGGAACAGCACTCATGTCTGAAAGCGTACCGGGGCCCACCGGCACTGCCGTAGTCCAGCTCACGTCCCGGCCCACTTCTCGAACCGGCACCCCGTCCCCGGCTCCGTGATGCCGCATCCCCCGGGGGGCCACCCCGGACCCCCGGTCGAACCGCGGCTCACTTCTCGAACCGGTACCCCATCCCCGGCTCCGTGATGAAGTGCTCGGGGTGCGAGGGGTCCGTCTCCAGTTTGCGGCGCAGCTGCGCCATGTACACGCGCAGGTAGTTGGTCTCGGTCCCGTACGACGGGCCCCACACCTCCTGCAGCAGTTGCTTCTGGCTGACCAGCCGGCCGGTGTTGCGGACCAGCACCTCCAGCAGATGCCACTCGGTGGGGGTCAGCCGGACGTCCCTGCCGGCCCGGTTGACCTTCTTCGCGGCCAGGTCGACGGTGAACCCCTCGGTCTCCACCAGCACGTCGTCCTCGCCGCCGCCGGCGACCGGCTCGGCACGCCGGACGGCGGCCCGCAGCCGGGCCAGCAGCTCGTCCATGCCGAAGGGCTTGGTGACGTAGTCGTCGGCGCCCGCGTCGAGCGCCTCGACCTTCTCGTCGGAGGTGTGCCGGGCGGACAGCACCAGGATCGGCACCCGGGTCCAGCCGCGCAGCCCCTTGATCACCTCGACGCCGTCCATGTCGGGCAGGCCGAGGTCGAGGACGACCACGTCGGGGTGGCGCGAGGCGGCCAGTTCGAGGGCGGTACGGCCGTCGGGGGCCGCGTCGACCTCGTACTTGCGCGCCTTGAGGTTGATCACGAGGGCGCGCACGATCTGCGGCTCGTCGTCGACCACGAGCACACGGGTCATGAGGCCTGCCTTTCCGGTTCTGCCGCGGCTCGTGCTGCTGCCTGCGCCACGGGTTCTGCTGCTGCGGTGACCGATCCTGCCGCGCGAAGGGTGAGGACCATGGTGAGGCCGCCACCGGGCGTGTCCTCGGCGTTGAGGGTGCCGCCCATCGCCTCGGCGAAGCCCCGGGCGACCGCGAGCCCCAAGCCGACCCCGGCGCCGCGCGGAGCGTCACCGTAGCGCTGGAAGGGTTCGAATATGCGTTCTTTGGCGTCGTCGGGCACGCCGGGCCCGCGGTCCACGATCCGCAGCTCCACGCGGTCGGCGATGGCGCTGGCGGACACGACGACCACCCGGTCGGGCCGGTCGGCCGGGCTGTACTTGACGGCGTTCTCGACCAGGTTGGCCACCGACCGCTCCAGGAGCCCGGCGTCGGCCTCCACCATGGGCAGGCTCTCGGGGACGTCCAGCTCCACGCTGCCCTCGGGGACCCCGGCCAGGGCCATCGGAACCACCTCGTCGAGATCGGTCTCCCGGACGATCGGGGTGACGGTGCCGGTCTGCAGGCGGGACATGTCGAGCAGGTTGCCGACCAGGTGGTCGAGCCGGTCGGCGCCCTCCTCGATGCCTTCCAGCAGCTCCGCCTGGTCCTCCTCGGACCAGGCCACGTCGTCCGAGCGCAGCGACGACACCGCCGCCTTGATCCCGGCGAGCGGGGTGCGCAGATCATGGCTGACGGCGGCCAGCAGGGCCGTACGGATCCGGTTGCCCTCGGCGAGCGCGCGGGCCCCCTCGGCCTCCTCCTGGAGCCGCCTGCGGTCCAGCACGACGGCTGCCTGGGCGGCGAAGGCGGCGAGCACCCGGCGGTTCTCGGCGGGCAGCACCCGGCCGGTCAGCGCGAGGGCCATGTGGTCGCCTATGGGTACGTCGACGTCGGCGTCCTCGGGCCGGGCCAGGGCGGGGCCGATGCCGGCCCGGCCCGCGCAGCTCCACGGCTCGACGTCGCCCGACCGCTCCAGGAGGGCCGCGGACTCCATGCCGAAGGTCTCCCGGACCCGTTCCAGGAGCTCTTCCAGGCTGGTCTCCCCTCTCAGCACGTTGCCGGCGAGGAAGGAGAGGATCTCGGACTCGGCGCGCAGCCGGGCGGCCTGGTGGGTACGCCGGGCGGCGAGGTCCACGACCGAGGCGACGGACAGCGCGACCCCGAAGAAGACCACGATCGCCACGATGTTCTTCGGATCGGCGATGGTCAGCCGGTGCAGGGGCGGGGTGTAGAAGTAGTTGAGCAGCAGGGACCCGAAGGCCGCCGAGGCGAGCGCCGGGAAGAGCCCGCCGAGCAGCGCCGCCGCGACCGTGAGGGTCAGGAAGAGCAGCATGTCGTTGGCGAGGCCGAGATCCACGGTGTTCAGCAGCACCGCCATCACGGCCGGCCCGGCGAGGCCGGCCAGCCAGCCCGCGACGATCCGGCCGCGCCCGAGCCGGGCCCCCCGGGCCCCCGGCAGTCCGCGCCCCTTGGCGACCTCTTCGTGGGTGACGATGTGGACGTCCAGGTCGGGCCCGGACTCGCGGGCGACCGTGGCGCCGACGCCGGGCCCCAGCACGTACTGCCAGGCCTTGCGGCGCGAGGAGCCGAGCACGATCTGGGTGGCGTTGACCCCGCGCGCGAAGTCGAGCAGGGCCGCGGGGACGTCCTCGCCGACGACCTGGTGGAAGGTGCCGCCCAGGTCCTCGACCAGGGTGCGCTGGACGGCGAGTTCCTTCGGGGAGGCGGAGGTCAGGCCGTCGCTGCGGGATATGTAGACGGCCAGCACCTCGCCGCCCGCGCCCTTCTCGGCCAGCCGCGCGGCCCGCCGGATCAGCGTGCGCCCCTCGGGTCCGCCGGTCAGCCCGACCACGATCCGCTCCCGCGAACCCCAGATCTTCGAGACCCGGTGCTCGCTGCGGTACTGCTTCAGGTACTCGTCGGCCCGGTCGGCCACCCACAGCAGCGCCAGTTCGCGCAGTGCGGTCAGGTTGCCCGGCCGGAAGTAGTTGGACAGGGCCGCGTCGACCTTGTCGGACTGGTAGATGTTGCCGTGCGCCATGCGCCGGCGCAGCGCCTGGGGCGACATGTCGACCAGCTCGATCTGGTCGGCGCGCCGTACCACCTCGTCGGGCACGGTCTCGCGCTGGCGCACGCCCGTGATGGACTCGACGACGTCGCCGAGGGACTCCAGGTGCTGGATGTTGACGGTGGAGACGACGTCGATCCCGGCGGCCAGCAGCTCCTCGACGTCCTGCCAGCGCTTGGCGTTGCGGGAGCCGGGGACGTTGGTGTGGGCGAGTTCGTCCACCAGGGCGACGGCGGGGGCGCGGCGCAGCACGGCGTCCACGTCCATCTCGGTGAAGGCGGTGTCCCGGTACTGCAGTTCCCTGCGCTGGAGCTGCTCCAGGCCGTGCAGCATCACCTCGGTGCGCGGCCGGTCGTGGTGCTCCACGAAGGCGACCACGCAGTCGGTGCCGCGCTCCACACGCCGGTGGGCCTCGGAGAGCATGGCGTAGGTCTTGCCCACGCCCGGTGCCGCACCGAGATAGATCCGAAGCTTGCCGCGTGCCATGGTCCCATTGTCTTCCGCTTACCGCCGCCTACGCAGCGTCGACCTTACGGCCAACAGTCCAGGCGAACGGGCCGGGCGGTCCGGCAGCGGGCATCTTTGACAGAACCCTGATGTGCCCCGCGGGCCCTGCCGAGGGGCCGCGGGGCACGTCAGGAGCTCGGCGCGGCTCAGTTGGGGTTGTCGCCGTGGGTGAGGGTCTCCCAGGCCGTGAAGAGGTTGTTGGTGCCCGCGGGACGGTTGTTCTGGGTGAGCGTCTGGGTGTTGGTCATGGCGATGCCCAGCCGGTTGTGGAGGGCGTTGTAGCCGACCTCGGTGACGGGCCCGAGGCCGAGGGTCAGGGAGCCGCCGCAGAGCCAGCTGGGGACGGCGGTGCCCAGCTGGTACTTGGCCTGGAAGCCGAGCGCCTGGCGCAGCCGTTCGCCGACGTCCGTGCCGTAGAGGTCCTGGCCCTGGATCCGGCTGGTCTCGGCGACGTGCGAGATCGAGGAGATGCCGTAGCCGGTGTGCGTGAAGTCCCGGCAGGTCTCCTGGGTGAGGCCGGTGACGAAGGTGGACTGGCCCTGCCAGTAGGAGACGATCTTGGCGGTGGTGTCGAGGTTCTGGCTGGGCACGGTCTTCGGCACCGAGCCGTCGGAGGCCAGGTAGACGTAGGCGGCCGTGCGGGTGCGGAACTTGGCCATGGCCGTGTCGTACGACGCCTTGTCCTCCAGGAAGACGGAGATGCCGACGGCGGCCTCCATCATCGTCAGCTCCCAGTTGCCGTTGGAGTTGGAGCCCTTGATGACGGTGGGGAGGTAGACGTTGCGCAGCATGGTGGCGAAGCGGGCCTCGTTCGCCCAGGTGCCGGTGTACGTGTACCTGATGATCTCGGCGGCCTTGGGCCAGGAGGAGCCGGCCCAGCCGGTCTGCAGGGGCGCGTTGCTGTTGGTGTGGCTGGTGATGGTGGCCGACCAGGCGTCCATGATCTGGATCGCCTTCTGGGCGTAGCGCGCGTCCCTGGTGACGTACCAGGCAAGGGCGTCGGTGTAGGCGGCGATCGCGTCCTCGCGCTCGTCGGTGCAGCCGTAGTTGGGGTTCGAGTACGACCCGCACTCGACCGTTGCCCTGGGGGCGGGCGTCCGGTTCAGGTCGGCGTACTTGCTCGCCATCATCTGGTCGTAGGCCGACTTCCAGGGCTGGGCGCCGGCCAGCACCTCGGCGCGGGCGAAGTCCAGCTGGGACTTGGAGACGGTGACTCCCGGGTGCACGAAGGTGCTGGGGGCCGAATGGGCGGCGGGGGCCGTGAAGACGCCCAGGAGCAGGGCTCCCGCGGCCGCGAGCAGGGGGATGCGACGCACAGCGACTCCGTTCTAGTTCTCGTATGTGAACTTGGAGCGCCTCTGTGAACATAGGCGTGCCGAGACCGTAGGTACGGACCAGACTTCCGTCAAGGTGTGAAGTAAGGCGGGGTCATTCACACCGGATCACCCGCGCATGTGAAAGGGCCGCACCCCGGACTCGGGGTACGGCCCTGCCGCTTCTCGGCTCCGCTACCGGACCTCGGTGATCTCCGGTCCGCGCTGGAGCTGGCCCATGCCGCCGGAGAAGCGCGAGGACTCCTCCTGCTGGACGCCCTCGGGAACCATCTGGGCGTCGTTCGGCAGCTTCAGGACGATCGGGTCACGGGGTGCCATCGGGCCCTCGCCGCGGACCACGACGGTGTCCCGGAAGATCTGCTCCAGGAGCCCGGCGGCCTGCGGCTGCACCGCGCCCTGCCCGGAGATCACACCGCGCAGGAACCAGCGCGGTCCGTCCACACCCACGAACCGCACGACCTGGTAGCCGCCCGTGCCGTCCGGCAGCTGGACCGGCACCTGAGCACGCAGCTCCCAGCCCAGCGGGCCCTCGACCTCGTCGACGATGCCACCCTGCTGGGTGATGCCGGAGCCGATCTCCTCGCGCACCTCGCCCCAGATGCCCTCACGCTTGGGCGCGGCGAAGGCCTGCAGCTGCACGGCACTGTCCTTGAGCACCACGGTCGCCGCGACGATCGCGTCACCCGCGACCTCGACCCGCAGCTCCATGCCGTCGACGCCGGGCACGAACAGTCCGCCGAGGTCCACCCGGCCCTCGCCCGGCTCCCGCACCTCGGTGGCGTCCCACGGCCCGTCGGGCCGGGGCTCCGGCTCCAGGCGCACGCGCTCGCGCTCGCCCTCTTCCTCGTCCGCCTCGGTGTCGATGCTGTCGACGACCTGCTCGGCCTCGCCGGCCGCATCCTCGGCGGCACCCTTCTTGTTGCGACGTCCGAACACGTCACTGTCCTTCCCGGTCGGATACGACCGAAGCGTATCGATTCCCACCCGGCCGACCGCCCTCGGCGGCCTGACCGCTTGTGCCGCTCACGTCGTCCACCGCGGCATGCCCGCCGGTGGACCCGAAGCCCCCCTCGGCCCGTGCCGAATCGGGAAGTTCCGCCACCTCCTGGAAGCGGACCCTCTCGACCTGCTGGACGACCAGTTGGGCAATCCGGTCGAAGCGCTCGAACCGCACGGCCTCGCGCGGGTCGAGATTCACCACGATCACCTTGATCTCCCCACGGTACCCGGCATCAATCGTCCCCGGGGCATTCACGAGGGCCACACCGCACCGGGCGGCGAGCCCCGAACGAGGGTGTACGAAGGCCGCGTACCCCTCCGGGAGGGCGATCGACACCCCTGTGGGCAGGACGGCCCGTTCGCCGGGCTTCAGCTCGCACGGCTCGGTGGTGCGCAGATCGGCTCCCGCGTCGCCCGGGTGCTCGTACGCCGGAAGCGGTACGTCCTGGTCGACACGGCGGATCAGGACGTCGAGCGGGCTCGCGGAGGATGCGGGGTTCACGGGTTCACCTCGAAGGCGCGGGTGCGCCGGATCTGGTCCGGGTCGTTCATGGCGGCCTTGATCTCTTCCTCGCGGCCGTGGTCGGTGAAGTGCTCGACCGGTACCTCCACGAAGAGCGCCTCGGCACGGACGGCGACGGGGCCGTCCGGGCCGTCCAGGCGCCCGGTGGCGGTCGAGTAGATCTTCCGGCCGGCCACCGCGGCGACCTCGGCCGCCAGGTGCAGCGTGGTGCCCACGGGCACCGGTCGTACGAAGTCGGTCTCCAGCCGTCCGGTGACGGCGATCTTTCGCAGCAGCCAGTTCAGCGAGCCCAGCGTCTCGTCGAGAGCCGTGGCGAGGACACCGCCGTGCGCGAGGCCCGGGGCGCCCTGGTGCGCGGCCCGCACGGTGAACTCGGCGGTGAGGGAGACTCCCTCGCCGGCCCGCACCTCCAGGTGCAGCCCGTGCGACTGCCCGTGGCCGCACCCGAAACACTGTTCGTAGTGGGCGCCGATGAGCTCGCCGGGCGCGGGAGCGTCGGGGTGCCGCACCGGTTTCCTGGCACTGGCGGGAGGCTGAAGAGCTGCGGAACTACCACTCACAGGCGCAGACCTTACCCGCGCGTCCGGCGAATCCGGACACCGTGCCAAGCTTGGCTCCATGCAGCTCTCCGCCACCCCGTACGAAGAACGCCTCACGGCCCCCCGGTCGTGGTGGTTCCTCAGCTTCCTGCTCGGCGTCTCGTGCGCCCTGGTCCTGCTGCCGTTCGGCACCCTGCCCACGCTCGGCGGCCTGGTGGGCGGCACGGCGGCGGCGGCCGTGGTGGCCAGTTCGTACGGCTCACCGCGGATCCGGGTCGTCGGCGACTCGCTGATCGCGGGCGAGGCCAAGATCCCGGTGTCCGCGCTCGGCGCCTCGGAGGTGCTGGACCCGGAGGAGGCGCGCGCCTGGCGCACGTACAAGGCCGACGTCCGCGCCTTCCTTCTGCTGCGCGCCTACATCCCGGGGGCCCTGCGCGTGGAGGTCACGGACCCGGCGGACCCGACGCCGTACCTGTACCTGTCGACCCGGGAGCCGGAGGCTCTGGCGGCGGCGATCGAGGCGGCGAAGCAGGCCCGGTAGGTCTCGCCCGGTTCCCGCCGCCGGCCGTCACCCTCCGAAGTCCTCCGGCAGCTCGGCGATCGGCAGCGGCTCCGCCGGTTTCTCCAGCGGCGGCAGCTCCGGCAGTTCCTCCCACGGCACCTGGATCTTTCTCAGGTCCGCGCGGATCCGCGCCGCGAGCTTCCTGGTGTCCCGGCGGTTCATGACCGCGCCCACCGCGGCGCCCACCATGAACGGCATCAGGTTGGGCAGGTCCCGCACCATCCGCTTCATGATCTGCTGGCGCAGTTCGCGCTTCATGTGCCCGCCGAGGGCGTTGTTGATCGTCGACGGCTTCATCACGTCGATTCCGCGCTCCCCCGACCAGGAGGCCAGATACGCGGTGGAGCGGGCTTTCAGACCGCCCGGCGGCCGCACGCCGTAGACCTCGTGGAGTTCGGCGATCAGCTTGAGCTCGATCGCCGCGACCCCGGTGATCTCCGCGGCCAGCTCGGTCGGCATCGCCGGCGGCACCGGCAGCATCGCCGCCGCGCCGACCCCGGCGCCGACCGCCGAGGTCGCGCCCGCCGCACCCGCCACCAGTTTGTCGGCGAGCTGCTCGGGCCCGAGGTCCGGGAACTGCCGGCGCAGGGTCCCGAGGTCGCGTACGGGGACACGAGGGGCGATCTCGATGATCCGGTCCGCGAGGTAGGCCAGCCCCGCTCTCGCCCGGCTGCCGCCCTTACGGGCCCCTTCCCGGGCCAGGTTCACGGCCTTGTCACGGATGGCGCCGGCCCGTCGCCTGCCGACGGGCGCGGGCTCGTCCGCCGGCGCCGGGAGGTCACCCCGGTCGGCCGCCGGTTCGAGCGAGGCTCCCGGATCGGATGAGCCTCGCCCGTCGTCACGCGCGCGTGGGCCGTCGGACGGCCCCGAGTCCGCTCCCGGCAGGGGGAAACGGCGCTTCCGGGGTGGGGTCGAGCCAGTCATGCCCGACCCCTCCTCAGTCGCAGTCGCGGCAGATCGGCTGGCCGTTCTTCTCCCGGGCCAGCTGGCTGCGGTGGTGCACCAGGAAGCAGCTCATGCAGGTGAACTCGTCCTGCTGCTTGGGCAGCACCCGGACGGCCAGCTCCTCGTTCGAGAGGTCCGCGCCGGGCAGCTCCAGGCCTTCGGCGGCCTCGAACTCGTCTACGTCCACCGAGGACGTGGACTTGTCGTTCCTCCGGGCCTTCAGCTCTTCAAGACTGTCCGAGTCGACGTCGTCGTCGGTCTTGCGTGGAGTGTCGTAATCGGTTGCCATGGTCGCTCTCCCCCTCTGGGTGTCTGCGGTGTCTCCAGCGCACGTAACGCGTGAGAGGCCGGACTTGTGCCCGACCTGAGGCGGAGATTTTGCCTCACATCAAGGTCTGTTACTCAATCGACACCCAACCGGATCCCCCGAGAGTGATCGGGTTGAATGGCGATGGGGACCGTACACGGTCCTCACGAGGCACCTCAAAGGCGCCTCACCCTGTACTTCCCGTGATCAAGACCCGTGAAAACAGGGATTTTCCCGGCTTTATTCCCCCCGCCATGATCACGGAGAGTAGATGGCCTGAAATCCGCCCTTGTGATCGATCACACAAGGGGTACCACGACACACCGAGCGAAAATTCCGCGCAAAGCGAACATCCCCCGCGTGTGTCGCGATCTTGCAACGGCATCAGACGGGGAAGGTGACCCTCATCACGAGACCACCGCCCTCGCGTGGCTGTGCCGCGATGTGACCGCCGTGTGCCCGCGCCACGGACCGGACGATGGACAGGCCGAGGCCGACACCCTTGTCGCTGCCCGTCCGCTCGGTACGGAGCCGCCGGAAGGGCTCGAACAGGTTGTCGATCTCGTACGCCGGCACCACCGGACCGGTGTTCGACACGGACAGTACCGCCTGGCCGTGCTGGATCTCGGTGTCGACCTCGACCCAGCCGTCCTCGGGCACGTTGTAGCGCACCGCGTTCTGCACCAGGTTCAGCGCGATCCGCTCCAGCAGGACGCCGTTGCCCTGCACGACCGCCGGCTTGCGCACGCCCCGGACGGCCACGCCCTTGGCCGCGGCCTCCGCGTGCACCTGGTCGACGGCCTGGGTGGCCACCTCGGCCAGGTCGACCGGTTTGCGCTCGACGATCTGGTTGTCGCTGCGGGCGAGCAGCAGCAGGCCCTCCACGAGCTGTTCGCTGCGTTCGTTGGTGGCCAGCAGGGTCTTGCCGAGTTGTTGCAGCTCCACGGGTGCCCCCGGGTCCGACAGATGCACCTCCAGGAGCGTGCGGTTGATCGCCAGCGGCGTGCGCAGCTCGTGGGAGGCGTTGCCGACGAAACGCTGCTGGGCCGTGAAGGCCCGCTGCAGCCGCTCCAGCATGTCGTCGAAGGTGTCCGCGAGCTCCTTGAGCTCGTCGTCCGGGCCGTCGAGTTCGATCCGGCGGGAGAGGTCTGAGCCGGCCACCGCGCGGGCGGTGCGGGTGATCCGGCCGAGCGGGGACAGCACCCGTCCGGCCATCGCGTAACCGAACGCGAAGGCGATCACGGCCAGGCCGAGCAGGGCCAGCAGCGAACGGCTCAGCAGGTCGTCCAGGGCGGCCTGGCGCTGGTGGTCCACGCACCGGGCGATCGCCTGGTTGAAGTCCGGCAGCGGCACGCTCTGCGACGTGGTGCTGGCCATGTTGATCGCGGGGCAGTTGTCGCTGGAGACCTGGAGCGACGAGAACTTGACGATCTTGAACAGCGGCTGATTGCCGGTGCTGATCGCCTGCGCGGCGAGCAGGTAGATGATCGACAGCAGCAGGATGCCGGCGATCAGGAACATGCCGCCGTACAGCAGCGTGAGCCGTATCCGGATGGTCGGGCGCAGCCACGGGAAGACCGGCTGCGGTCTCCGGGGGTCCCAGGTGGGCTTGGGGGGTGCCTGCGGAGGGGCGGGAGTGGCGGCCACGGTCATCAGATCCGGTAGCCCGAGCCGGGGACGGTGACGATCACGGCGGGCTCGCCCAGCTTGCGGCGCAGCGTCATCACGGTCACGCGCACCACGTTGGTGAAGGGGTCCGTGTTCTCGTCCCAGGCCTTCTCGAGGAGCTGCTCGGCGGAGACCACCGCGCCCTCGCTGCGCATCAGCACCTCCAGGACCGCGAACTCCTTCGGCGCGAGCTGGACCTCCTTGCCGTCGCGGAAGACCTCGCGGCGGTTCGGGTCGAGCTTGATGCCGGCGCGCTCCAGGACGGGGGGCAGCGGCATGCTGGTGCGGCGGCCGAGGGCACGCACGCGCGCGATCAGCTCGCTGAACGCGAAGGGCTTGGGAAGGTAGTCGTCGGCGCCGAGCTCCAGGCCCTCCACACGGTCGCTGACGTCACCGGACGCGGTGAGCATCAGCACGCGCGTGGGCATGCCCAGCTCGACGATCCTGCGGCAGACGTCGTCGCCGTGCACGAGGGGGAGGTCACGGTCGAGGACGACCACGTCGTAGTCGTTGACGCCGATGCGCTCGAGGGCGGCCGCGCCGTCGTACACGACGTCGACGGCCATGGCCTCCCGGCGCAGTCCGGTGGCCACCGCATCGGCGAGCAATTGCTCGTCCTCGACGACGAGTACGCGCACGTCGCTTGTCCTTCCTCTGTCCACCCGCGTAGCGCGCAGCGGCGCACGCGGGCAGGGGCCTTCGTGGGGTGTGTGACCTCCATCCTGCCCTTTTCGGCCATAAGTCGGCAGTAAGACGAGGGCTGCGGCAACAGGATCGGCGCCGCCGGGCGGGAATGCCAGATTTTCTCCTCCGGTTGAGGTTTCCAGCGAAGGGAGCGAGGGGAGGACGGCATGTACACCCCGCGATCACGCTCTGCATGTGCCGCAGCACCATGCGGTACGTACGTCGCCGCTACAGCAGAGTGGACGACGGGGGTGTCCGGCACCGTCGCCGCCCGGCCGGGCAGCGCTGGGCACCCGCGAGAGACGTGATCGCCCCTTCAACGGCACACCCCCGTGCCACCGACCCACGACCCAGGACGAGGGGGCGCAGCATGGACGCATTCACCACAGGACTTCTGCAGCGCATAAAGGCGACCGAGTCCGACATCACCCGGGCTCGTGACGAGGGCGACGACTTCCTTGTCGAAGTGGAGCAGGCCGAGCTCGACGACCTGCGCCGCCTCGCCGCCGAACACGGCGTGGAAGTCGGCGTGACCAGCGTCTGACAGTCCCGCAGCAGCAGCTCACCGGCACAGGAGCAGGGCCCCGGCGAATCCAGCGCCGGGGCCCCGCTCATGCCGTGGCCCCTACCCACCGCAACGACGTTCGACTCATCCGCACCAGAAGAAAACCGGTCCCCCACGCCCGGCGTCCGGGGCTCAGTCGTGCCAGGCGCCGAAGTCCTCCAGCAACCGCTGGAGCGGCTCGAAGACACCCGGGGTGCCGGCGATCGTCAGATCCCGGGACGGGCGCTCTCCGGGGCGGCCACCGGTCGACGCGCCCGCCTCCCGCGCGATCAGGTCGCCCGCGCCCCAGTCCCACGCGTTCAGTCCGCGCTCGAAGTACCCGTCCAGCCGGCCGCAGGCCACATCGCACAGGTCGACCGCCGCCGACCCGCTCCGGCGTACGTCGCGGAGCAGCGGGATCAGCCGGGCGGCGACCTCGGCCTGGTGGGTGCGGACCTCGGTCACGTAGTTGAAGCCGGTCGACACCAGTGCCTGGTCCAGCGGCGGCGCCGGGCGGCAGCGCAGCTTCCGCTCGCCCTCCCACGCCCCGGTCGCCCAGGCCCCGCCGCCCCGTACCGCGTGGTACGTCTCGCCGCGCATCGGTGCCGCGACGACCCCCGCCACGGTCTCGCCGTCCTGCTCGGCCGCGATGGAGACCCCCCAGGTCGGCAGCCCGTACAGGTAGTTGACGGTGCCGTCGAGCGGGTCGATCACCCAGCGGATCCCGCTCGTGCCCTCGGCCGACGCGCCTTCCTCGCCGAGGAAGCCGTCGTCGGGGCGGTGGCCGGAGATCAGGTCGGTGATCAGTTTCTCCGCCGCGATGTCCATCTCGGTCACGACGTCGATCGGGCTGGACTTGGTCCGGGCCACGGCGAGGTCGGCCGGGCGGCCGTCCCGGAGCAGCTCGCCCGCGCGGGCGGCCGCCTCCCGGGCGAGCCTGAGCAGTTCGGAGTGCAGGGCGTCGGTCACGGGGCTCCTCACGCGTACGGGCTGTCGGCGCCAGCCGCGGCCGGGCGGGGGGTGCGGGACGGGCAGCAGCCGACCGGGCACAGGTGGTGGCTCGCGCCCAGCGCGCCCAGCGCGCACGGCGTGACCTCCTGCCCGTTCTCCACGCCCGCGCGCTCCAGGACCATGTCCCGGACCGCGGCGGCGAACCGCGGGTCGTCCCCGACGGTCGCGGACCGCCGTACCGGCAGACCCAGCTCCTCGGCCTTGGCCGTGGCCTCCGTGTCGAGGTCGTAGAGGACCTCCATGTGGTCGGAGACGAAGCCGATCGGGGCCATCACGACGGCGGGGGCCCCGGCGCCGTGCAGCGTCTCCAGGTGGTCGCAGATGTCGGGCTCCAGCCACGGGATGTGCGGGGCGCCCGAGCGGGACTGGTAGACGAGCCGCCAGGGGTGGTCGACACCGGTGCGCTCGCGGACCGCGTCGGCGATCAGCTGCGCCACGTCCAGGTGCTCCTCGACGTAGGCGCCGCCCTCCCCGTGGGACTCGGCCGGTCCCGAGGTGTCGGCGCTCGCGGTCGGGATGGAGTGCGTGGTGAAGGCGATGTGGGCACCCGCGCGGACGTCCTCGGGGAGATCGGCGAGGCACTGGAGCACCCCGTCGATCATCGGGTCGAGGAAGCCGGGATGGTTGAAGTAGTGCCGCAGCTTGTCGACCCTCGGCGGTTCGAGGCCCTCGGCCGCCAGCTCGGCCAGGGAGTCCGCGAGGTTCTCGCGGTACTGCCGGCAGCCCGAGTAGGAGGCGTAGGCGCTGGTGGCGAGGACCAGGACGCGGCGGCGCCCGTCGGCGACCATCTCGCGCAGGGTGTCCGTCAGATACGGCGCCCAGTTCCGGTTGCCCCAGTAGATCGGCAGGTCCAGGCCGTGCTCGGCGAAGTCCTTGCGCAGAGCCTCCAGCAGGGCGCGGTTCTGGTCGTTGATCGGGCTGACCCCGCCGAAGAGGAAGTAGTGCTGCCCGACCTCCTTGAGACGTTCCTTCGGGATACCGCGCCCGCGCGTCACGTTCTCCAGGAACGGGACCACGTCGTCCGGGCCTTCCGGGCCGCCGAAGGAGAGCAGGAGCAGGGCGTCGTAGGGGGTGGCATCGAGCGCGTCTGACATGTGTCCGATCCTGTCACCCGTCACTGACCGGCCGGAAACAGGAGCATTAAGAGTCGGATTCGGGAGGTTTATCCCCAGCGCAGGCCAGGTGCATCCGGGTCCCCTCGCTCGTAAGCTGTACACACCGCAGTCACGCCTTACTCAGCCCCGTCGGAGACCCTCGTGCCCAGCCCCTACCGCGCCCTCTTCGCCGTTCCCGGCACCAAGGGCTTCTCCGCCGCGGGCTTCGTCGGCCGGATGCCGCTGTCCATGATGGGCATCGGCGTGGTCACGATGATCTCCCAGATCAACGGGCGGTACGGGCTCGCCGGCGCGCTCTCGGCCACCATCGCGCTGTCCGCCGCCGCGGTCGGCCCGCAGGTCTCCCGGCTGGTCGACCAGCACGGCCAGCGCCGGGTGCTGCGTCCCGCGACCCTCCTCGCGCTCACGGCGGCGGCCGGGCTGCTCCTCGCCGCGCGCTTCGGGTGGCCCGACTGGGTGCTGTTCGTCTGCGCCGCCGGGATCGGCGCGGTGCCGAGCCTGGGCGCGATGATCCGGGCCCGCTGGGCCGCCCTCTACCGGGGCACCCCGCAGCTGCACACCGCCTACTCGTTCGAGTCGGTCGTCGACGAGGTCTGCTTCATCATCGGGCCGATCGTCTCCATCGGCCTGTCCACGGTCTGGTTCCCCGAGGCGGGGCCGCTGCTGGCCGCCTGCTTCCTGGCCGCCGGCGTCTTCTGGCTGACCGCCCAGCGCGCCACCGAGCCCGCGCCGCACCCGCGCGAGCACCACACCCGCGGTTCGGCGCTGCGCGCGCCCGGTCTCCAGGTGCTGGTGGCGACCTTCGTGGCCACCGGAGCGATCTTCGGCGCGGTGGACGTGGTGACCGTCGCCTTCGCCGACGAACGCGGCCACAAGGGCGCCGCGAGCGTGGTCCTCGCGCTGTACGCGGCCGGCTCCTGTCTCGCCGGCGCGGTCTTCGGTCTGATGCGGTTCGCGGGGAAGCCGGAACGCAGGTGGCTGCTGGGCATATGTGCGATGGCCGTGAGTATGATCCCCCTCCTACTGGTCGGAAACCTGCCGCTTCTGGCCGTGGCGCTGTTCGTTGCGGGCCTGTCCATCGCACCGACGATGATCACGACGATGTCCCTCATCGAAAAGCACGTACCTCGCGCGAAGCTCACCGAGGGGATGACCTGGGTGAGTACCGGCCTCGCGGTCGGGGTGGCGCTCGGCTCCTCGGTCGCCGGCTGGGTGATCGACGCTGCCGGAGCCCGCACCGGGTACGGGGTTCCGGCCGTGTCCGGGGCCGTCGCGGTCGCGGTCGGTTTCCTCGGTTACCGCCGGCTCAACAGGCCGGTCACGGGTCGGGGAGGCACCGTTGAGCAGTACAGCGAGCGGGAAGAGCGGCACGTGGCGTAACTGGGGAGGGACCGTCACGGTCAGCCCCGCGCGGGAGATCACTCCCGCCTCCGTGGACGAACTGGCGGCGGCGGTACGGCAGGCCGCCGAGGACGGCCTGAAGGTGAAGGCGGTCGGCAGCGGCCACTCCTTCACCTCGATCGCCGCGACCGACGGCCTCTCGGTCCGCCCTCAGCTGCTGGCCGGGATCCGCGGCATCGACCGCAAGGCCATGACCGTCACGGTCGAGGCCGGCACCCCGCTCAGGAGACTCAACATGGCCCTGGCCCGCGAGGGCCTGTCGCTGACCAACATGGGCGACATCATGGAGCAGACGGTCTCCGGGGCCACCAGTACCGGCACCCATGGCACGGGCCGCGAGTCCGCCTCGCTCGCCGCCCAGATCAGGGCACTCGAACTGGTCACCGCCGACGGCTCGGTGCTCACCTGCTCCGCGGACGGCACCGAGGAGGAGCGCGCGGTCTTCGCGGCCGCGCGGATCGGCCTCGGCGCGCTCGGGATCGTCACCGCGATCACCCTCGCCGTGGAGCCGCTCTTCCTGCTCAGCGCGCGCGAGGAACCGATGCCCCTGGACCGCGTCCTCGCCGAGTTCGACCAGCTCTGGTCCGAGAACGAGCACTTCGAGTTCTACTGGTTCCCGCACACCGGCAACACCAACACCAAGCGCAACAACCGCAGCGCGGACCCGGCGCGGCCCGTGGGTCGGCTGGCCGGCTGGTTCGAGGACGAGTTCCTCTCCAACGGCCTCTTCCACGGGGTGCAGTTGCTCGGCCGGGCGGTGCCCGCCGTGGTCCCGACGGTCGCCCGCATCTCCAGCACGGCGCTGTCCGCACGGACGTACACGGACATTCCCTACAAGGTCTTCACCTCCCCGCGCCGGGTGCGTTTCGTGGAGATGGAGTACGCCGTGCCGCGCGAGGCCCTGGTGGACACGGTGCGGGAACTGAAGGCGATGGTCGACCGCTCCGGCCTCAGGGTCAACTTCCCGGTCGAGGTCCGCACCGCTCCGGCCGACGACATCGCCCTGTCCACCGCCTCCGCCCGGGACAGCGCCTACGTGGCGGTCCACATGTTCCGGGGCACGCCGTACCAGGCGTACTTCACCGCCGCCGAGCGCATCTTCACCGCGCACGAGGGCCGCCCGCACTGGGGCAAGGTGCACACCAGGGACGCGGAGTACTTCGCCAAGGCCTACCCGAGGTTCGGCGAGTTCACCGCGCTGCGGGATCGGCTCGATCCGGACCGGCTGTTCCAGAACGACTATCTGCGGAGGGTTCTGGGCCAGTAGCCGAGGACGCGGTCGCGGACGGTGCCGGCGCCGCGGCACCCCCGCTCGCGGGCGTCCGGGCCGGATCCGGGGAGGAGGACGGCGTCGGAGTGGGCGAAGTGGCCGTCCCGTCACCGGAGTTCGGGCCGGAAGAGCCCGACCGGCCCGAGGGCTCAGAGGGCTCAGAGGACTTCTCGGGCGCGGTGCCGCCGGTGACGGCGCCGCTGACCGTCGTGGCGGAACCGCCACTGAAGCTGCCGTTCAGGACCAGTTCACAGGTCGTGACGCCGGCCATGGCCACCGCGACCACCGGGCGGCGCCGGCTCCGCACCCGGGCCCGGTGGACGGTGCCCTCGGTGAACTCGCCGGGCGCCGGGGACCCTTGCACCCGGGGCCGGGGAGTCACCGTCGCGTCGCGCAGCTGTTCCCCGGTGCGCTTGAGGAAGTGCTGGAACAGCGTGCCGTCACAGGTGGCGATCACACTGACGACGCCGGCGCCGAGGATCGTGCCCTACACCCCGGCGCAGGACGCGAGTTCGGCGGCCACCACCGCGGCCACCGCGCTGCCCGCGACCTGGGGCACGCTGAGGTCGATCCGCCTCGGACGCCCCGTCACCCCCTCTCCCGCACTCGTCCGGTCGCCGGAACCGGGCCTTTCACGCATTCCCCAACCTTGCCTGCCCTTCCCGTACTTGTTCGACCAACCGCACGAGAAAGGGACGTACGGACGAAACCATTAGTTCCGTTTCTACGGAATGCGTGAAGTACGCCACGTTCAAGATCGCCCCGGAATGGGCAATCGGCGGCCGGGGAAGGCTCGTTGCCAGAAGTTGGGCGGCGCGCCAATCCACGCACGTGGCCCGAATGGAGTACTGTTGCGAGCCCTGGGTCCGGTCTCCCGCCAGGGCGTCCGCGGCCTTACGGGACCGCCGGGAGGGGGCTAGTTGCACAGGGTGACGGAGTTGGTCACTTAGCGTTGCGAATAGGTAACCGTGCCATAACGGCGTACCCGGGCCCGTGCCCGACACGCCGGGCAACTCGGCAAGGTTGTGGCAGGCTGCACCCGGGCAGGCCACACTCGACTAGCGGAAGCAGCGACGCACGTGACGTCGGCAGGCACCACCCGGGAGGTCCCCATGCCCGAACTGCGTGTCGTGGCCGTCTCCAATGACGGCACACGACTGGTGCTCAAGGCTGCCGACTCTACGGAGTACACGCTTCCGATCGACGAACGGCTCCGTGCCGCCGTGCGCGGCGACCGGCCCCGGCTCGGCCAGATCGAGATCGAGGTCGAGAGCCATCTCCGGCCCCGAGACATCCAGGCGCGGATACGGGCGGGCGCGACCGCGGAAGAGGTCGCCCAGCTCGCCGGGATCCCCGTCGACCGGGTGCGGCGCTTCGAGGGTCCGGTACTGGCCGAGCGCGCCTTCATGGCCGAACGAGCCCGCAAGACGCCGGTCCGCCGGCCGGGCGAGAACTCCGGTCCCCTGCTCGGCGAGGCAGTGCAGGAGCGGCTGGTGCTGCGCGGCGCCGACAAGGACACCGTGCAGTGGGACTCCTGGCGGCGCGACGACGGCACCTGGGAGGTCCTCCTCGTCTACCGGGTCGCGAGCGAACCCCACTCGGCGAGCTGGACCTACGACCCGCCCCGGCGGCTCGTGCAGGCCGTCGACGACGAGGCACGCTCGCTGATCGGCGAGTCCGACGACCTCGCCGTACCGGAACCCAGCTTTCCGTTCGTTCCGCGGATCGCGCGGCTGCCGCGCGACCGCCCGCTGGACCGTACCGGCGACCGGGACCGGCCGAGCCTGCCCGCACAGTCGTCCGAACCGGTCGAGGAGACGGCCGGCGAGCGGGACTCGCTGACCAGCCTGCTGGAGGCGGTGCCCAGCTTCCGGGGCGACATGGTGGTCCCGGAGCGCCCCGCCGAGGCCGTCCCGGAGGAGCCGCCCGCACCGGAACCGGCGGCGGAGGAGCCGCCGGCCCCCGCGGCCTCGGCCGGCTCCGCCTACGCGGACGTCCTCATGCCCCGCTCCGTCGGCAGCCACCGCGACCGGCTGATCGGCGCCACCGACCGTCAGGCCGAGGCCGACGGCGTCCGCCCCGGCCGCCGGGCCGCGGTGCCGAGCTGGGACGAGATCGTCTTCGGGACGCGGCGCAAGAAGCAGGAGTAGCAGGACCCGTACGACCGTACGAAGAGGGGGGCACGCGCGCGTGCCCCCCTCTTCGGCTCCCGCTACTGCGGGTCGGGGCCGACCGCGACCGGACGGGACGGGTCCGCGGACCACTCCGACCACGAACCGACGTACAGCGCCGCCGGAATGCCCGCCACGGCCAGCGCCAGTACCTCGTGCGCGGCCGAGACACCCGAGCCGCAGTAGACGCCCACCGGGGCCGCCTCGGAGGCGCCCAGCGCCTTGAAACGGTCACTCAGCTCCCCGGCGGGCAGGAAACGGCCGTCCGGGCCGACGTTCTCGGAGGTCGGCGCGGAGACCGCGCCCGGGATGTGGCCGCCGATCCGGTCGATCGGCTCCACCTCTCCCCGGTACCGCTCCCCCGCGCGGGCGTCGAGCAGCACACCCGTGCGGGCCAGCGCGGCCGCCCCGTCCGCGTCGAGCAACTCCAGCGCACCGGGCGCGGGTTCGAAGTCACCCTCGGCCTCTTCCACCGCGTCAGCCGAGAGAGCACCGCCCCAGGACGGCAACCCGCCGTCCAGGACCCGCACGTCCGGGTGACCCGTCCAGCGCAGCAGCCACCAGGCGCGCGCCGCCGCCCAGCCGTGCCCGCCGTCGTAGACGACCACCGGCCGGTCCGCGGACACACCCGCACGGCGCATCGCGGCTCCGAAGACGGCCAGGTCGGGCAGGGGATGCCGGCCGCGCTCGCCGGGCGCGGCGGCCAGTTCCGCGTCGAGGTCCACGTAGCGGGCGCCCGGCAGGTGCCCGGCGGTGTACTCGGCCCGGCCGTCGAAGGCCGCGCCGCCCTGCGTGGTCAGCTGCCAGCGCACGTCCAGCAGGACGGGCGGATTGGGGCCGGCCAGGTCGTCGGCGAGTTCGCTTGCGGTGATGATGGCTTCCATGACCCCATCCTTACGTCAGGGGTGGCCGCATCGTCCAGGTACGACTACTGTGCTCGGCCGGACGGGCTCGATCACCGGGCGTGCGGGATCGGGCACATGCTGTACGGCCGATGGACACCCGGCAGCAATCAGCCGGAAACGGGCGAGAAACGGCAGACCAGACATCCTCGCGGCGAGGGCCGCCGCTGCCTGGCCGTGGGCCGCCACGGAGGGTGCGAGCATTGGCACGGGGCGTGCCCGCGGCTGCGGCCCAGCCGGTCCGGAGAGCGGAAGCGACACGGCCACCGCGAGGGGCCGGGGAGAGAGTGACGATGACCGAGGTACGGGGATCGGCCGGCCCGAACGGCGGTACACACGTTCTGCGCACGCCCGGCACCCCCTGCTGGGTGAGTCTGATGGTGCACGGCTTGACCGCGACCGAGGAGTTCTACGAGGCCCTGTTCGGCTGGGAGTTCCAGCCCGGGCCGCAACAGCTCGGCCCCTACGTCCGGGCGCTGCTCGACGGACAGGAGGTCGCGGGCATCGGGCAGCTGCCGCCGGATCGCCGGCTGCCGATCGCCTGGACGCCGTACTTCGCCTCGGCGGACGTGGACCTGACGGCCGAGACGGCCCGGCTGTGCGGCGGCACGGTGGGCGTCGGCCCGCTGGACGCGGCAGAGGCCGGGCGGATGGCCATCGGCTCCGACCCGGCGGGCGCGGTCTTCGGCATCTGGCAGGCCTCCGCCCACCTCGGCACGGCCGTCACCGGTGTCCCCGGCACGCCCGCCTGGAACGAGCTGCTCACCTTCGAGACCGCGAGCGTCGCCAAGTTCTACCGGGCGGTCTTCGGTTACGCGGAGGAGCCCGTGGTGTCCGCCGACTTCGACTACGTGACCCTGCACGTCGAGGGCCGCCCGGTGGCCGGCATCCACGGGGTCGGCCTCTCGCTGCCCCGGGACCGGGGGCCGCACTGGCTGACGTACTTCGAGGTGGCAAACGCGGACACGACCCTGCGCGAGGTCGCCGAGCTGGGCGGGCAGGTGCTGAAGCCGGCCCGGGACAGCGCACACGGCCGGGTCGGCACGGTGGCCGACCCGGAGGGCGCGGTCTTCTCGGTGATCGAGAACCCGCGCTGAATCAGGTGGTGACGGGCAGGACGTCCGGGGAGAGGGCCGCCGCGCGGGCCGACGTGGCGGTCATCCGGCGCCGGTGGTGGCGGCGGCACAGCACCTCGTAACCGACCTTCCCGGCCGACTCGTTGACATCGCCCACCACCACCTGGGCGCCCTCGACGACCATCTCGCCGCCGACGGTGCGGGCGTTGTGCGTGGCCCGGGCGCCGCACCAGCACAGGGCCTCCACCTGGAGCACCTCGACCCGGTCGGAAAGTTCCACCAGCCGCTGGGAGCCGGGGAACAGCTTGGAGCGGAAGTCGGTGGTGATGCCGAACGCGTAGACGTCCAGGCCCAGATCGTCCACCACGCGCGCGAGCTGGTCGATCTGCTCCGGCACCAGGAACTGTGCCTCGTCGGCGATGACGTAGTCCGCGCGACCGCCCTGCGAGAGGTGGTCGACCAGGTAGGAGTACAGGTCCTGGCCGTCCTCGACCTCCACGGCGTCGGTGACCAGGCCGAGGCGGGAGGACAGCTTGCCGTGGCCGGCGCGGTCGTCACGGCTGAATATCATGCCGACGAGACCGCGGGCCGACCGGTTGTGCTCGATCTGCAGAGCCAGCGTCGACTTCCCGCAGTCCATCGTTCCGGAGAAGAAGACCAGCTCGGGCATGGGAGGTTGAGCACCTTTCGGGTGGTGGGAGCAAGGGTCGCTAGGAGCGTACTTCGAGCAGTGGGACGAGCTGCTCGACGGGGGTCATCGAACCGTGGTTGCCGACCATCGCCGACTCCTTGGGCTCCCGCTCGGAGGCGATGATCAGGACGTCGTCGTGCGCGGCGGCGACGACGTCGCCGATCCGCCCGTACACCCGTTCGTCGAACCGGTCCGGCGGGCCGAACCAGCCGGCCGCGATCGCCTCGTCCCGGGAGGCCACCCAGAACTGCTCGCCGAGTACCTCGCGCCAGCAGGTCAGGACGTCGTTCGCGGCGCCGGGGACCGCGTACACGTGCCGTGCCCGGCCCTCGCCGCCGAGCAGGGCGACGCCGGCCCGCAGCTCCCAGTCCTCGTCGAAGTCGATGCGGTGCTGCTCGTCGAACGGCACGTCGAGCATGCCGTGGTCGGCGGTGACGTACAGCGCGCTGCGGGCCGGGAGCTGCTCGGCGAGCCGCTGCACCAGCCGGTCCACGTGCATCAGCTGGCCGCGCCAGGTGTCGGAGTCGACGCCGTAGCGGTGCCCGGCGCCGTCCAGTTCGGCGTAGTACGTGTACACGAGCGAGCGGTCGGCGGCGGCCAGTTGCTCCGCCGCGAAGTCCATCCGCTCCTCGCCGGTGAGCCGCCCGTGAAACGTTCCGCCGCTCAGCGCGACCTTGGTGAGCGGGGTGTGTTCGAAGTGCGGGGAGGACACCTGGGCGGAGTGCACACCGGCGTCGGCGGCGAGCTGGAAGACGGTGGGGTACGGCTGCCAGGCGGCCGGGTCGGTCCACGGCTGCCAGCGCAGCTGGTTCATCAGCTCGTCCGTGGCCGGGTTGCGGACGGTGTAGCCGGGCAGGCCGTGCGCTCCGGGCGGCAGGCCGGTGCCGACGGAGGCGAGGGAGGTGGCGGTGGTCGCCGGGTAGCCGGCGGTGATCGGCCGCCCGGTGCCGCCGCGTGAACTGCCGAGCAGCGAGGCCAGGAAGGGCGCCTCGTCCGGGTGGGCCAGCAGCTGCTCCCAGCCCAGACCGTCGACCAGGAAGACGCAGTTGCGGTCGGCCGCGGTCAGTTCCGTGATCGACGCGGTCATTCCGGGTACGGCCATGCCGGCGGCCAGGGTGGGCAGCAGGTCGGCGAGGGAACCACTGCCGTACTCGGGCAGCGGTGCGGAGCCGAGGGCCAGCGGTTCCGGGTGATCCCAGGCGGCGTACGCCATCAGTGCGCGACGTCCGCGGTCGCCTCGGAGATGGCCTGGGCGAAGGCGAGCGCCTGGCGCACCGTCTCCGGGCCGTCCCCCGCCTCGCTGACGCGCAGGCTCAGGTCGTCCGCCGTGGAGCTGCCCGTGTAGCCGTGGTCGGCCTCGCAGTTGGGGTCGCCGCAGGCCGCGGGCTCCAGGTCGATGCGGGAGACGGCGCCCCAGCCGATGGTCAGCACGATCTCGCGGGGCAGGGTGCCCGGCGTGTACTGCTCCGGGTTGGCCACCACCCGGCTGACCACGACCGACGAGATCCGGCCGAGCTTGACCGACTCGGTGGAGGTGGTGGCGTACGGCGTCGGGGAGGTGGTGTCGGCGGCCTGCTCGTCGGTGTGGCTGACGATGAAGCGGTTCCCGGTGAGGACGAGCACGGTCACATGGCGCCGCACCTCGTTCTGGTCGAACGTCGTCTCCTGGTGGACCAGATACGACCGGATCGGCTCACCGCCCACGGCGGCCTCCACCGCCTCGGCCACGAGGGCCGGGTAGTAGCCGCTGCGCTCGATCGCGACGCGCAGCCCCTGGGTCGTCGTACTGGTCTTGGCCATGGCGTCCATCCTAATCCGTGGGCAAGGGGGGTCCGGGCCAGTCGGCGCACCCTGGTGCGAAGCCACCACGGAGCGGGGTTCGAGCGGTCAGTAGGCCGGCAGGGTGCGCGGGCCCAGGTCGTCGCGGGCGGGCGGGGGCGCCAGGCGGACGGTGGCACCGAGCACGCTGACGCCGTGCCGGGCGACCACGACCGGTTCCAGGGTGACCGCGACCACCTCGGGATGGTCGTCGACCAGTCTGGATACGCGCAGCAGCAGCTCCTCCAGGGCGGGCGTGTCGACGGGGGCCGAGCCCCGCCAGCCGAACAGCAGGGGTGCGGTCCGGATCGACCGCACCAGCGAGGTCGCGTCCCGGTCCGTCACCGGGACCAGCCGGTGGGCCGTGTCCCCGAGCAGCTGTGAGGCGGCTCCGGCCAGCCCGAAGGAGAGCACGGCCCCGGCCGCCGGGTCGATCACGGCCCGTACGACGGTGTCGACGCCCCGGGGGGCCATCCGCTGCACCACCGGGCGCAGTTCCGCCGGCGACCCGAACAGCTCGGTCAACTCGGTGTACGCCCGGCGCAGTTGCTCCTCGTCCGCCAGGTCGAGCCGTACTCCGCCCAGGTCGGCGCGGTGCCGCAGGTGCGGGGCGGTGGCCTTGAGGGCGACCGGGTAGCCGAGGTCGGCGGCGGCCCGGGCGGCGGCCTCCGGAGTGCGGGCCGGCAGGGCCCGGTGCACGGCGACGCCGTACTTGCCGAGGAGCGCGCAGGTCTCCTCGGTCCCGAGGGTGAGTCCCTCCCCGCGCTCCAGCAGCGTGCCGATCAGTCCGGCGGCTCCCCTCTCGTCGATGTCGTCGTACTCGGGCACCTTGCCGGGATCGGTGGCCTCCCGCCGCCACTGCGCGTACTTCACGGCTTCGGCGAGCGCCCGCACGGCACGCTCGGCGGCGGGGTAGGCGGGAATCAGCCGGGAGCAGGAGTGCGGGGCACGCGGCCGGGCGGTCTCGGTGACGGCGGCGGGCGGTGTCCGGCCGGCTCCCGCGGACGGCGTCCGGGCCGCCGTCTGCGTCGGTGCGGGGCGCAACCGGTGGGTGCCGCCGGAGGCGCCGGGTGCCATGACAGGTGCCTGCGGTGCGGTGCGGCCCGCGGCCGAAAGCGCCTCCGCCAGCCCCCCGAGCTCCACGTGCACGACCAGGACCGGCTTCCCGTGCGCCCCCTCGGCCGCCGACCGCAGGGCCTCCGCCAGTTCACCGTCCCCGACCGCCCCCTCACCGATCGTCGGGATGGCGGTGACGACCACCGCGTCGCACGACTCGTCGGCCAGCGCCTCCGCCAGCGCCCGGTGGAAGTCGGCGGGGGTCGCCGTGGTCGTCAGGTCCAGCGGCGGCGCGGGCCGCAGCCCCTCCGCCAGGCACCGGTCGTAGGTCAGCAGCCCCAGCGACTCGGAGTTCCCGAGGATCGCCACCCGGGGCCCGGCCGGCAGCGGCTGCCGGGCGAGCAGCAGCCCCGCGTCGACCAGCTCCGTGATCGTGTCTACGCGGATCACCCCGGCCTGCCGGAGCAGCGCGGACACCGTGGCGTGCGGCAGCCGGGTGGCCCGTACCGCGTGCCCCTGCGGCGCCGAACCGGCGCTCTGCACCACGACCAGCGGCTTCGCCGCCGCCGTGCGCCGCGAGAGGCGGGTGAACTTGCGCGGGTTGCCGATGGACTCCAGGTACATGAGGACGACATCGGTCTCGGCGTCGTCGTACCAGTACTGAAGGACGTCGTTGCCGGAGACGTCCGCGCGGTTGCCGGCCGAGACGAAGGTCGACACGCCCGTGGTGCCGGTGACGCCGCCGCCGCGTCGGTGCAGCCGGGACAGCAGGGCGATCCCGATGGCACCCGACTGGGCGAAGAGGCCGATGCGGCCGGGGCGGGGCATCTCGGGGGCGAGCGAGGCGTTCAGCCGGACGTCGGCGGCGGTGTTGATGATTCCGAAGGCGTTCGGCCCGATGATCCGCATGCCGTACGTGCGCGCGTGCCGGACGAGTTCGCGCTGGCGTTCACGGCCGTCCGGGCCGCTCTCCGCGTATCCGGCGGCCAGCACGACGAGCCCCTGGACGCCGTGTTCACCGCAGTCGGTGACGACGTCCGGGACCTGCTCGGCGGGTACGGCGACCACGGCCAGGTCGACCGGTCCGTCGATGTCGCGCACGGAGCGGTGCGCGGGTACCCCGTCGACCTCCTTGAGATCGTCGGGGAAGGCCTGGTTCACGGCGTGCAGGCGGCCGGTGAAGCCGGCGTCCCGGAGGTTGCCGAGGACGCTGCGGCCGACGCCGCCGGGCGCCCGGCCGACGCCGATCACGGCCACGGAACCGGGGGTCAGCAGGCGCCGTACCGAACGGGCCTCCGCCCGCTGCTCGCGCGCGCGTTGGACGGCGACGGAGCGGTCCGTGGGCTCCAGGTCGAACTCCAGGCGGACCACGCCGTCCTCGAAGCTGCGCTGCTGGGTGTACCCGGCGTCCGTGAACACCTTGATCATCTTGCTGTTGGCGGGCAGCACCTCGGCGGCGAACCGGCGGATGCCGCGCTCCCGCGCGACGGCCGCGATGTGCTCCAGGAGGGCGGAGGCGACGCCCCGGCCCTGATGGGCGTCCTGGACGAGGAAGGCGACCTCCGCCTCGTCGGCGGGCGCGGAGGCGGGCATCCCGTCGGCGCCAATGCGGTCATAGCGTACGGTTGCGATGAACTCGCCGCCGATGGTGGCCGCGAGTCCCACCCTGTCCACGAAGTCGTGGTGCGTGAAGCGGTGGACGTCCTTGGCGGAGAGCCTGGGGTAGGGCGCGAAGAAGCGGTAGTACTTCGACTCGTCCGAGACCTGCTCGTAGAAGCTGACCAGGCGGCCGGCGTCATCGACGGTGATGGGCCGGACGCGCGCGGTACCACCGTCGCGCAGCACGACGTCCGCCTCCCAGTGGGAGGGGTACGCGTGCCGGTCGTGTCGGTCCGCCGGGGTCTGCATGGGCCCCAGAGTACGGCTCGCGTCCGACAGTGGCGCGAGGCAGTCTGTGGAGGACGGAAGCCGGACCGAGGCCGCGGTCCGACGACACACCCGCGGGGACTCACGTCCGCTCCGGGCATGCTTCACGATATGGGAAACTGGTCTAGACAACCCTGAACACCGAAGGGCAGCATCACATGGCTGAGCGCCGCGTCAACGTCGGCTGGGCCGAGGGCCTCCACGCCCGCCCCGCTTCCATCTTCGTCCGAGCCGCCACGGCCACAGGCGTCCCGGTGACGATCGCCAAGGCCGGGGGCGACCCCGTCAACGCGGCCTCCATGCTGGCTGTCCTGGGCCTGGGTGCCCAGGGCGGCGAGGAGATCGTCCTCGCCTCCGACGCCGAGGGCGCGGACGCCGCGCTCGAGCGCCTGGCCAAGCTGGTCGGCGAAGGTCTCGAGGAGCTCCCCGAGACCGTCTGAGCGTCACCGCACCCGCACGAACGAGGCCGCGCCGCCCCCGCCAGGGCGGCGCGGCCTCGCCGTTCCCGCCGCGCGGCGGGAAACCGAGCCGCCTCGGCCACCTTTTGCGAACGGGGCGTTTATGCGGAACCCGGCCGCGCACCGGGCGCGGTTAATTCCCCGCCGGGCACGGCGATGACACGCTCCGGAAATTCCGGGCGCGCGCGAAATAAAGGCGGCGGAGTCCGGCCGAGGGCGTCGGAAATACTGCTCCACCGAATAACATCTCTTTGTATACGGCGCCCGTGTTAATGCCGCAGGCCCGACATGTTTACGGGATGTTGCGAAGTCCTCACACCGGCCGCCCGGTCCGTGCCGCCGGAAAAGCGCGGCCGGTGGGAGACCGTGGACCGCTCGGCGTGCAGCGCGGTGATCGCCCGCGCGCGTTCGCCGTCGCCGCGTGTCACCGCGTCCACGATGGCGCCGTGCTCGGCCCAGGACTCCACGGGGTTGGCGGGTGAGTCGACGACGTACATCCAGGCGATCTTGTGCCGCAGCTGGGTGAGCGTCGAGGTCAGGGCGTGGCTGCCGGTGGCCTGGGCGAGCGTCTCGTGGAACCAGCCGCCCAGGGAGCGCAGGTCCTCGCTGCCACCCCTGCGGGCGCGTTCCTGGCCCAGCCTGACCAGTCCGCGGAGCACCTTGAGGTGGGCCTCGGTACGGCGCTGGGCGGCCCGGGATGCGCCGAGCGGCTCCAGGAGCAGGCGCATCTCCAGCAGGTCGGCGGCCTCCTGCTCGGTCGGTTCCGCCACGCACGCGCCCGCGTGCCGGCGCGTCACGACGAAGCCCTCGGCCTCCAGGGTGCGCAGGGCCTCGCGGACGGGGACGCGCGAGACACCGTAGCGGCGGGCCAGGAGTTCCTCGGTGAGCCGGCTGCCGCGCTCGTAGACACCCGCGACGATGTCGTCCCGGATCGCCGTGCATACCGAGTGCGCCGGAATACGCATGTCCGACCTCCGCCTTAATCCCCGTGAAACGCCGCCGAGTGGCGTCCGTTCCGTGACTCTATTGCAATGAGCGGGAATTTCCGACGGCGGCCCTGAATCCATGCATATTTTTTGGACATCGGGTTCACGAAAACGACGAAAGCCCCGGCTCGGGAGCCGGGGCTTCGGCACACTCGCCGCGTGACGTCACACGGTCGTCGCCGCGTTCGGGTCAGACGTCGACACCGTGCTTGCGGAGGTAGGAGACCGGGTCGACGTCCGAGCCGTACTCCGGGGTCGTGCGGGCCTCGAAGTGGAGGTGCGGGCCGGTCACGTTGCCGGTCGCGCCGGAGAGGCCGATCCGCTCGCCCGGGGTGACCTTCTGCCCCACCGAGACTCCTATCGACGACAGGTGGCCGTACTGGGTGTACATGCCGTCGGCCATCTTGATGACGATCTGGTTGCCGTACGAGCCGCCCCATCCGGTGGAGACGACCGTGCCGGTACCGACCGCGTGCACCACCGTGCCGGTGGCGGCGTGGAAGTCGATGCCGGTGTGGGCGCCGGAGGACCACAGGGAGCCGCCGGTCCGGTAGCCGGTGGAGACGTACGAGTCGGAGATCGGCGCGACGAAGGCGTTGAGACGCTTGCGCTCGGCCTCCCGCGCGGCACGCACCTCGGCCTCGCGCTCCTTCTTGGCCTTGGCCGCCGCCTTCTTGCGCGCGGCCTCCTCGGCCGCCTTGCGCTCGGCGGCCGCCGTCTGCGCGGCGGCCTGGGCGTCGATCTGCTCGGCGACCGAGTCGCTGACCGTGATCACCGGAGTGAGGCCGGTCTGCTCGACCGAGTTCTCCGCGGCGAGCGCCGGGGCTGCCGAGACGGTGCCGATGACACCTGTGGTGGTGAGGGCCGCGATACCGGCGGCCTGCGCGGTGGTGCGCTTCACCCGGCCGGGACGACGGTGCTTCCCGGAGGCGCACATGAACGCCATGTAGAGGCTGGTCCTTTCCTTCCCTCTCGCCTACCGGGTTAGCTGACGGGTTCGGAGCAGGAAGGTCTCCTACGGGCGCCCTCGCGGCTCGCGCGGGCGTCCGATTCACCCCAGGGACTGCATGGGTCCCCGGCTCCCCTGGCTCGCGCCGTACGGGGACTCGGCGATGACTGTCCGGTGCCGCGGGCGCGGCTCGGTGCCTGGCGGACAGTCCGGAAGAACCTATGAGGGCGTCCTCGCAATCCTCAAACGGATCGCGGTTTTTGTCGCGCATCCCACAGGGCAGACAGGCAACCTCCGCCCCAATTCGGACATTTCAGAGCCCCGGTGACCCGAGGGTCACCAGGGCTCCGGGCGCACGCGTCCCGCTACTCCGCGGCGACGACCGTCACTTCGCCGATGCCGAGGGCCTCGACGGGCTCCTTGATCTGCGCCGCGTCGCCGACCAGGACCGTCACCAGGTGGTCGACCGGGAAGGCGCTCACGACCGCCGCGGTGGCCTCCACGGTGCCGGTGGCGGCCAGTTGCCGGTAGAGGGTGGCCTGGAAGTCGTCCGGCAGATGCTGCTCGACCTGGTCGGCCAGGGTGCCGGCGACGGCCGCCGCCGTCTCGTACTTGAGCGGCGCCACGCCGACCAGGTTCTGCACGGCGACGTCACGCTCGGCGTCCGTGAGGCCCCCGGAGGCGAGGGTGCGCAGCACCGTCCACAGGTCCTGGAGCGCCGGGCCGGTGTTCGGGGTGTCCACGGAGCCGCTGATGGCGAGCATCGAGGCGCCGCTGCCGTCGGGGGCGGAGCGCAGCACCTGCCCGAAGGCACGGACGCCGTAGGTGTAGCCCTTCTCCTCGCGCAGGACGCGGTCCAGGCGGGAGGTGAGGGTGCCGCCCAGGCAGTAGGTGCCGAGCACCTGGGCGGGCCAGACGCGGTCGTGCCGGTCGGCGCCGACGCGGCCGATGAGCAGCTGCGTCTGGACGGCCCCGGGGCGGTCCACGATGACGACACGGCCGGTGTCGTCCGCGGTGACCGGGGGCACCGGCCGGGGCTGGGCGGCCGTGCCGCGCCAGGCGCCCAGGGTCTCGCCGAGCAGTTCGTCCAGGTCGATGCCGGTCAGGTCGCCGACGACGACCGCGGTGGCGGTGGCGGGCCGCACATGCCGGTCGTAGAAGGCGCGTACGGCGGCCGCGTCGATCTTCTCGACGGTGTCCTCGGTGCCCTGGCGCGGCCGGGACATCCGCGCGGCCGACGGGAAGAGCTCCTTGTAGAGCTGCTTGGCGGCCCGGCGGCTGGGGTTGGCCAGCTCGTGCGGGATCTCGTCGAGGCGGTTGCGGACCAGCCGCTCGACCTCGCTGTCGGCGAAGGCGGGTGCCCGGAGCGCGTCGGAGAGCAGCCCGAGGCCCTTGCCCAGACGGGAGGCCGGGACCTCCAGGCTGAGCCGGACGCCCGGGTGGTCGGCGTGCGCGTCGAGGGTGGCGCCGGCCCGCTCCAGCTCGGCGGCGTACTCCTCGGCGGAGTGCTTGTCGGTGCCCTCGGAGAAGGCGCGCGCCATGATCGTGGCGACGCCGTCCAGGCCGGCCGGCTCGGCGTCCAGGGGTGCGTCCAGGAGCACCTCCACGGCGACGACCTGCTGTCCGGGGCGGTGGCAGCGCAGCACGGTGAGCCCGTTGTCCAGGGTGGAGCGCTCGGGGGCCGGGAAGGCCCAGGGCCGGGCCTCGCCGGCCTGGGGCTGCGGGTGGAAGTCCATGGTGGCGAGCTCGCTCACTTCGCCGCCTCCTCGTTGTTGTCGCCGGCTTCGACCGTGGCCTCGGCCTCGGGGTCCTCGGGTACGTCGGCGTCCTCGACCGTCTCGGGGGACTTGGGCTCATAGACGAGCACCGCGCGGTTCTCGGGCCGCAGGCGGGCCTTGGCGACCTCCTGGACCTCCTCCGGGGTCACCGTGAGGACGCGCTGGACGGCGGTCAGGGCAAGCTGCGGGTCGCCGAACAGGACGGCGAACCGGCACAGTTCGTCGGCGCGGCCGGCGACGGTGCCCAGCCGGTCCAGCCACTCGCGCTCCAACTGGGCCTGGGCGCGTTCCATCTCCTCGGGCGTGGGGCCCTCCTCCGCGAAGCGGGCCAGCTCCTCGTCGATGGCGGCCTCGATGACCGGGACCTCGACGTCACCGGAGGTCTTCACGTCCAGCCAGCCCAGGGAGGGCGCACCGGCCAGGCGCAGCAGCCCGAAGCCGGCGGCGACGGCCGTACGGTCGCGCCGTACGAGGCGGTTGTACAGACGCGAGGACTCGCCGCCGCCGAGGACGGTGAGAGCCAGGTCGGCCGCGTCGGAGGCGCGCGTGCCGTCCTCCGGGAGCCGGTAGGCGGCCATCAACGCGCGCGCGGGCACCTCCTCCACGACGACCTCGCGCAGCTGCTCGCCCATGATGTCGGGCAGCGAGCCGTCACGCGGGGCGGGCTTGCCGTCGTGCGCCTGGATGGAGCCGAAGTACTTCTCGATCCAGGCGAGGGTCTCCTGGGGGTCGATGTCGCCGACCACCGAGAGCACCGCGTTGTTGGGCGCGTAGTAGGTACGGAAGAACGCCCGCGCGTCCTCCAGGGTGGCCGCGTCCAGGTCCGCCATCGAGCCGATCGGCGTGTGGTGGTAGGGGTGGCCCTCCGGGTAGGCGAGCGCGGTGAGCTTCTCGAAGGCGGTGCCGTAGGGGACGTTGTCGTAGCGCTGGCGGCGCTCGTTCTTGACGACGTCCCGCTGGTTCTCCATCGACTCGTCGTCGAGGGCGGCGAGCAGCGAGCCCATACGGTCGGCCTCCAGCCAGAGGGCGAGCTCCAGCTGGTGGGCGGGCATGGTCTCGAAGTAGTTGGTGCGCTCGAAGCTGGTGGTGCCGTTGAGCGAGCCGCCGGCGCCCTGTACGAGCTCGAAGTGGCCGTTGCCCTTCACCTGGGCGGAGCCCTGGAACATCAAGTGCTCGAAAAGGTGAGCCAGGCCGGTACGTCCCTTGACTTCGTGCCGGGAACCGACGTCGTACCAGAGGCAGACCGCCGCGACCGGGGTCAGGTGGTCCTCGGAGAGCACCACGCGCAGACCGTTGGCCAAGCGGTGCTCGGTCGCTGTCAGGCCTCCGGAGCCTGTCTCGGCCGTGGTCGTGTGACCCATGGGCATGTACGTCCCTTCGCTCGCGTCACTCACTCGCGGAAGCCGTCTCGAACCGCGGTTTTTCTGCCAGTCCTGCCACTGTATGCAAGCGTGCCGGAACCCGGCGAAGTTCCCGCACCACGTACGCCCACAGCGGATCGCGTAGCCTGCGTCCGACCCGCTCCCGAAAGCCTCCGTGGCACCGGGGCGGGCCGCGGAGACCGGGTCCTGGCCCGGGTTGTCAGTACCGCGGTCCACAATGGTCAGCGTCAGATCCCGTTCACGCATGAGCAAGGAGCCGGCAGCGATGGCCCGCCGCAGCACGAAGACCCCGCCGCCCGACGACTCGTACGAGGAGAGGATCCTCGACATCGACGTCGTGGACGAGATGCGCGGCTCCTACCTCGAGTACGCGTACTCGGTCATCTACTCGCGCGCCCTGCCGGACGCCCGCGACGGCCTGAAGCCGGTGCACCGCCGGATCGTCTACCAGATGAACGAGATGGGCCTGCGCCCCGAGCGCGGCTACGTGAAGTGCGCGCGCGTGGTCGGCGAGGTGATGGGCAAGCTGCACCCGCACGGCGACGCGTCGATCTACGACGCGCTGGTGCGCATGGCCCAGCCGTTCTCGATGCGTGTCCCGCTGGTCGACGGCCACGGCAACTTCGGCTCCCTGGGCAACGACGACCCGCCGGCCGCCATGCGGTACACCGAGTGCCGGATGGCCGAGGCGACCAGCCTGATGACCGAGTCGATCGACGAGGACACGGTCGATTTCACGCCGAACTACGACGGGCAGGAGCAGGAGCCGGTGGCGCTGCCCGCCGCGTTCCCGAACCTGCTGGTCAACGGCTCGTCGGGAATCGCGGTCGGCATGGCCACGAACATGCCGCCGCACAACCTCGGCGAGGTCATCTCGGCCGCCCGGCATCTGATCCGGTACCCGAACGCGGACCTGGACACGCTGATGAAGCACGTCCCGGGCCCCGATCTGCCCACCGGCGGCCGCATCGTCGGCCTGGAGGGCGTGCGGGACGCGTACGAGACGGGCCGCGGCACCTTCAAGATCCGCGCCACGGTGGCGGTGGAGACGGTCACCGCCCGCCGCAAGGGCCTGGTCATCACCGAACTGCCCTTCACGGTCGGCCCCGAGAAGGTCATCGCCAAGATCAAGGACCTGGTCAACTCCAAGAAGCTGCAGGGCATCGCCGACGTCAAGGACCTCACCGACCGCGAGCACGGGCTGCGTCTGGTCGTCGAGATCAAGAACGGCTTCGTGCCCGAGGCGGTCCTGGAGCAGCTCTACAAGCTGACGCCGATGGAGGAGTCCTTCGGCATCAACAACGTCGCCCTGGTGGACGGCCAGCCGCTCACGCTCGGCCTGAAGGAGCTGCTCGAGGTCTACCTCGACCACCGCTTCAACGTGGTCCGCCGCCGCAGCGAGTTCCGCCGCACCAAGCGCCGCGACCGCCTCCACCTGGTCGAGGGCCTGCTCACGGCCCTGGTCGACATCGACGAGGTCATCCGGCTGATCCGCTCCAGCGACAACAGCGCGGAGGCCAAGCAGCGCCTGATGGAGCGCTTCTCGCTCTCCGAGATCCAGACGCAGTACATCCTGGACACCCCCCTGCGGCGCCTGACCAAGTACGACCGCATCGAGTTGGAGGCGGAGAAGGAGAAGCTCACCGCGGAGATCGCCGAGCTGACCCGGATCCTGGAGTCGGACGCGGAGCTGCGCAAGCTGGTCTCGGCCGAACTGGCCGCGGTGGCGAAGAAGTTCGGCACCGAGCGGCGCACGGTCCTGCTGGAGGCATCGGGTGTCCCGGCGAGCGTGGTGCCGCTCCAGGTGGCCGACGACCCGTGCCGGGTGCTGCTCTCCTCGACGGGCCTGCTGGCGCGCACGACGAACGGCGAGCCGTTCCCGGAGGACGCCGACGGCAAGCGGGCCAAGCACGACGTGATCGTGTCGGCGGTGCCGGCGACCGCCCGTGGCGAGATCGGCGCGGTGACCTCGTCCGGCCGTCTGCTCCGCGTCAACGTGGTCGACCTGCCCCAGCTCCCGGAGACGGCGAGCGCCCCGACCCTCGCGGGCGGCGCGCCCCTGTCCGAGTTCCTCTCCCTGGTGGACGGCGAGACGGTGGTCTGCCTGATCACGCTGGACGAGTCCTCTCCGGGTCTCGCCCTCGGCACCGAGCAGGGCGTGGTCAAGCGCGTGGTCCCCGACTACCCGTCCAACAAGGACGAGTTGGAGGTCATCACCCTCAAGGAGGGCGACCGGATCGTCGGCGCGGTGGAGCTGCGCACCGGTGAGGAGGACCTGGTGTTCATCGCCGACGACGCGCAGCTGCTGCGCTACCAGGCCTCCCAGGTGCGCCCGCAGGGCCGTCCGGCGGGCGGCATGGCGGGCATCAAGCTCACCGAGGGTGCGAAGGTCATCTCCTTCACGGCGGTGGACCCGGCGGCCGACGCGGTGGTCTTCACGGTGGCCGGCTCCCGCGGCACGCTCGACGACTCGGTGCAGACGACGGCCAAGCTGACCCCGTTCGACCAGTACCCGCGCAAGGGCCGCGCCACCGGCGGGGTGCGCTGCCAGCGGTTCCTGAAGGGCGAGGACTGCCTGGCCTTCGCCTGGGCGGGGCCGGTCCCGGCGAAGGCGGCCCAGAAGAACGGGACGCCGGCCGAACTCCCGGAGATCGACCCGCGCCGGGACGGCTCGGGCGTGTCCCTGCCGAAGACGGTGTCGGTGGTGGCGGGCCCGGTCTAGGGCTGGTAGCCCTGCTCAGGGTCTTCCTCCAGGCCCTGTACGTAGCGCAGGACGCCCCACATGCCGTGCTCGTCGGCGTGTGGGGAGTCGTTCGTGCACGCGTCCAGTTCCTTGCGCAGGGCGTCCGCGTCGATGCCGGAGCCGATGAGCACGACCTGGGTCAGCCGCTCCTCGGCGCGCCCCCAGGGCTCCGGGTAGAACCGCAGGAACCGTCCCACGGCGTGCACGGCGTACCGGTTCCCGGTGTCGTACGGCCCGAAGTCGACGTACCCCTTGATCCGGTAGAGCCCCTCGGGCCGGCTGTCGAGGAAGGGCATGAGGCGACGGGGGTCGAGGGGCCGGCCGGAGACGAAGGACAGACTGTCGTAGCGGTCGTGCAGGTGTCCCGCGTGCTCACCGGCTTCTCGATGCTCGTGCAGGTCGTCGAAGGACAACTGCCCGACGCGCTCCTCGCCGGGCCGGCAGTCGAAGAGGAACTCCGGGTCGACTCGGCCGTAGGTGGCGGGCACGACGGCGGCCCCGTGGTCGCTGAGCGACCGCACGAGGCCGAGGACCCGCTCGCCCCCCTGCTCGGCCCGGTCCAGCTTGTTGACGACGACCAGGTCCGCGAGGGCGAGGTGCCGGTCGATCTCGGGGTGTTTCGCGCGCGTGTCGTCGAACTCGGCGGCGTCCACGACCTCGACGAGACCGCCGTAGACGATGCCGGGGTGCTCGCTGGCGAGCAGCATCCGGACGAGCTCCTCGGGCTCGGCGAGACCGCTCGCCTCGATGACGATCACGTCGATGCCGGTGGCCGGGTCGGCGAGCCGTTCCAGGTACCGGTCCAGTTCGCTGGTGTCGACGGCGCAGCACAGGCAGCCGTTGCCGAGCGAGACGGTGGAGTCGCCGAGGGCGCCGGCCACGGCCATCGCGTCGATCTCGATGGCTCCGAAGTCGTTGACGATCGCCCCGATTCGGCTGCCTCCGCTGCGGTGCAGCAGGTGGTTGAGGAGCGTGGTCTTCCCGGAGCCCAGGAATCCGGCGAGCACGACGACCGGGATCTGCTGGGGGCTGCGGTGGTGCTCCAACGGGGACCTCTTCCGTGCGGGCGGGGGTGTGGGCCGCTCCAGGATAGGAAACGACCCGCCGCAGGGGCCCACCGAGCCGCGGCCGTCACCCCCGGCTCCGGATCCGCGTACCGTGCCACCGTACGGATGATCTTCGAGTCCGCCGCCTGTTCCAGGATGTCGGCGCTCCAGCCGACCGCGCGGGCCGCCGTGAACGTCGGGGTGAACATCTCCCGGGGCAGACCGCAGAGTTCCATGACCACGCCCGCGTAGACCTCGACGTCGGCGTGGGAGCGTGTCACCGATGCCTTCCGGCGCCGTCCGGTCGTCGGCGGCTGGACACCCGTCGTCCCCACGGACCGGTGGACCGGCGTCGAGGCCGTGCGCGGCGGCGAGCGGCTGATCGCCGCGGTGAAGGGCCGCACCCGGGAGAGGGGTATCGACGCCGACACCGCCTACGGCCGGCTGCCGCGCCGCACGACGGCCGGATCCCCGCGCATCCGCGCTACGCGCTGGTCGTGCCGACCGCCGCCCTGTGGCACGCCGCCCGCGTGCCGGCCCGCGTGCCGGCCCGCGTCCAAAGACTGGTGCGGATCGACCTGTACGGGGTGGCGGACGACGGAGAGGTCCACCTCCACCTCGTCCGCCCCGCCGGCACCGGCACTCCTCTGCCGATTCACGGCGCCGGTGGACGGGACGGTGAACCGCGGACGAATTCTGTTCCCGCGTTCGGTCAGGGAGCGGTCGGCGGCCCCGTGGTGGCCTTCCGGCACGCTTAGGATCATCGGCGCCTCGTTCGTACGACTGTCTGGAGGCCCGGCGTGCCCGAAGCCGCACGCGAAGCCGATCCTGGTTCCATATCGGCCCCGCCCTCGCCCGGCCCCGTCGGCCGGCGGCGCGCCGTGCTGCTCGCGGGCGGCGCCCTGGTGGCCGCCGGCGCGGTGGGGGCGGTCCTGCTGGCCGCCGGGGGGTCCGGCGGCAGCGCCCACCGGGAGACGGCGGCCGACGGTCTGCCGCACACCACCGTCGAGATCGCGGCCGCCGGCTGCGGACGCGGCTGGACCCGCCCCGAGCCCGGCCGCCAGGTCTTCGACCTGCGCAACACCTCCAGCTCGGCGGCCGAGGTGTTTCTCACCGACCCGAGGACCGGCGCCGTCTACGGCGAGGTCGAAGGCCTCGCTCCGGGCACCGAGCGCCCGCTGCGGGTGACGTTGGGCAACGGTTCGTACGCCTTCAAGTGCCTGCCCGACGACGCGGACGCCGTCACCGGGCCGACGGTCCGGCTCACCGGCGCGAAGGTGAGGAGCGGTCCGGCGGCCGTGCCCGTGAGCCAGCAGGACCTCATCCCGCCCACGCTCGCCTACCAGAAGTGGATCCAGGCCCGCACAGTCGAACTGGTGCAGAGGACGGACGCGTTGCGCGACGCCGTCGACCGCGGCGACCTCGCGGCCGCCCGTGCCGCGTGGCTGCCCGCGCACCTGGTGTACGAGCGGATGGGCGCCGCCTACGGCACCTTCGGCGACGCCGACGATGAGATCAACGGAACCACGGCCGCGCTGTCCGGCGGGGTGCGCGACAAGGGCTTCACCGGGTTCCACCGGGTCGAGTACGGGCTGTGGCACGGCGAGTCGGCGAGCGGCCTGCGCGGCCCCACCGACCAACTCGCCCAGGCAGTACGAGCGCTGCGTGACAGCTGGCCCACCCAGCGGATGGACCCGGCCGACGTCGGCCTGCGCGCGCACGAGATCCTGGAGAACACCGTGCAGTTCGAGCTGACCGGCCGCACCGACTACGGCAGCGGCACCAACCTGGCCACCGCCCGCGCCAACCTCGACGGCACCCGCACCCTCCTCGGCTTCCTGCGCCCGCTGCTGAAGACCCGGGACACCGGCCTGGCCGGACTCGACTCCTGGCTGGACCGCACCCAGAACATCCTGGACGGCTTCGACCACGACGGCCGCTGGACACCCTTGCACCGGCTGACCCTCGCCGAGCGGGAGAAGGTCGACGCGAACCTCGGTGAACTGGTCGAGCGGCTCGCCGACGTGGCCGCCCTCACGGACGTACGGAGGACCTCGTGAAGCACGTGAACGACGTCGGGCGCCGGGGTTTCCTGGCCGGCGCGGCGGCGGTGGCCGGCGCCGGCCTGGTCGCCGCCGACCACGGCACCGCCTCCGCCGCCGCACCCTCCGGAGCGCCGCAGCGCGTGGCCTTCCACGGTCCGCACCAGGCGGGCATCACCACCCCGGCACCCCGCGCCACGGCGTTCGTGTCCTTCGACACCACCGCCGACAACCGCAGCGAACTGGCCGCGCTGCTGCGCACGCTCACCGACCGGGCCCGCTTCCTCACCGCCGGCGGCACCCCGGACGAACTGGGCATCACCGCGCCGCCCGCCGACTCGGGCACACTCGGCCCGGACATACCCACCGACCAACTGACCGTCACCGTCGGCGTCGGCGCCTCCCTCTTCGACGACCGTTACGGACTCGCCGCCCGCAGGCCCCGCCGGCTGACCGCCATGCCGTCGTTCCCGGACGACGACCTCGACGCCGCCTGGTGTCACGGTGATCTGAGCGTGCAGTTCTGCGCAGCCAACACGGACACGGTGCTGCACGCCCTCCGCGACGTCGCCCGGCACACCCGCGGTGGCATGCAGGTGCGCTGGCGGATGGACGGGTTCGTCAGCCCGTCCCGCCCCTCCGGCGTTCCGCGCAACCACTTCGGATTCAAGGACGGCATCGCCAACCCGGACGTCACCAGCTCCCGGGAGACGGACCGCCTGGTGTGGGTGGGCGCGAGCGACGGCGAACCGGACTGGGCCAGGGGCGGCAGCTACCAGGTCGTACGGCTGATCCGGATGCTGGTGGAGTTCTGGGACCGGGTCCCGATCACCGAGCAGGAACGGATGTTCGGCCGGGCCCGCGACACCGGTGCGCCCCTGGACGGGCGACACGAGAAGGACACGCCCCAGTACGCCCAGGATCCCAAGGGCGACATCATCCCCCTGAGCAGCCACATACGGCTGGCCAACCCGCGCACCACCGCCAGCGCCGACCAGCGGATCCTGCGCCGCGGCTACAACTACGACCGGGGTATGGACGCCAACGGCAACCTGGACATGGGGCTGCTGTTCTGCTGCTACCAGCAGGACCTGGCGCGGCAGTTCGAGACCGTGCAGAAGCGGCTGGCCGGGGAGCCGCTGGTCGACTACGTCTCGCCGTTCGGCGGTGGCTACTTCTTCGCGTTGCCCGGGGTGCGGGACGCCTCCGACTGGCTGGGACGCCGCCTGCTGACGTGACCGGGCGAGCGCACCCGGATCAAAAGAAGGTCAAGAGACCATGAGGATCTCCTGACCATTCGTTCGTGCGCCCTTCATTGCCGCTCCCTCGACCGGTCGTCAGCATTGCCCAGGATCCGGCCATAGACGTCATGGTCACGCATGGGCCAGGCAGTGGAACTCGGTGCTCCCGGAAGGCGACACAGCATGCTCGGCATTGGAAGAACCTTCGGCCCGCGACGTCGGCTGACGCGCATAGGCGCCCTGATCGGCGCGGCCGCCCTCGCCACGGCGGGCGGCGCCGTCCCCGCGGCGGCGGCCTCGGCGCACGGCGGCCACGGCCACGGCGGCACGCACACCGCCACGCCGATCAAGCACGTGGTGGTGATCTACGACGAGAACGTCTCGTTCGACCACTACTTCGCCACCTACCCGCAGGCGGCCAACACCGACGGCACCGCCTTCAAGGCGGCCCGGCACACCCCGAAGGCCGACAACCTGCTCAACTCCGGGCTGCTGACGAAGAACCCGAACCTGTACACGCCCAAGCGGCTCACCCCGGCGCAGGCGATGACCTGCGACCAGAACCACTCCTACGGTCCCGAGCAGTACGCGGCCGACGGCGGCAAGGCCGACAAGTACGTCGAGAACACCGAGGTCAGCAAGTGCACCGGGCTCTACGGCGAGCCCGGCCTGGTGATGGACTACTACGACGGCAACACCGTCACCGCGCTGTGGAACTACGCGCAGCAGTACTCCCTCAACGACCGCTCCTTCAGCTCGGTCTACGGCCCGTCCACGCCCGGCGCGCTCAACCTCGTCTCCGGTCAGACGCACGGTGTCATCTCCACCGACCCGTCCACCGGCACGGAGAACCCGAAGCAGACGTCGACCCCGGACTCGTACACCGTGATCTCGCCCGACGCCAAGGGCGTCGGCACGGTCACCAACGACCCGGACCCGGCCTACGACGACTGCTCCGACAAGGACCACACCAGCACCAACGCCCTCGCGGCAATGCGGGGCAAGAACATCGGTGACCTGCTCAACGCCAAGGGCGTGAGCTGGGGCTGGTTCCAGGGCGGCTTCCGCCCGTCGACCGCGTGGGACGGCACGTCCGGCTCCTACGCCAAGTGCGACACCACGCACAGCAACGTCGGCGGCGCCGCCGTGGTCGACTACAGCCCGCACCACTCGCCGTTCGAGTACTACAAGTCGACGTCCAACCCGCACCACCTGGCCCCGAAGAGCATCGCCGAGATCGGGCACAACGGCCGGGCCAACCACAACTACGACCTCACGGACTTCGACGCCGCCCTGAAGGCCGGCAACCTGCCCGCGGTCAGCTTCCTGAAGGCCGCCGAGTACCAGGACGGTCACGCGGCCTATTCCGACCCGACCGACGAGCAGCAGTTCCTGGTCAAGGAGATCAACGAGCTGCAGCAGTCGCCCGAGTGGAAGTCCACCGCGGTCGTGGTCGCCTACGACGACTCCGACGGCTGGTACGACCACGTGACCTCCGAGGTCCTCAACGGCTCCACGAACTCCACCGTGGGCTCCAACGGCAAGGCCGTCGACGGTCCCGACTGCCAGGCCGGCCCGGCTGCCAAGGGCGGCTACGCGGACCGCTGCGGCCCCGGCACCCGGCAGCCACTGCTCGTCATCTCCCCCTACAGCAAGGTGAACTCGGTCGACCACACCGCCACCGAGCAGACCTCGATCACCCAGTTCATCGAGAACAACTGGCACACCGGCGGCATCGGTGACGCCTCCTTCGACCGGCGCGCGGGCAGCCTGGCCGGCATGTTCGACTTCCGGCACCCCAACGACAAGCAGGTGCTGCTGAACACCGACGGTTCGGTCAGGTCGGTCAAGCCCATCCCGCACCACTACGGCCGTGCGGCGTCCGCCGGATCCACGCACGCCCCTTACCCGGCGTACGTCCAGGACCTCAAGGCCCAGAACGTCGCCGCCAGCAGCTCCACCTCCCCGGCCCTGCCGATCGCCGTCGGCGCCGGTGTCCTGACCGCCGGAGCCATGACCACCGCGTTCGCGCTGCGCCGCCGCAAGGCACGTGCGGGGGCTCCGACGGCCGCCGTGTAGGCGCCGCCCTCCCGCGACGACCCCGACGGTCCCGGCCAGGTACAGGCCGGGACCGTCGCGTCCTGCGTGTCATCTCCTCCCGCTCGTCGGCGATCCGGGGCCCGAGCGCCGTGGCCGGACCGGATCTCGTCCGTCCCCGCCCTCGTCGCCGTCCGCGATCGGATGTGCCGTACGCCCGGCCGGGCACACGCGCCGCGTACGCGGGTGCCCGGGGCCGAGCGCCGTCAGCGGCCCCGGAGGGCCGCGCGAGCGGCGTCCAGGTCGGCGCCGCGCGGGCGGTTGTGCGGGAGCCTGCCGAGCACGGCCGCCATGCCGCAGGTGTTCGTGACGGCGGAGAAGACCAGGCCGCCCGCGACACCGGCCGGGATCAGCAGGAGAGCCGGGTGCACGAACGCCCCGAGGGCGACGCCAAGCAGAACCAGGGTGCCGGCGGTGAAGCGCACCTGGCGTTCCATGCTCCAGCCGGCCCGCGTGTCGCAGGCCGCCGGCATGTGCAGGTCGTGCCCCTCGGCGGCCCAGGCATTGGTGCCGCCGGCGAGGGTGGCCGTGGTGATGCCCTGCTCGGCCAGGAGCTTGCAGGCGTTCTCGGAGCGGGCGCCGGAGGCGCAGACGACGAGGACGTCGCCACGCTCGGCGGCGTGCCGTATCTCCGGCAGTGCCCGCCGGAGGTGGTCGAGGGGGATGTTCACGGCGCCGGGCAGGTGCCCGGAGGCGTACTCGGGGGGCGTACGCACGTCGATGACGGTGAGTTCGTGCAAGCGGGTGCGGGTCTGGTCGGTGCCGAGGGCGACGGGGGCGGGGGAATGTGTCATGGCAGGTGTGATCCTTGGTGGTCGACGCCGTCCCGAACCGGGACGTACAGTACCCGGAGGGGTATTTTTCGAGGAGTGGTCGTGGAACTTGATCTCGCGGGTGCGGAGCTGAAGTCCGTGCTGAACCGGCTGCGCCGGGCACAGGGTCAGATCTCCGGTGTGATCCGGATGATCGAGGAGGGGCGGGACTGCGAGGAGGTCGTCACGCAGCTCGCCGCCGCCTCGCGCGCACTGGACCGCGCCGGGTTCGCGATCATCGCGACGGGCCTTCAGCGCTGTGTGACGGACATGGAGTCCGGCCGTAAGAACGGCGAGGACCCGGAGGCGATGCGGGCCCGGCTGGAGAAGCTGTTCCTGTCCCTGGCGTGAGCGCGCGTCACGGTGTGCCTCACACCAGCGCGTCGACGAGCATGAAGGCGGCCACGGACAGCAGCACCAGGGCGAAGGTCCGCTGAAGCGTGTGGCCCGAGACCTTCGAGGCCAGTCTCTTCCCGTCCCAGGCTCCGAGGATCGCGGCCCCGACGAAGGGGCCGACGACCGTCCAGTCCAGACCCTCGACCGTACCCGCCCGACTCGTCAGCGCGGCCAGCGAGTTGACGGTGATGACCAGCAGGCTGGTGCCCACCGCGTCGCGCATCCGCATGCCGAGCACGCCCACCAGCGCCGGTACGGCGAGGAAACCGCCGCCGACGCCGAGGACACCGGTGACCGCGCCGAGTCCGGCCCCGGCCGCCGCGGCGCGCCCCGGCCGTACGGTCACGGCGCCCTCCGCGGCCTGCCGGGACCGCAGCATCCGCACGGCGGCCGCTCCCGCGACCAGGGAGAAGGCCGCCGTCAGTGCGGCCGCCGGGACGTGGGCGGCGAGCGCGCCGCCGAGCATCGCCGGGCCGATCCCGGCCGCCGCGAACAGCAGCCCCGTCCGCCATCGGACGTGCCCTTCCCGGGCGTGCGCGACCAGCGCGGTGACCGACGTGAGCGTGACGATGACCAGGCTCGCGGTGGTCGCCGCGACGGGGCTGAAGCCGAGCAGGTAGATCAACGCGGGGACGGCCAGGACGCTGCCGCCGCCCCCTAGCGCGCCGAGCGCCACGCCGATGACGGCGCCGGCGGCGAGGGCGAGTACGACCGCGCTCACGCGACGGTGCCGTTCCGGCCGCGCCCGTCGACCACCGGCAGCCCCGCCTCCGCCCAGTCCCGCATCCCGCCGATCACGTCCACGGCCGCCGAGCCGCGGGCGACGAGCAGTTCCACGGCCCGCTGTGAGCGATGCCCGGAACGGCAGATCACGACCAGGGGCCGCGCCTGGGCGCGATCGGGCAGCCCAGCCCCGGCGGCCAGCGCGGACAGTGGCAGGTGCACGGCGTGCGGCGCGTGCCCCGCCTGCCACTCATACGGCTCGCGCACGTCCACCAGGACGGCGCCGTCGGCGCCGTCGGGGCCACCGTGCCCGGTGCGCACGGCCGCCTCCTGCACGCTCACACGCCCGGAGCCACCCCGGGCACGTCGGAATATGCTCATCTCGGTCTCTCGCTCCTGTGTCCCCTGTCGGTACGGAAGTCCGGCCGCCGCGTCAGGGCGTACGGACGGTGAGCCCCGCCTTGCCGGCGGCGTCGAAGGAGTCGTCCACGGCGACGACGTCCCGCCCCGCGGCATCCAGCAGGGAGGCGGCCACGGCGGCGCGCATCCCGCCCGCGCAGTGCACCCACACCTCGCCGTCGGGCACCTCGTCCAGGCGGCGGTGCAGGGCGTGGACGGGGATGTGGACCGAGCCCTCGACGAACCCGCCGGCCCGCTCCGAGGATCGGCGCACGTCCAGGACGACGACGTCCGCGATCCGCCCCGCGAGGTCGGCGAAGGTGCCCCTCGGGAAGGAGGCCGGCACCTCGCCCTCGCGCACCCAGCGGGCCGGCCCGCCCGTGGCCGCCGCTGCCGGGCGGTCGATGCCCACCCTGACCAGCTCGCGCTGGGCCGCCGCGAGTTGCTCGGGCGACTCGGCGAGCAGCGTGACCGGCTTGCCCCACGGAATCAGCCAGGCCAGATAGGTGGCCAGCTGTCCTTCGGCCTCGAAGTTGAAGGAGCCCGCGACATGCCCTTCGGCGTAGGCGACGCGGTTGCGCAGGTCCACCACCCACTCCCCCGCCGCCAGCCGGGCGGCGATCTCGTCGGCGTCGGCGACGGCGGGCGGGGTCAGGTCGACGGGCGTGGGTCCGGCGGCGTTGGCCGGGCCCATGTGCGTGTAGTAGGCGGGGATGTCGTCCAGGCTCGCCAGCAGGTCGGCGACGAAGGTGTCGACGTCTCGGGTGAGGGCCTCGTTGGACGCCTTCTCCTTGCCGATGGTCGTGTCGCTGCCCTCCGCCTGGGAGGACGAGCAGAAGCTGCCGAAGCCGTGGGTCGGCAGCACGGCCGTCTCATCCGGCAGCTCGGCGGCCAGCCGGTGCGCGGAGGCGTGCTGGGCGCGGGCGAGGTGTTCCGTCAGCCGGGGCTCGACCAGGTCGGGGCGGCCGACGCTGCCGATCAGGAGCGAGCCGCCGGTGAACACGGCGACCGCCGTGCCGTTCTCCTCCAGCACGTAGGACGTGTGGTGCGGGGTGTGGCCCGGTGTGGCCAGCGCACGCACCGCCAGGCCGGCATCGGTGTCGACCTCCGCACGGTCGCCGTCGTGCACCGGCACCCGCTCGAACGAGACGCGAGCCCCGGCAGGCACGAGATAGGCGGCGCCCGTGACCCGGGCGAGCTCCAGGCCGCCGGTGACGTAGTCGTTGTGGACGTGCGTCTCGACGACATACGCGATCCGCACCCCGCGCCCGGCCGCGGCCGCGATGACCTGGTCGACGTCGCGGGGCGGGTCGACGGCCACGGCCGTGCGCTCACCACCGGCGAGATAGCTGCGGTTGCCGAGCCCCGACACCTCGATCGTGTCGACGAAGAACATGAGGTACTCCCATCCGACGAAGAATTACCCCCGGGGGTATATGTTCGACGGTAGCACGAGTACCCCGGGGGGTATTTTTGGGAGTAAGGAAACCCCGGCCGCCACCACACGAGCACGTCGTCCACCCGACGGGACGCGCGCCTCGTCCACCCGAGCGGACACGAAGGCAGGCATCACCGCCCTGTGTCACGACCGCACGGCTCGCCTGGACACCGCCTTCGCCACCGCCGCTGCCCGCACCCGATACGCCCTCGCCGCCCAGGACTTTGGCGTCCTCACCGAGATCGACGTCACCGCGACTCCTAGGGCCGAGCCCGCCCGCGCGACTCGCGCGCTCACGCCTGACGTGGTACGGGACGCGCCAGACGGAGAAGTTCGGCCAGGCGTCGGCCACCACGACGGTGACGTCGCTGCCGGCATCCAGCTCGCGGGCGCGCAGGGCCGCGCTGACACCGGCGTCGGTGCCGCTGATGGCGACGACGCGTCTACTGGCCACCGGGTGCCTCCGCCAGAAGAAGGGGACCGCGGGGCTCGCCCTGACAGACGTTCACCGTCGCGATGGACATCACGCCGCGGCGGGCGACGGTGGCGGGGTTCTCGTCGATGTCGAGCTCGACGATCTCGGTCCTGTCGCCGTGCTCGGCGGCGATCGCCTCCGGGGAAGGGGCGAGCTGGCGGCACTTGCCGCGCAGGCGGCCCAGAAGTCGACCAAGACCGGCTTCTCGTTGTCGAGGACGTCTTGTCCGAAGGAGTCATCGGTGACGTTCCTGAGAGCCGTGGTCTTCCTTCGGGACGGCAGACCGCAGCCACGGCCGGCTCGCCCGCGGTGCCGGTGTCGGTCAGTGCGGCGAGGCAGCGCTCGGCGTCCAGTGCGGCCGCGCAGCCGGAGCCGGCCGCGGTGATCGCCTGCCGGTAGGTGTGGTCGACCACGTCGCCCGCGCCGAAGGCGCCCGGGATGTTCGTGCGGGTGGAAGGGGAGGCGGCCTTGAGGCAGCCCTCGCCGTCCAGGTCGAGCCGGCCGGTGACCAGTTCAGTGCGCGGGTCGTGGCCGATCGCGACGAACAGGCCTGTCACGTCCAGGGTGCGGGTCTTACCGGTGAAGACATCCCGCAGCACGACTCCGGTGAGCCTGCCGTCCCGCTCCGTGAGGCCGGCGATCTCGCTGTCGAAAACGAAGGAGATCTTGTCGTCGGAGAACGCCCGGTTCTGCATGACCTGGGAGGCCCGCAGAGTGGAGCGGCGGTGGACGACCGTCACGGAGGCCGCGAAGCGGGAGGGGAAGGTGCCCTCCTCCATGGCCGTGTCGCCGCCACCGACCACCACGATGTGGTGCTCGCGGAAGAAGAAGCCGTCGCAGGCCGCGCAGTACGACACCCCGCGGCCGGAGAACGCGTCCTCACCCGGCAGACCCGGCTTGCGGTGCTACGAGCCGGTCGCCACGATCACGGCCCTCGCCCGGTGGACCGTCCCCCCGCTGCCGGTGACCGTCTTGACGGCGCCGCTCAGGTCCACCTCGGTGACATCGTCGGGGACGAGTTCGGCGCCGAAGCGTTCGGCCTGGGCCGGCATGTCGTCCATCAGGTCCGGGCCCATGATGCCGCCAGGGAAGCCGGGGAAGTTCTCCGCCTCGGCCGTCTGCACCGGCGCGCCGCCGGCCGTGACCGCACCCTCGAAGACCAGCGGCTCGAGCCAGGCACGGGCGGTGTAGAGGGCTGCGGTGTATCCGGCGGGGACGGAGCCGATGACGATGACGTCACGTACGCCGCCGGTTGCGGTGCTCACGCCTGGGGCTCCGGTGCGATCTCCCTGATCAGGCCCTCGACCAGCACCTTGATGTCGTCGCGGATCGGGCGGACGGCCTCGACGCCCTGGCCCGCCGGGTCCTCCAGGTCCCAGTCCAGGTACCGCTTGCCGGGGAAGACGGGGCAGGTGTCGCCGCAGCCCATGGTGATGCAGACGTCGGACTCCTTGACGGCGTCGACGGTGAGCATCTTGGGAACCTCGGCGGAGATGTCGATGCCGACCTCGGCCATGGCCTGGACGGCGGCCGGGTTCACGCCCGCCCCGGGGTCGGAGCCGGCCGAGCGGACCTCGACGCGGTCCCCGGCCAGGTGGGTCAGCCACGCGGCGGCCATCTGGGAACGGCCGGCGTTGTGGACGCAGACGAACAGCACGGAGGGCTTGTCGGACATCAGAGGTCTCTCTTGTCTCGCAACAGAACGGGCACGACATATCAGCGTCCGGTGGTGTCAGTCACCGCTGATGTGACAGTATCAGTGCATGCTGACGTCAGTCGACACTGATCTGATCCGGGTTCTGGCCGACCCGCTCAGGCTCCAGATCGTGACCCTGCTCGCCCAAGAGACGCTGTGCACCACGCATCTCGTGGAGGAGACGGGCGCGAGACAGACCAACCTCTCCAACCACCTGAAGGTGCTGCGCGAGGCCGGGGTCGTGGAGACGGAGCCGTGCGGCCGGTTCACGTACTACAAGCTCCGCCCGGACGTCATCGCCTCACTCGCCGGTCAGTTCGCCGACCTGGCCGAGTCCGCCCGCGCCGCCGCACAGAACAAGAGGGCCTGCCCGTGACTGCCGCCGAAGCCGCCCCTACCGAACAGGCCGCGCGGGCGGCGCCTGCGGCCGGGCCTGCGGCGCCCGCGCCGGGTGCGACCCGGCCCCGTACCCCGCTGGCCGCCCGGGCCGCCGCCGAATTCACCGGCACCGCGGCGCTGGTGGCGGTCGTGGTCGGCTCCGGCATCCAGGCCACCGAGCTGACCGAGGACGTCGGCCTGCAGCTGCTGGCCAACTCCACGGCCACCGTCTTCGGCCTCGGCATCCTGATCCTGTTGCTCGGCCCGGTCTCCGGCGCGCACTTCAATCCCGTGGTCACGCTCGCCGAGTGGTGGACCGCCCGCCGCGGCGGCGCCGGGGTCACCTTGCGCGAGGTGGCCGTGTACCTGCCCGCGCAGATCGCGGGCGCCGTCGCGGGCGCCATCCTGGCCGACGCGATGTTCGGCGAGCCACTGGTGAAGTGGTCCACGCACGACCGGTCGGCGGGTCATCTGCTGCTGGGTGAGGTCGTCGCGACGGCCGGCCTGATTCTGCTGATCTTCGGCCTGTCCCGGGCGGACCAGCTGCGCTTCGCGCCCCTCGCGGTCGCCTCCTACATCGGCGCCGCGTACTGGTTCACCTCGTCCACGTCCTTCGCCAACCCGGCCGTGACGATCGGCCGCGCCTTCACCGACACCTTCGCGGGCATCGCGCCGGGTTCGGTTCTGGGCTTCACCGGCGCGCAACTCGTGGGCGCCGTGGTCGGACTGGCCCTGGTCGCGGTCATCTTCATGCCCGGCCGACCGGCGGAATGAGCCACCGCACACAGGTGGTGGTGATCGGCGGCGGCCAGGCCGGGCTCGCCGCCGGCTACCACCTGCGGCGTCTCGGCCTCGACTTCGTCGTCCTCGACGCCCTGAGCACGCCGGGCGGCGCCTGGCAGCACGCCTGGGACTCCCTGCACCTGTTCTCCCCGGCCGCCTACTCCTCGCTGCCCGGCCGTCTCATGCCACCCCAGCCGGGCGAGACCTGCCCCGACGCACGGCATGTGGTGGAGTACCTCGCCGACTACGAGAAGCGCTACGAGCTGCCCGTCGAGCGCCCCGTACGTGTCCTCGCCGTCCGCCGGGACGGCTCGCTTCTGCGGGTGGAGACCGGTACCGGCACCTGGCATGCCGGTGCGGTGATCAGCGCGACCGGCACCTGGTGGCGGCCCTTCCTCCCCGCCGTCCCCGGCCAAGCGGTGTTCGGGGGACGCCAGTTGCACACGGCCGAGTACCGCAGCCCCGCCGACTTCGCGGGCCGGCGCGTGATCGTGGTCGGCGGCGGCAACTCCGGCGCCCAGATCGCCGCAGATCTCGCCCACGACACGGACCTGACCTGGGTCACCCGGCGTCCGCCCCGCTTCCTCGCCGACGACGTCGACGGACGCGCCCTGTTCGACACGGCCACTGCCCGCCGCCGCGCCCTCGACGAGGGCCGCACCGACACGGGCGGCGTCGCGTCGCTGGGCGACATCGTCGCGGTCCCGCCGGTGCGCGAAGCCCGTGACCGCGGCCTGCTGAAAGCGGCCCCGATGTTCTCCCGGCTGCTTCCCGGCGGCGTCGAATGGGCCGACGGCAGCCGCTCGGATGCCGACACGATCATCTGGTGCACCGGCTTCCGGCCCGTTCTCTCGCATCTCGCCCCGCTCCGGCTCCGGGGGCGGCGCGGCCATATCGCCACCGCCGGGACGCGCGCGGCCGACGAGCCCCGCCTGCACCTGCTCGGCTACGGCGACTGGACCGGCCCCGCCTCCGCCACCCTCATCGGCGTCGGCCGCCCGGCACGCGATGCCGCACGGGCGGTCACCGAACTCCTCCGGCCCTGAACGCAAGCCCCCGAGGCGGGGTCAGGACAGGGCGGCGACGACCTCGCGGGCCCGGGCGGCGATCCCGTCGGGCACCGGCACGCATCCCACCCGGTACGGGAGGTCCTGGCCCGCCTCGCCGACGGGGCCGGCGAGGAAGGAGTCCAACGTCGGCAGGACGGAGGCCCCGTTGCCGCTCTCGCACACGACCTCGTAGGTCACCAGGACGATCCGATACGCCCCGGCCGGGCGCGGCAGTCCGGCGCCCGGCGCCAGGTCGTTGCCCGCGCCGGTCACCCGCGCCCCGGCGATGCCGCCCGGTACGGCTTCGACGGTGGGCACCACGGGTGTGCCCGGGCCCGTCCTGACGGCGGCCACCTGGAGGCGGTGGGCCGTCTCGAACGTCGCGTCCACGTAGCCGATCACCCCCTGGTACGGCTCACCGCGGTCGCGAGCCCGTCCCGACGGTTGCCATGCGTCGGTGGTGGCGGGAGACGGATGCGTGACGGCGGGGCGGCGAGCTCCTTCTCGTGCGTGACCTGAAGGATCAGCGCGGAGCGAGGAGCCGTCCCATCGCGGCGAACACCGACGGCTCGACCCGGTAGTACACCCAGGTGCCGCGCCGCTCGGAGGTCAGCAGGCCGGCGTCCTTGAGCTTCTTCAGGTGGTGAGAGACGGTCGGTTGAGAGACGCCGACGTCGGAGATGTCGCAGACGCACGCCTCGCCGCCCTCGTGGGAGGCGACCGCGGAGAAGAGCCGCAGTCGCACCGGGTCGCCGAGCGCCTTGAACATCCGCGCCGCAACCTCCGCTTCCCCTGCGGTGAACGGACGCTCGGTGAGCGGCGGGCAGCAGGGCGCCACGCCGTCGGAGGCTCCGGACTCGACCAGCGGCAGCACCTGGACATTCGACATGCATCTATGTTGACACATGCCGAAGCAAGGCGGGAGGCGGCGGCCCTGTCGCCGGCGGGGCCGGACGCCGGGCCGGGCGCACGGCACCCGTGCACGCCGAGGCGGATCCGACGGCGTGACGCCGGTCACCCTCCCGTCTAATTCGAAGAATGTCTATGTTGACGCATGTCGATGCAGATGTCATGCTGGCCCGCACAAGTCATCGACAGATGTCGAAACAAGGGAGGAACCTCGTGGCTGTGTCCACCAACAGCGCGTCCACCACCGGCCGGCTGCCGGTCGCCGTCATCGGTGCCGGCCCCGTGGGTCTGGCCGCCGCAGCGCATCTCATCGACCGCGGTATCGAACCGCTGGTCCTGGAGGGGGGTCCCACCGCCGGTACCGCCGTCCGGGACTGGGGACACGTACGGCTGTTCTCTCCCTGGGCCGAGGTCACCGACCCGGCCGCCGAGAAGCTTCTCGCCCCCACCGGCTGGGTCCGCCCCGAGGGCACCGCCTACCCGACCGGCGGCGACTGGGCCGAGCAGTACCTGCAGCCGCTCGCCGACGTCATCGGCGACAGGGTCCGTTACGGTGCGACGGTCACCGGTGTCGCCCGCGCCGGCCGTGACCGCATCGTCGACTCCGGCCGCGACGAACAGCCCTTCACTCTCCACATCCGGCACGCCGACGGACGCGAGGAGCGGATCACCGCCCGCGCCGTCATCGACGCCTCCGGCACCTGGTCCGCCCCCGGCCCTGCCGGCGCCGACGGTCTGCCCGCCCTCGGCGAGAAGGCCGCGGCCGACCGGATCACCTACCGCGTCCCCGACCTCGCCGACCCGGCCGTACGCGCCCGCTACGCGGGCAGGCGCACCGCGGTCGTCGGTTCCGGCGCCTCCGCCTTCACCGCCCTCGCCCTCCTCGCCGACCTGGCCAAGGAGGAAGAGGGGACGCACGCGGTGTGGATCCTGCGCCGCGGCATCGGCGCGAACACCTACGGCGGCGGAGAGGGCGACCAGCTGCCCGCACGCGGCGCACTCGGCCTGCGCGCCAAGGCCGCCGTGGAGGCCGGCCACGCAAGCGCGGTCACCGGCTTCCGCACGCAAGCGGTGGACCGGGACAGCGACCGGCTGGTCCTGGTCGCGGAAGACGGCCGCCGCCTCGACCCGGTCGACGAGGTGATCGTCCTGACCGGCCTGCGACCCGACCTGTCCTTCCTCTCCGAGGTCCGCCTCGGCCTCGACGAGCGCCTCCAGGCCCCGACCGCCCTCGCCCCGTTGATCGACCCCAACGTCCACTCATGCGGAACCGTCCACCCGCACGGCGTCAACGAGCTCTCCCACCCCGAGCAGGGCATCTACCTGGTCGGTATGAAGTCCTACGGCCGCGCCCCCACCTTCCTCACGATGACCGGCTACGAGCAGGTCCGCTCGGTCGCCGCCGCCGTCGCGGGCGACCGGGAGGCCGCAGAGCGCGTCGAGCTGGTCCTCCCCGAGTCGGGAGTGTGCGGCGGTGCGGGCCTCTTCGACGAGCCCGACAACGCCGAGCAGCCGGGCGGCGGATGCTGCGCCGCCCCCGCCACTCCCCGGACCGGCATCGGAGCCCCGACCGCCTCCTCCGGCGGCTGCTGAAACCCCGCTCTCCGCGAGTCGGAGCCGATTCGCAGCCGGCAATCGCCAACCCCGAGGATGAGATTCCCCAGCTCTTCAGAGACTTGCGCGCTGACTGCAGAACCGCCTGTCCTCCCTGAACGTGATTCGACCGTCCTTGTTTGACCTGCCGGCTGTCAACGTTGACTGGATCAGCATGCATGCGACACGACTACGGTGGCGTCATGCGCGATCAACAACCCGCTCCCGGCAGTCCCGCGCGGCGGCTGACCACCAAGGAGACCGCCGAACTGCTCGGGGTGAAGCCCGAGACCGTGTACGCCTACGTGAGCCGCGGTCAGCTCAGCAGCAGGCGTGCACCCGGTGGCCGCGCCAGCACCTTCGACGCCGGCGAGGTCGAGGCGCTCGCCCAGCGCAACAGGCGGGATGCCGCGGGGACTTCGGGCTCCGGCGGGGAGCTGTCGGTGCGCACCCGGATCACCCTGATCGAGAAGGACCGCTACTTCTTCCGGGGCGTCGACGCCGCCGAACTGGCCGTGCGGCACTCCTACGAGGAGGTGGCCGAGTGGCTGTGGACGGGCCGGATGACCCCGGGTGCGGCCCTCACCGCCCCGAAGGCCACCGTCGCCGCGGCCCGTCGGGCCGTCGACGCGCTGCCGGAGCACACCTCCCCGACCGACCGGCTGCGGGTCGCCACGATCGCCTCGGCCGCCGAGGACCCGCTGCGCTTCGACCTGTCCGAGGACGCCGTCCTCGGCACCGCGCGCGTGCTGATCCCCACCCTGGTCGCGGCGTTGCCCGTGCAGCGCGAGGGCCGGTCCGACGACGGCCCGCTGGCCCACCGGCTGTGGCGCCGGCTGACCGGCGTCGACCCCGGCGACGCCGCGCTGCGCGTCCTGGACACGGCACTCGCCCTGCTCGTCGACCACGACCTGGCCGCCTCCACGCTCGCGGTCCGGCTCGCCGCCTCCGCACGCGCCCACGCGTACGCCGCCGTGTCGGCCGGGCTCGGTGTCCTCGAAGGCCCCCTGCACGGTGCCTCCAGCGGCCTCGCCCACCGGATGCTGCTCGACGTCCTCGCCCAGGGCACCGCCGTCCCCGTGATCGCGGACGAGCTCCGCGCGGGGCGCCGCATCCCCGGGCTCGGCCACCGGCTCTACCAGGGCGAGGATCCCCGCGCGCGGGTCCTGTTCCGCCTTCTGGAGGACGTTCCCCGCGCGGAGCCCGCCCTGCTCGCGGCCCGGGACGTGGTCGCCACGACCGCGCGGCACGCTCCGCTGCACGCCAATGTCGACCTGGCGCTGGCCGTGTTCACGGCCTCCTGCGGCATGCCCGCCACGGCGGGCGAGACGATCTTCGCCGTCGCACGGACGGCGGGATGGATCGCGCACACCCTGGAGGAGTACGGGGAACGCCCGCTGCGGATGCGCCCCAGCGGTCACTACGTCGGCCCGAAGCCGCCGCAACCGCTGCCGCAGCCGGAATAGCCCGCTGAGGGGGAGCGGGCGGGGCCGGAAGTCGCCGACCCCAGAGTCAGGTTAGGCTCACCTCTGTGAGTAGGTGCACAACCGTCTCCCGGCTGCTCGACGAGCCCGTCTGCGGCACCGCTGCCACCGCGACGACATGGCTGCTGCTGGAACAGCCCGGCCCGTGGGGTCCCAAGGCGCTCACTTCGAGCCATCTGGACCCCGCGCTGGGCCGTGCCCTGGAGGCCGCCGCCCAGGGGACCGGCGTGCGGATCGCGCTCATCCGCCGCCCCGGCCGCCACGCCGATCCCGGCACCCCCGGGATGCGCCAGGTGTACGTGGCCCACACGGTTCCCGGGAACGTCTGGCTGCACGGCGCCGCCACCCGCGACCCGGAGCGGTTGCTCGGCCTGGACTTCGCCGCGCTCGGCGCGGGGGACCACCGTTCGTTCGGCTCCGCGCTCGGCGGCCGGCCGCACGCGGGCGGCCCCCTCGCGCTCGTCTGCACCAACGGCAAGCGCGACCGCTGCTGCGCCCTGCTCGGCCGCCCGCTCGCCGCCGATCTGGCCGCGTCCGGAGTGACGGGCACCTGGGAAGTCACTCATCTGGGTGGTCATCGCTTCTCGCCGACGGTGCTCGTGCTGCCGCACGGCTACGCGTACGGCCGCGCCGAGGCCCATGCCGTCAAGAAGGTCCTGCACGGTGTCCAGGAGGGCCGTGTGGTGCTGGAAGGCTGCCGGGGGCGCTCCGCATGGGAACGGCCCGGCCAGGCGGCCGAACTGGCCGTGCGCGAGGCGGCGGGCGAGTACGCGGCGGACACGCTGAGCGTCGTACGGACCGCGGGCGCGGCCCCGCGCTGGGACGTCACCGTCGCCCACACCGACGGCCGCCGCTGGCGGGTGGGCGTGGCACAGGGCACCTCCCTGCCGCCCCGTCCGGAGAGCTGCGGGGTGTCGGTGCTCGGGTCGCCGGCCCGGATGGACGTGGTCTCGCTGCGACAGCTGGGGACGACGACGGCTCTGGCGAGCTGACGCGGCCTCGGCGGGTGTGCCGGCGCGGCCCCGACGGCCGATTCCCCCATGAAACAGTCAAGAGATCCACGCCACACCCCCTACGGCCCGGCCCGCCCGCCCACGTACCGTCGTGGGCATGAGCCCCACTCCCCCCGCACGCCGCCTGCGCTTCGGTCTGCCCCGCCGGGCGTTCTCGCAGGTCCTGCTGATGCAGGTGGTGATCGCCGCGGGCGTCGCGGTGCTGGCGACCGGGCTCTTCCTGGCGCCGCTGAGCAAACAGCTGGACCAGGAGGCGATGCGCCGGGCGCTCGCGATCGCGCAGACCACGGCCCAGGACCCGCAGATCGCCGAAGGCGTCCTCACCACCCGGCCGACCACGACCGGCCCGGTCCAGCGGGAGGCGGAACGGATCCGGAAGGCCACCCGTGCCGAGTACATCGTGGTGATGGACCTGCGGGGATTCCGCTGGTCGCACACCACGCCCTCGGAGATCGGCCGGCATGTCTCGACCTCCCCGGACGAGGCGCTGGCCGGCAAGGACGTCATGCAGATCGACAACGGCACCCTGGGCCGCTCCGCGCGCGGCAAGGTGCCCTTGTACGACTCGCGCCACCGGATCATCGGGGCGGTCTCGGTGGGCATCGCGTACGACAGCGTCCGGGCACGCCTGCTCAGTGCCATCCCCGGGCTGTTCGCCTATGCCGGCGGCGCCCTCGCGGTCGGTGCGCTGGCCGCCTGGCTGATCTCCCGGCGCGTCCAGCGGCAGACCCGCGACCTGGCCTTCTCCGACATCTCCGCCCTGCTCGCCGAGCGCGAGGCGATGCTGCACGGCATCCGGGAGGGCGTCGTCGCGCTCGACCGCGGCGGCCGCATCCGGCTGCTGAACGACGAGGCGAGACGACTGCTCGGCATCGGCGACGAGGCCGTCGGCCGGTCTCCCGACGAGGCCCTCGGCGAGGGCCGTACGACCGATGTCCTGGCCGGCCGGGTGACGGGCACCGATCTGCTCACCGTGCGCGGCCAGCGGGTCCTGGTCGCCAACCGCATGCCCACCGACGACGGCGGCGCCGTCGCCACCCTGCGCGACCGCACCGAGCTGGAGCAGCTCGGCCGCGAACTCGACTCCACACACGGGCTGATCGACGCCCTGCGCGCTCAGGACCACGAGCACGCCAACCGTATGCACACCCTGCTCGGGCTGCTGGAACTGGAGATGTACGACGACGCCGTGGACTTCGTCGGGGAGGTGGTGGGCGACCACCGGGTCACCGCCGAACAGGTCACCGAGAAGATCCACGACCCGCTGCTGGCCGCCCTGCTGGTCGGCAAGGCCACCGTCGCGGCCGAGCGCGGGGTCGCCCTGTGGGTGTCGGACCGCACCTGGCTCCCGGACCGGCTGATCGACCCCAGGGGTCTGGTCACGGTCGTGGGCAATCTCGTGGACAACGCCGTGGACGCGGTCGCCGGCACTCCGCACGCGCGCGTGGAGGTCGAGTTGTGCGCCGAGGGCCGCGCGGTCCTCCTCCGGGTGCGTGACACCGGGCCCGGGATCCCGGCGGAGCAGCGGGAGCTGGTCTTCACCGAGGGGTGGTCCACCAAGAAACCGCCCGCGCACGGCAAGCGCGGTATCGGACTCTCGCTGGTGCGCCGGCTCGCCGAACGGCAGGGCGGCAGCGCGGTCGTGGGCGAGGCGGGCGGCGGGGGCGCGCAGTTCACGGTCGCGCTCCCGGAGGCACTGACGGATGCGGAGCCGGTGCCGGCGCTGGCCCCGGCCGACGAGGAGACGCGATGATCGAGGTCCTGGTGGTGGACGACGACACCCGGGTCGCCCGGGTGAACGCCGCCTACGTCGGGAAGATGCCGGGCTTCCGGGTGGCCGCGGAGGTGCACAGCGCGGCCGAGGCGCTGGGCCGGCTGGCGGCGCTGCCACGTGTCGACCTGGTCCTCATGGACCACTACCTGCCCGACGACACGGGTCTCGCGGTGGTCCAGGAGATGCGCCGGCGCGGCCACCAGACCGACGTGATCATGGTGACGGCGGCAAGGGACGTGGCGACCGTACAGGCGGCGATGCGGCACGGCGCTCTGCAGTACCTCGTCAAGCCGTTCGCGTTCGCCGGGCTGCGCGCCAGGCTGGAGGCGTACGCCGAGCTGCGGCGCACCCTGGACGGCGGCGGCGAGGCCGAACAGGCCGAGGTGGACCGGATGTTCGGCGCCCTGTCCTCGAGGTCCGAGCCGGACCTGCCCAAAGGGCACTCCCCCACCACCGCCGAGCTGGTGCGCCAGTCCCTGATGAGCGCCGGGATCCCGCTGTCCGCTCAGGAGATCGCCGAACGGACCGGGGTGAGCCGCCAGACCGCCCAGCGCTATCTGAAGCTCCTGGAACGCACGGGACGGGCCCGGCTGACCCTCAAGTACGGCGACGCGGGCCGCCCCGAACACCGGTATGTGTGGGCGACCCGCGGCTGAGGCGTTTTACTCGGCGGCCTCGACGAACTCCGTGGTGTACGTCTTGCTCAGGTCGACATCGGCGTTCTGGATGTTCGTGTTGAACGCCTTGAGCACCTTCTCCACGGTCTCCGGGCCGTTCTCGGGCATCACGCCGTCGTCGGTGAACATCGGCAGCGTGCTCTCGATGGACTGCGTGTAGAGCGCCTTGTCGCCCTGGGCGTAGTCGGCGGGCATCTTGGCCGCGATCTCGGCGGGGCTGTGCGTGGACATCCACTTGAGCGTCTTGACGAATGCGTTGACGAGCTTCTGGACGGTCTCCTTGTGACCGTCCACCCAGTCCGTCTGCATGTACAGGCTTGACGACGGGTACGGGCCGCCGAGCGCCTTCTGGGAGCCTTCCGGCGTCCGCATGTCCAGCAGGACCTTGCCCGCCTTCTTGTCCAGGATGGTCGCCACGGTCGGATCGGTCGTCATGCCGCCGTCGATGGAGCCCTGCTGGAGCGCCGAGATGAAGGTCGCGCCCGCTCCGACGGCGACCGGCGAGAAGTCGCTGACCTTCACCCCGTTCTTGACGGCGAGGTACTTGGTCAGGAAGTCGGTCGAGGACCCGAGGCTGGTGATGCCGAGCTTCTTCCCCTTGAAGTCCTTCGGCGAGGTGATGTCGCCGGCCGCCTTGGTGGAGACGACCTCCACCTCACCGGGAGCGCGGGAGAACTGCACGACGGACTCCACCGCCTTGCCCTTGGTCTGGAGGTCCAGCGTGTGGTCGTAGAACCCGACCGTCCCCTGCACCTGCCCGGCGACGAGCGCGGTCTCGGCCTGGACACCGGCCGGCTCGGTCAGCAGCTCCACGTCGAGACCCTCGGCGTCGAAGTAGCCGAGCCGCTGGGTGAGCATGGCCGGCATGTAGATGACCTTGTCCAGGCCGCCGACCATGATCTTGACCTTCGTGCCCTTGCCGTCACCCTTGCTGCCGGAGGCGGTGCTCGCCGCGTCGTTGGCGCAGGCGGTGAGGGAGGACAGGGCGAGCAGGCCGGCGGCGGCCAGGGTGGAGTATCTGGCGGACTTGCGCATGACGGTTCACGTCCTTGTGAGAGGGCGGTGCGGGCAGGAGGCGAGGGGACAGGTCAGCTGTCGGAGTCCGACGGCTTCCAGCGGAAGATGCGGCGCTCGGCGAACGTGAGCAGCCCTTCGGCGGCGAGTGCGACGACGGCGAGGATGACCATCGCGGCGTAGACACCGGCCGCGTTGAAGGTGCCCTGCGACTGCGCGACGAGCAGGCCGATGCCCTTGGTGGCACCGATGTACTCGCCGACGATGGCGCCGATCAGGGCGAAGCCGAAGCTGACGTGGAGGCTGGTGAAGATCCAGGAGGTGGCGGAGGGAATGACGACCTGGAGGGTCACCCTGCGGTCGCTCGCGCCGAGGATCCGGGCGTTGGCGACCAGGTTGCGGTCGACCTCGCGGGCGCCCTGGAAGGCGTTGAAGAACACCGGGAAGAAGACCAGGACGACGGCGGAGGCGACCTTGGACGAGGCGCCGAGCCCGAACCAGATCACGAAGATGGGGGCGAGCACGATCCTGGGGATCGAGTTGAGCACCTTGATGTAGGGACCGAGGACATCGGCGAGGAACGCGATACGGCCCAGGGCTATACCGCAGACCACACCGGCGACGACCCCGATGACCCAGCCGAGCAGCGCCTCGTAGAGCGTGTACCAGATCTGCTCGCCCAGGGAGCCGAGGGCGGTGCCGTGGTTCACCCACGTCCAGATCTGGTCCCAGATCTTCGACGGCATCGAGAAGTTGAACGGATCGATGACCTCGGCCCGGGACAGCACCTCCCACAGCCCGAGGACGGCCACCAGGAGCAGCACCCGCACGGCGAACACGATCACCTTGCGTCTGCGGGCGGCCTGGGCCCGCGACCGCGCGCGGTCCGGGGCCTTGGCCGTCTCGACGACCGGTGTGCTGAGGATCTCAGGCGACATGAGCGGCACCCCTCTCGCGGGTGATGCGGACCTCTTCGCCGAGGGACTCCCAGATCTCGCGGTAGATCTCGATGAACCGCGGCTCCAGACGCACCGACTCGACCTTGCGGGGGCGGGGCAGGTCGATGTCGAAGACCTGCTTGACGGTCGCGGGCCCGGCGGTCATGACGACGACCTTGTCGGCCAGCGCGATGGACTCCTCCAGGTCGTGGGTGACGAAGACGACCGAGGCGCCGGTGCCCTCCCACAGCTCAAGGAGTTCGTCCGACATCAGGGCCCGGGTCTGCACGTCGAGCGCGGAGAACGGCTCGTCCATGAGCAGGATCTCGGGGTCGTTGACGAAGGTCGCCGCGAGCGCCACGCGCTTGCGCTGACCGCCGGAGAGCTGGTGCGGATAACGGTCCTCGAAGGCGGCGAGTCCGACCCGGGCCAGCCAGGCGCGGGCCTTCTCCTTCGCCTCCGCCTTCGGCACGCCCCGGAAACGGGGACCGGCCATCACGTTCGACAGCACGGTCCGCCAGGGGAAGGTGGCGTCCTGCTGGAAGACGAAACCGACCTTGTCGCCGACGCCGGCCACCGGTGCGCCGGCCACCAGCACCTCGCCCCGGCTGGGCTCCTCCAGCCCGCTGACCAGGGTCAGCGTGGTGGACTTGCCGCAACCCGTCGGCCCTACGACGGCCACGAACTCACCACGCCCCACGGTGAGGTCGAGGTCGTGGACAGCCGTGTGCAGACCCCCCGACGGGGTCTTGAAGATCTTGCTCGCGCCCCGCAGCTCGATGGCGGGGCTGGTGTCTGCGCTCATGAGCCGGGACGGTAGGTGTGGCCCGGACCACAACAGCAGTCTTCTGGGCGCAAGCCGTTCTTTTGCTCGCAAGCACCTGTTGTGCTCGTTTTGCGCGCGCTAGAACTGCGCAGACGAAACACGGGCTTAACGCTCGCCGGCCTTGAAGGAGAGGCCTGATGATTGACGTCCTGGTGGTCGATGACGACTTCCGCGTCGCTGAGATAAACGCCAAGTACGTGGGGAAGGTTCCCGGCTTCCGGGTGGCCGCCCGCGCACACAGTGCCGCCCAGGCCCTGGCCGCCGTGGAACGCGGCACCATCGACCTGGTCCTGCTGGACCACTATCTGCCGGACCGGACCGGCCTCGAACTCGTCCACCTGATGCGGGAACAGGGCCACGGCACCGACGTCATCATGATCACGGCCGCCAGCGACGTGACCACCGTCCAGAGGGCGATGCGGCTGGGCGCCCTGCACTACCTGGTCAAGCCGTTCACCTTCGCCGCCCTGCGCACCCGCCTCGACTCCTACGCGGCGCTGCGCCGCACCGTCGACCGGGTCGGCGGCCGGGGGCTGACCGGCCAGGAGCAGGTCGACCGGATCTTCGGCGCGCTGCGCACCTCGCCTGCCCCGTCCGCGCCCGGGCTGCCCAGCGGCCACTCCGAACCCACCACCGACCTCATCTGCGGCGTCCTGCACCGCGCCGAACATCCGCTCTCGGCCCACGAGGTCGCCGCCGAGACCGGCCTCAGCCGGTCCACCGCCCAGCGCTACCTCCGCCACCTGGAACAGGCGGGCCGGCTCCGCCTCTCCCTCAGGTACGGCGACACGGGCCGCCCGGAACACCGGTACGCCTGGGTGGCGCCGTAGCGGCCGCGACGCGGGTCAGACGGCCCCCGCCCCGGTCAGCGACCGCACCTCGGTCTCCGCGTGCTTGGCCTCGTCCGGCACCTCGTCCGAGGTGACCGTGCCGAGCCACCCGGCGAGGAAGCCGAGCGGGATGGAGACGATCCCCGGGTTCTGCAACGGGAAGTACTGGAAGTCCACGGCCGGGAACAGCGCGCCCGGGCTTCCGGACACGACCGGGGACAGCACGACCAGGCCCACGGCCGGGATCAGCCCGCCGTATACGGCCCACACCGCGCCGCGGGTGGTGAACCCCCGCCAGAACAGCGAGTACAGCAACGCGGGCAGGTTGGCCGAGGCGGCCACCGCGAACGCCAGCCCCACCAGGAAGGCGACGTTCATGTCGCGGGCCAGCAGGCCCAGAGCGATCGCCACCACCCCGATGCCGACCGCGGACGTCCGCGCCACCGCCACCTCGCCGCGCTGCTTGGCGCGCGGCCTGCGCAGCGAGGCATACAGGTCGTGGGCGACGGACGCCGAGGAGGAAAGGGTGATCCCGGCGACCACCGCCAGAATCGTCGCGAACGCGACGGCGGCGACCACCGCGAACAGAACGGTTCCTCCGGTGGAGCCCTCGCCGCCGCCCAGGTCAAGCGCCAGCAGGGGGACCGCCGTGTTTCCCGCCTCGTTCGACGCACGCACCGCGTCCGGGCCGACGACGGCGGCGGCCCCGAACCCCAGCACGATCGCCATCAGATAGAAGCCGCCGATGAGCCCGATCGACCAGACCGTGGACCGACGGGCCGCCCTGGCCGTCGGCACCGTGTAGAAGCGGGACAGGATGTGCGGCAGCCCGGCCGTACCCAGCACCAGCGCCAGCCCCAGGCTGATGAAATCGAACCGCGCGCTCCAGCCGCCGCCGTACTTGAGGCCCGGTGCCAGGAACGCCTTCCCGTGTCCACTGCGTTCCGCCGCCGTGAGCAGCAGCCTGTCGACATTGCCGTGGAAGTGCAGCATCACCAGCACGGTCAGCACCACCGTCCCGCCCAGCAGCAGGACCGCCTTCACGATCTGGATCCAGGTGGTCGCCCGCATCCCTCCCAACGACACATAGATCACCATCAGCGCGCCGACCCCGATGACCGTCCACACCTGCGCGGCCTCGCTGGTCCGTCCGAGCAGCAGCGCCACCAGGCTGCCCGCTCCCACCATTTGCGCCACCAAATAGAAAACGGACACGGTGATCGAGGAAGTTCCCGCGGCGATCCGTACCGGCCGCTCCCGCATCCGTGCCGCGACCACGTCGGCGAGCGTGAACCGCCCGCAGTTACGCACCAGTTCGGCCACCAGGAACAGCACGACCAGCCAGGCGACCAGAAAACCCACCGCGTACAGCAGCCCGTCGTAGCCGAAGAGTGCGATGAGCCCGGTCACGCCGAGGAACGAGGCCGCCGACATGTAGTCGCCTGCGATGGCAAAGCCATTTTCCATCGGGGAGAAGAGCCGCCCGCCGGCATAGAACTCCTCCGCGGAACCATGCCGCCGCCGGCTCACCCACGTCGTGATCCCGAGCGTCACCGCGACGAACGCGCTGAACAGCAGCAGAGCCAGCGTCTGGTGATGCCCCGTCATCATTCAACACCCCGCGCGCCCCGGGTCAGCTCCTGCGTGTCCCAGCGCAGCTCCAGCGCGGCACGGTCCCTGCGCAACCGCGCGTGCCGGGCGTAGGCCCACGTGAGCAGGAACGTGGTGAGGAACTGCCCGAGGCCCGCGACCATCGCCACGTTCACCGCCCCCGCGACGGGCCTGGCCATCAGCCCCGGCGCGCTCGTCGCGGTCACCACGTACCCGACGTACCAGGTGAGGAAGACGGCGACGCCCGGCACCACGAACCTCCGGTAACGGCTGCGCACTTCCTGGAAGGCCGCACTGCGCTGCACCTCCAGGTACACGTCGCGGGCGCGGACCGCCGCCCCCTCCCGCTCCGTCCGCGCGGCCGGTACGGCCGGAGCAGGCACCCCGGTGCCGTCCAGCTCGCCCCAGCCGGACGCCAGGGCGTCGTACCAGGGGTCCTCGTACCTGACTTCTCGGGAGGCCGCGCCGAACTCGCCCTGGCGCTCGTGCTGCTCGGCCGAACTCTCGGGACCGCCCCCGCCGTCGCGGTGACGACCATTGCTTGACTGCATGCCCCAGGATGGACAGATCGGTAAGATACCCGACACTTCTTCCCGCGGCTCTTCACCCCATCAGGTGACTCAATCCGCTGGTGGCCGCACCAGTCCCTTGCCGTAGGCGTAACGCACCGCCTGGGCCCGGTCCTTGAGCCCCGTCTTGGCGAACAGGTTGTTGATGTGAGTCTTCACGGTCGCGGTGGAGACATGCAGGCGGCGCGCGATCTCCTGGTTGGTGAGCCCCTCGGCGATCAGCACCAGGACCTCGGTCTCCCGCGCGGTCAGCCCGTCGGGTGCCTCGGTGGCCACGGCCGCCGCCGGCTCGGGCTGCGACAGCCGCTCCAGCAGCCGCCGTTGGATGCTCGGGGACAGTCCCGCGTCCCCGGAGAGCACGCTGTGCACCGCCCGCACGATCTCGTCGCCGCCCGCGTCCTTGGTGAGATAACCACGGGCACCGGCCTTCAGCGCCGGGAACAGCGACTCGTCGTCGGCGAACGTGGTGAGCACCACGACCTGCGTCCCCGGGTACTCCGTCCTGATCCGCCGGGTCGCCTCCACTCCGTCACAACGCGGCATCCGCAGATCCATCAGCACCACGTCCGGAGCGAGTTCGGCGACCAGTCGCACGGCCTCCTCCCCGTCGCCCGCCGCGCCCACGACCTCGACGCCGGCCAGCAGGCCGAGGAGCATCACGATGCCCTCCCTGACGACGGTCTGATCGTCCGCGACCACCACCCGCGCGGGCTTCTTCTCCCCCTCCGTCATACGGGCACCCTCAACGTCACCGCGAACCCCTCGTCGTCACGCCCCGCCTCCAGCGAACCGCCCATCAACTCGGCCCGCTCCCGCATACCCAGCAGACCGTACCCGCTGCCCGCGGCGGTGAGATCGCCCGGACGGCCGCCCGAATCCCTCACGTCCAGGGTCACTTCGTGCTCCTGGTAGTCCAGCCGCACGTGGACCTTGGCACCGTGGGCATGCTTGCGGACGTTGGTCAGCGCCTCCTGGGCGACGCGGCGTACGGCCTGCGACGCCTCCGCCGACAGAGCCCGGCGTTCACCCGTGACAGTGACCTCGGCACCGTCGGTCGAAGCGACGATCTCCGAGAGGAACTCCTCCAGCGGGGTCAGCTCACCGCGCAGCGCGGACAGCGCCTGGCGGGTCTCGGCCAGTCCGTCCCGGGCCATTGCCCGGGCGGCCACGACCCGTTCGAGAACCTGCTCCCGGTCGGCACCGCGCTCGATCAGCAACCGCGCCGCCTCCAGGTGCACCATCTGGGCCGAGAGGCTGTGGGCGAGCACATCGTGGATCTCCCGCGCGATCCTGGCCCGCTCCGCCAGCGCCGCGGACTCCGCCTCGGCCGCTCTCGCCGCGCGCTCCTGGGCCAGCAGTCGCTGAGCGTGGCCCCGGGCCTCGGCGTCGAGTCTCATCACGTAACCGGCGAGAGCCAGGCCGACGACGGTGGCAGCGGTGGTCAGCCACACGTCGTTGTTGAAGGCCGAGTACGAGGCCAGGGCCACCGTCGTGACGGGGACCGCGATCGCGATCGGCAGCCGCTCCAGGGCGGAGATGCCGCAGCCGCACCAGATCACCAGGGCCGGTCCCCGGAATCCGTTGGCCTCCGCCGCGACCGCGATGGCCAGGAGGACGCCGATGAGGACCAGGGACGGCAGGAGGCGGTGGGCGTAGGTGGTCCGGAAGAAGCCCCAGGAGGCCACTGCGGCCACGACGACCCCCGCCACGGCCGCGGCGATCTCCCAGCCGCGGACGTGTGACTGGTTGAAGGCGCTCCACAGGAGCAGGGCGAGGACCATCAGTCGTACGGCCCAGGCGAGCATGCGCCGGGGCTGGGAGATCCCCGCGCGGCCCAGCGCCTCACGCGAGGGCCAGCTCATCCAGACGCTCTCCGTCACACGCCTTCCTTCCTGGTGACACGGGCCATGCCGTCACCGTACGCCCGGGCGGCGCCGCCGGTGGACGGGACGGGAGAGAGGGACTGCGCACGCCAGACGAGGATGCCGGCGCGAACCAGGAGAGTGACCGCCAGTCCGAGCATGAGGGCCGAGCTGTCCTGGTGGACGCCGATGAACGCGCCGAGGGCGACGAGACCGACGCGCACGGCTATCCCGAGGAACCAGACCATCGCGCTGGCCTTGGTGCTCCTGGCCCACACGACCCCGTCGGGCTCCGTCCAGACCCGGGTGGTCCAGGCCCACGCGGCGCCCGTCCCCAGTCCGACCAGCAGTTCCGTAGCGAGCAGCAGGGCGGACTCGGTGCGGTGATGGGCGTCGAGTATCCCGGGTTCGCGCAGCGCGACGACCGCGAGGATCACGGGCAGCACCCACCAGCGCCGGCCCGTGTCGATCGGGCGGGCGCGGAACTGGCGCACGATCACCACGACGACGACTGCCACGATCAGCAACGCATTGACGAGCCCGGCCATCAGAGCCTCCGTGAGCGGGAAGGGGCGGTGCCGGGAGCGGGAGCTGCCGACACCAACGACGCTACGGAAATGTGCAGGTCAGCAGATCGGAGCGTGGGTGGATCACGGGTGGAATCCACCGAGCGGGATCTCTCCACCCTCGGGTGGAGACCCCTGTGCGGGCCTGTCCGGATGGCTGATGCCCGCCGGTGCCGTGCGGTCGTTCGACAGACGGCGTTGTTCTCGTACGGCGGGTGGCCGTGCGGTGGTTCGGCAGGCGGCGGTGCGGTGGTTCGGCGGGTGGAGGATGCGGCGGACCGGGCGGTGTCTCGGGGGACGGCCGGTGGGCCTCTACCGGCTCAGGCCTGGGCTGTGGCGGCCCGAGGGACCGACCCGGGCGGGTGCGCTCCCGTCGGTCGGTTACCGGATCACGGGCGTGGCAGTCGGTCGTGCCCCCGTTGGAACACGCTCACCCCGCATGCACGCCACCGGCAGGCCTCGCCACCACGCGGCCTGCCGCCGCTGCCCGCGCTCGCCTCACTCACCCACGTCCGGCTCGCCGGCCCACCGCCGGCCGGCGGCTCACCGTCCCGGCGTCGGGCCCCGACCCCTCGGCCAAGGCCCGGCGCACCGGCTACGCGTCGATCCGCGACCGGTCCAGCGTCGCCGCCGAGCCGGAGATGAACTCCTTCCGGGGAGCCACGTCGTTGCCCATCAGCAGGTCGAAGACCTGCTCCGCGGCTTCGAGGTCGGAGAGGTTGATCCGTCGCAGGGTGCGGTGGCGCGGGTCCATGGTCGTCTCGGCCAGCTGGTCGGCGTCCATCTCGCCGAGACCCTTGTAGCGCTGGATGGAGTCCTTGTACCGGATGCCCTTGCTCTGGAAGTCCATGAGCTTGTCGCGCAGCTCGCGGTCCGAGTACGTGTACACGTACTTGTCCTGGCCCTTCTTGGGCTGGACGATCTCGACGCGGTGCAGTGGCGGCACCGCCGCGAAGACCCGCCCCGCCTCGACCATGGGCCGCATGTAGCGCTGGAACAGCGTCAGCAGCAGGCAGCGGATGTGGGAGCCGTCGACATCGGCGTCGGTCATCATGATGATCTTGCCGTAGCGGGCCGCGTCGATGTCGAAGGTGCGGCCGGAGCCCGCTCCTATGACCTGGATGATCGCGCCGCACTCGGCGTTCTTGAGCATGTCCGTCACCGAGGACCGCTGCACGTTGAGGATCTTGCCCCGGATGGGCAGCAGCGCCTGGAATTCCGAGTTCCGGGCCAGCTTCGCCGTGCCGAGCGCGGAGTCTCCCTCGACGATGAAGAGTTCGCTGCGCTCGACGTCGTCGCTGCGGCAGTCGGCCAGCTTGGCCGGCAGGGACGAGGACTCCAGGGCGGTCTTCCGGCGCTGCGCGTCCTTGTGCTGACGTGCGGCGATGCGGGTCCGCGCGGCGGCGACGACCTTCTCCAGGACGACCCGGGCCTGGGCGGCCGAGTCCCGCTTGGTGGAGGTGAGGAACGCCTTGAGTTCCTTGGTGACCACGTTGTTCACGATCCGGCGGGCCGCCGAGGTGCCGAGCACCTCCTTGGTCTGGCCCTCGAACTGCGGCTCGGCGAGCCGGACGGTGACGACGGCGGTGAGGCCCTCCAGGGCGTCGTCCTTGACGATGTCGTCCTCGGCGACACGCAGCAGCTTCTTGGCGCGCAGCACCTCGTTGAGGGTCTCGCGGACGGCCTGCTCGAAGCCGGCCATGTGGGTGCCGCCCTTGGGCGTGGCAATGATGTTGACGAACGACCTCAGGGTCGTGTCGTAACCGGTGCCCCAGCGCAGCGCCACGTCGACGCCCAGTTCGCGGGTGACCTCGGTGGGGGTCATCTGGCCGTGGTCGTCCAGGACCGGGACGGTCTCCTTGAAGGTCCCCTGTCCGGAGAAACGGAGGACATCGCAGACCGCCCTGTCGGTGGCCAGGTACTCGCAGAATTCGCTGATGCCGCCGTCGAAGCGGAAGGACTCCTCGCCCTTGCTGCCGTCCGCGCCCAGACCGTACTCGTCACGGACGACGATGGTCAGGCCGGGCACCAGGAACGCCGTCTGACGTGCCCGCTGGTGAAGGATCTCCAGGGTGAGCTTGGCGTCCTTGAGGAAGATCTGGCGATCGGCCCAGTACCGCACACGCGTGCCGCTGCGGGTCCTGGGGATCTTCTTGGTCTTGCGCAGCCCGCTCTTGGCCTCGAACTTCGCGTCCGGGCCGTCGCCCGCGAAGGCGCCCGGGACGCCGCGGCGGAAGCTGATCGCGTGCACCTGGCCACCGCGGTCCACCTCGACGTCGAGCCGCGCGGACAGCGCGTTGACCACGGAGGCACCGACGCCGTGCAGACCGCCGGAGGCCGCGTAGGAGCCGCCTCCGAACTTGCCGCCGGCGTGCAGCTTGGTCATCACGACCTCGACGCCGGACAGACCGGTCTTCGGCTCGACGTCCACGGGGATGCCGCGGCCGTTGTCCCGGACCTCGACGGAGCCGTCGTCGTGGAGGATGACCTCGATGTGGTCGCCGTAGCCGCCCAGGGCCTCGTCCACGGCGTTGTCGATGATCTCCCACAGGCAGTGCATCAGACCGCGACTGTCGGTCGATCCGATGTACATACCGGGGCGCTTGCGCACTGCCTCGAGGCCCTCAAGGACGAGCAGGTGCCGCGCGGTGTAGTTGGAGCCGTCCCGGTCTGCTCCTGCCAGCAGCGCTGTGGACGGCACGGACGTATCGGCGGTCACGCGGTTCGCTCCTCGCTGAATTTCACTGGTGCCCCTTTTGGGTAAGGGGCCGGCTTCGGTCGCCGTTCAGAGGGTACCGAGGCCTGGTAGAGCCGTTGTAACGCCACCCTCGTCCCGAACTCACCCTAGTCCAGGGTCGTATGCATGTTCGATCCCTCCATGGAGTGAAGTACATATCACGTTCCCTTCGAGGCATGAACCATTTAGGCTCCGGGCACGTCCTCACAAACAACCGGCAACCCCGCCGGGAGGATGAGACCGAATGAACCGCGCGAACCCGTAAGCACCGAAGACGACGCAATACGGCACATTCGCCGCCAACCGGCAGCAGACGGCCACCTCGAAAGATTTTTTCGAGGAGAAGCCCCGAGCGGGAACGTTTTCGGGCTGGTTGGATGTTGACCCTGGTACGACAGCTCGTCGAGCTAGAGAAGAGGCGACGTGACTACTGTTCTGACCCCCGCGAGCCACCTGACGGCCGCCGATCGCTGCGACCGCTGCGGCGCCCAGGCATACCTGCGCGTCGTGCTGCTCAGCGGCGGAGAACTGCTCTTCTGCGCCCACCACGGACGCAAGTTCGAGCCGGAACTCAAGAAGATCGCCGCTGAGATACAGGACGAGACGGAGCGGCTGACCTCCGTTCCGAACACCGCCTCCGAAGATGAGCGCTGACCTCTCGCACCCACGACGAGCCAGCTCCGGCCCTGACCGGTGAACGGGCGGCCGCTCCCCTGGGGAGCGACCGCCCGTCGTCATGTGCCCACAGCAGCCCTCAGGAGTGCGTGTGCGGCCTTCGTGACGCGCTGAGGACACCGTCGGGCCCCAGAGCCCGTACGACCTCTGAGACGCGCGTGTAGACCCCGGGACTGCCCGGGCGCCCACAGCCGCTGCCCCACGACACGAGTCCGATCAGCCGCCCCTGCGCCACCATCGGTCCCCCGCTGTCCCCCTGGCAGGCGTCGGGGCCGCCCAGGGCCTCGCCCGCACACACCATGGAATCCGCGCGGTAGGTGCCGTCGGCGCCGCCGGGATAGGCGCGCTCGCACTCCTCGTCGGGCAGCACGTGGATCCGCGCCGCGTACAGCCGGCGCGCGTAGTCGCCGCCGCCCGTGATGTCACCCCATCCGGAGACCAGGGCACCCGTCCCGGGCCGGTAGGCGCCGTCGCCCTCGGCGGCCATCTTGACGACGGCGGCGGCCGGCAGCGGCCGCGCGAGGGTGAGGACGGCGAAGTCGCCGGTGTTCGCGTCGGGGTCGTAGCGTGGATTGACCCGGGCGACGGTCACCGGGATCTCCTGGCCCTGCGTCGAGAGCAGGTCCGTGCGACCCGCGATGACCTTGAGGTCAGGCACCGGGCCGGCGGGTCCCCCGATCACGTCGTCGGCCAGGCAGTGGGCGGCGGTCAGCACCGTGGTCCGGCCGATCGCCACCCCTCCGCAGAACTGGCCGGCCCGGGTACCTCCGAACCGGTCACGACTGGACAGCGCGACCGTCCAGGGAGTCTGCGAGACGTCGACGGGGAACCCGCCCACGACGACGCTGTCAGCGGCTGCCGGAGGCTGGCCGGCCAGCGGTATCGCGGCGGCGACGGCCGCCAGGATCAGCGGCCGGATCAGGACCGGGGCAAAGGGACGGCGCATGCACGCTCCTCACTCTGGGTGGTACCGGGACACCCAGAGTCATCCAGCGCATCGCGACCCGCAGCCCGAAGGCCCGGCCCCCCGTAGGGAGACCGGGCCTTCGACGACGTACGGCTGCGGCCTAGTCGAGGTAGTCGCGCAGCACCTGCGAACGCGAGGGATGGCGCAGCTTCGACATGGTCTTGGACTCGATCTGACGGATGCGCTCGCGCGTGACGCCGTAGACCTTGCCGATCTCGTCGAGGGTCTTCGGCTGGCCGTCGGTGAGACCGAACCGCATGGAGACGACACCGGCCTCGCGCTCGGACAGCGTGTCCAGCACCGAGTGCAGCTGCTCCTGCAGGAGGGTGAAACTGACGGCGTCGGCGGGGACGACGGCCTCGGAGTCCTCGATGAGGTCACCGAACTCGCTGTCACCGTCCTCGCCCAGCGGGGTGTGCAGGGAGATGGGCTCACGGCCGTACTTCTGGACCTCGATGACCTTCTCGGGGGTCATGTCGAGTTCCTTGGCCAGCTCCTCCGGGGTGGGCTCACGACCCAGGTCCTGAAGCATCTGGCGCTGCACGCGCGCGAGCTTGTTGATGACCTCGACCATGTGCACCGGGATACGGATGGTGCGGGCCTGGTCGGCCATGGCGCGGGTGATCGCCTGACGGATCCACCAGGTGGCGTACGTGGAGAACTTGTAGCCCTTGGTGTAGTCGAACTTCTCGACCGCGCGGATCAGACCGAGGTTGCCCTCCTGGATGAGGTCCAGGAAGAGCATGCCGCGGCCGGTGTAGCGCTTGGCCAGGGAGACCACCAGACGGAGGTTCGCCTCCAGCAGGTGGTTCTTGGCGCGGCGCCCGTCCTCGGCGATGATCTCCAGCTCGCGCTTGAGCTTGGGGGCGAGCTTGTCGGCGTTGGCCAGCTTGTCCTCGGCGAACAGACCGGCCTCGATGCGCTTGGCGAGCTCGACCTCCTGCTCGGCGTTGAGCAGCGGGACCTTGCCGATCTGCTTGAGGTAGTCCTTGACCGGGTCGGCGGTGGCACCGGCCGCGGCGACCTGCTGCGCCGGCGCGTCGTCCTCGTCCTCGTCGGACAGGACGAAGCCCGCGCTCTCGGTGCCCTCGGGTTCCTCGCCGCCCGCCTTGGCCTCTTCGAGGACCTCTTCCTCGAGGAGTTCGGCGTCGTCCTTCTTGGCAGCGGTCTTCTTTGCCGGCACCGCCTTCTTCGCGGCGGTCGCGGTCTTCTTCGCGGCGGCCTTCTTGGCGGTGGGGGCGGCCTTCTTGGCGGCGGCGGCCTTCCTCACGGGCGCCTCCTCCTCGGCCGCGCCGTCAGCGACGGAAGGGGACACGGCAGGAGCGGCCGTGGCGGTGGCCTTCCTGGTGGTCACCGTCTTCGCCGCGACGGTCTTGGTGGCGGTGCGCTTGGCCGGACTCTTCGCTGCGACGCTCTTTCGGGTGCGCTTGGGCTCCGCGGCACTGACCATCAGCGTCACACCCTCTTCCTCAAGGATCTGGTTGAGGCTGCGCAGTACGTTCTTCCACTGAGTGGCCGGAATCTGGTCAGCTTCGAAGGCCCGACGCACATCGTCGCCGGCGATCTGCCCCTCAGCCTTTCCCCGCTCAATGAGAGCCATGACAGAGACGGACTCGGCGATCTCCGGCGGGAGCGTACGGGATGTGCTGGCCGACACGAACAACCTCTCGGAACGTTGGAAAACGGCTTCCGGCCCCGTCCTGGGCGGACTGGAGCCGACCGCCGGCTTGGGGATGGGCCGACGGCGCGGGCGGGGGGCCGAGAAGATATACAGCGCCATGAATGGCGTCCGTATTCCCTCCGCGGCTGTCACCTATTAGGTCATCGCGCTGTCCGCAAGAGCGTTACGCCCAATCTACGTGGCCCGAGTCACACCCCATAAGCGCTCAAAAACGGTCAGATAACAACAAAAGTAGCCGTCAGTGATCTCTTCAGGTTGCCGGACGACACCGCGTACGCCACTCGACCGCCACAGAGCCCGTCACAGGCCGCCCTTCCGTCGCGGCCTCCGTCCTGCGGCCGCTGCGCGCCCGTCCCGCCGCCGGACCCCGCCGGAGCCCTGAGGGATCCGGCGGGGTCCGGCGGAAGCGGGGTCACGGGCCGACGGCGCTACGGGAGCGCGGAACCGACCGAGCGCACCGCTCTCGATGCGGGTCAGTGCTCACGCGGGGCGGGAACCACGCGCTCGACCTCTGGGTGGACGGTGAGAAGCTGCCGCATGGCCGACTCGGCCGCGGTCCCGTCACCCGTGCCGAGCGCGTCGACGATCCGCGCGTGCTGGGCCAGGGACGTCTCGTTCGGCCGCTCACAGCCGGTGACGGGGCCGCCGGAGACCTGGAGGGCCGACGACACGATGCCGGAGAGGTGCTCGAGCATGCGGTTGCCCGCGATCTGGATGAGCATCGAGTGGAACTCGGCGTCCGCGCGCGAGAACGTCAGCGCGTCGCCCTGCGCCATCGCGTGGCTCATGATCTCGACCATGTCGGACAGGCGCTGCTGGACGTCCTCACGCCCGTGGCCGGCGGCGAGCCGGGCGGCGAGCGGCTCGATCGTCCAGCGCAGCTCGCTGAGCTCGCGGCGCTGGTCGTCGCGCTGCGGCCCGAAGGCCCGCCATTCGATGATGTCGGGGTCGAGGAGGTTCCAGTCACTGACGGGACGCACGCGCGTGCCGACGTTCGGGCGGGCGCTGACCAGGCCCTTGGCCTCCAGGACCCGGAGGGACTCACGGACGACGGTCCGCGAGACCTCGAATCGCTGGCCGATCTCCTCCGGCACCAGCGGGCGGTCCGCCCCCAGGTCGCCGGAGACGATCATCTGACCCAGCTGTTGGACGAGTTGACCGTGCAGTCCGCGGCCGCGGCTGCCCGCGGCACGTCGCCCCACACGGCCCAGCTCCGGGTCCGGGCCCTCCCAGGAGGGAGCGCCGACACGATCGGTGACGGGGGCATCCACGTACGGGTAGCGGTCGAGTTCGCCCGGGCCGACCAGACCAGAGTCTGCGGAGCGGGCGGCGGTCATCATGGTGTGCGCAAGGGTACTCACGGATCCTTTGTCGGCGCTGCCTCCAACTCCCTTGAGGTCTTTGGTGAAAAGCACACGAAAGGGTGATCGCTCACCCCATCGCAATTGACGCCTTATCAGAAAGAAATGGCCTTTCTGCGCGGAGTTGTGTACGCAGAGGGATCGGTATCGGCCGGTCCAGGGTTACCGGAGCCTGGTCCGCAGGGTGGTGAACAGGTAGGCACAGAGCAGCGCGGTCAGCGACAACGCCATTGCCCCGCCCACGGGTTGGGCCAGCACACGAACCGCCGCGAGCAGATAGCGCTCACCTCCGAAGGGCCACTGCAGCAGCAACGTCTCCCGCATCCGCATCGGAAGTCCGGCGGCCATCCGTACACCCGACCCTTGCAGCGCCTTGTGTACGACCGGCACGACGAGTACGGGTACGGCGAGCACCGCGGCGAGACCGGCCGTGGTGGACCGGAAGACGCCTGCCGCCAGCACGCCGGCCCAGGCACAGCCGACGACCAGTCCGAACCAACTGGCGGTCATCGAAAGCCAGTCCGACGGAACTCTCGCGAGTTCCCGGCCGTAGACGAGATAGAGCATTTCGGCGTCGCAGCCCAGGGTGAGGAACGAGAGCAGCACGGCGGTGGCGCCGGAGACCGCCAGCTTGGCGGTGAGCAGCCCCAGCCGCCTGGGCACCGTGCCGCGGTCCGCCGCCAGCGCAGGATGGCGGAACTCGTCTCCGAAGGCCAGCGCCCCGAGCAGTCCCGCACCGAGCGCCGCGGGCGGCAGCGGCAGCTCCCGCGGCCATGCGGCGAACAGCCGGGCCTGCGGGGTGTGCCCGAGCCGGGCGAGCAGGACGGCGATGACGGCGGACACCGCCAGGACAGCACCGCAGGTGACGAACCCGGCTCCGATCCCGGCGGCCCGGCGGAATTCGTAGCGCAGGGGGCGGAGGGGGCTGGGGGCGGAGCGGACGGCGATGGGGGGCGGGAGCGGTGACGAGTGGTCGAGAGCGGCGGCTCGAGACCGCCGCACGTGCCCGGCCGGAGTGGTGGCGGGCACGCCACCGACCGCCGCGGGGTCGCTTGGCTGCGACCTCCCGCCGAGTTGCCCGGCGGAGACCTCGGCGGTCGAGGCCGCACCGGACTGCGGCCGGTCGAGGGGGAGCTGGGTGGCCGGCGCCTCGCCGGACGCGGCACGCGTCGAAGGCTTGGTGGGATCGTCCGGAAGGGGACGGGGGGACGGCTGGGGGGATACGGCGAAGGTCTGCGGTTGGCCGGGGGCGGCCGACGCCTGTGGCCGGGCCGAGGCGGTGACCGCCGACGGGTGGGCGGACGGGGCGGCGGACGGCTGGGCCGAGTCGGCAGTGGACGGCGGCTGGGCGGGGACGGTGGCGGAGATCAGCTCGGGGGCCGCGGCTTGGCTCGGCGACTCGGCTGGGGTGGCCGGAGACGGTGCGGACGCGGTGCCGGCCGACGCCGGCCGGGCGACCGCGGAGGCGCCTGCGGACCGGGCCGAGAGCGCTGCGGCCGGAGTCTCGGTGCCGCTGGTGCCGCCCGGAGGTTCGGCGTGCGGAGACCCGGCCGGGACCGCCGGCCCTTCGGCACCCGCTCCGGTTGATTCGTGCCGCTGCTCGGCCGTGGCGGAGTGCTCCGCCGTCTTCGCGGGCAGGTCCTCGCCCGGCTCCTGGTCGGCGGTGCACGACTGACTCACCGACCTCCGTCCGGCCGACGTCCGAGGCTGCGGGGTGACCGGAGAACCACTCGCGTCCGGACGTCGATCGACTCCGGGTGTGTCCCGCCGGCCGGCGGCCGGTGCTCCGTCGGCCGCCTGCTGCCCCTCCGCCGCCGGCTCGTTCGCGTCCCGCTGCCGTCGTACGGCGTCCGTCGGCGGCTCCGTTCCCGCGCCCGCGCCCATGTCGCCGACCTCGTCAGCGAGTTGGTGGACGAGGATGCCGTGGCGGAACGCGGCCTCGCCGACCTCGGCCGTCGTGCTGCCGTACACCGACAGGCGGTTGCCGCCTTCGCTGACGACCTCCACCGAGCGGTGGGCCGTGCGGGCCTCCTTGGTGAGGAGCGCGGCGAGCCGCGCGGCGTGAGGGCTGCGGACGGCTACGCGTGGCCGCAGCCGGGTGCGGGCGAAGTCGCTGGCCTCCTGGTCCGCGACGAGCCTGCCGGCCTCCAGGGTGACCACGCGGTCGGCGGCGCGGGCGGCTTCCTTGGGGTCGGAGGTGGCGAACAGAACCGTGCCGCCCTGCGCGGCGTGCGCCTGGAGCATGCGGTGCAACCACTGGCCCTCACGGGCGGAGAGACCGTGCGCGGGTTCGTCCAGGACGAGGGTGTGCGGGTCGGGGAGCAGCGCGCAGGCCAGGCCCAGCCGGCGGTCCATGCCGCGCGACAGCGTGCCCAGGCGCTCCTCGCGCAGGCTGACGAGCCCGACCGCTTCGAGCACTTCGTCGGCACGCCGGACCGGGACCCCGGTCGCCGCGCACAGCATGCGCAGATGCCCGCGTACGGAGCGGGCCGGGTGACCCGGAACGTCACCGAGGAGGACGCCGACCTCACACGAGGGGTGGGCGATGCGGTGCAGGGGGCGGCCCTTGAAATAGGTGAGTCCACGGCCCTGTTCGAGTTCGAGCATCAGCCTGAGCGCCGTGGTCTTGCCCGCGCCCGCCCCGCCCAGGAGTGCGGTGACGCGACCCGCGCACGCTTCGAAGGTCACGTCGTCGACGGCGGGCGGGTGCGCCTTACGGGCAGTGCTGGTCAGTCCGAAGGCCTCGATCACCTTAGGGAAGATAGCGCGGAATGACCGTTTTTCCAGGTATAGAAGGGTTCAATCTCGGCGGTGTTCGCGCTGTCGGGCGGTCAGACCTCCGGTCGCAGCATCGGCGGGTTGAGGAGGGTGGCACCACCGGCGCGGAAGAGCTGGGCCGGACGGCCCCCCTGCCGGGTGGTCGTGCCACCGGTGGGGACGAGGAAGCCGGGCGTGCCGGTCACCTTGCGGTGGAAGTTGCGCGGGTCGAGCGCCACGCCCCACACCGCCTCATAGACCCGGCGCAGCTCACCGACCGTGAACTCGGGCGTGCAGAACGCGGTGGCCAGGGACGAGTATTCGATCTTGGAGCGGGCGCGCTCCACCCCGTCGGACAGAATCTGGGCGTGGTCGAAGGCGAGCGGGGCGACAGGTTCGCCGTCCCGGCCGTACCCGCCCTGCGCGAGCAGTTCCTCCACCGGTGCCCAGCGCGCGTTACTGGCGTCGCCGCCGGCCCGAGGTGCCGGGAGGTCGGGAGCGAGGGCGAGGTGGGCGACGCTGACCACGCGCATCCTGGGGTCGCGCTTGGGGTCGCCGTAGGTCGCCAGCTGCTCCAGATGGGCTCCGCCGTCCTGGGCGGGGGCGTCGGGGACGTGCGCGCACAGCCCGGTCTCCTCCGCGAGTTCCCGCGCCGCCGCCTGCGACAGATCCTCGTCGGCCCGCACGAAGCCGCCCGGCAGCGCCCAGCGCCCCTGGAACGGCTGCTCGCCTCTGCGTACCGCCAGCGCGCACAGGGCGTGGCGGCGCACAGTCAGCACGACCAGGTCCACGGTGACGGCGAAGGGCGGAAAGGCTGACGGGTCGTAGGGCATGCGGTGATCATAGTCGTCTGCCTGACGATAAACACTCCCTTCGTCGCCCGCTTCGACTGCTGATCCACTTCGCGCCGATACACGCCGCCCGGCGGTCCGTCCCGGCGCGCGTCCGACGTCCGGCAACCCGTTCGTCACGCCGATGACGTCGCCCGTCCTCGCCCGGGCGTCCCGGCCGCCACGCCCCCAACTGCAGGCCGCTCGCGGCCTCCTCGACCATTGCCAGGCCGAGCCGGCTGACCCGTATCGAGAAGGGTGCGCCCGCCACCCGCAGGCCTGTCAGACCCAGTTCGCCCAGGGGCGCGCTGTGGACGGGCCGCAGCGTGACGGTCCCGGACTGGGCATCGGGGCGGATACCGGCGAGCGTGGTGAGGAGCAGCACCCCGGAGGCGGCCGCCGTGGCTGCCCGACGGCAGGCTGCGGGGTGCGGAAGGGGGGCGCTCCCGTCGGTGCGCTGCTCGCCTGCGAACATCTCGGGCAGTCGGTAACCGAAGTGTTCGGCCGCCGCCAGCAGGCCGCGCAGCAGCCCGCCCGCCTCCTTCTCGTAGCCCGCGGAGGCCAGCCCGGCGACGGCGAGTGCCGTCTCCTGGACCCGGACGGCTCCGGCCCGGTGCCCGAACGGGTTGTGTCCCGCCTCCTTGACCCCGAGTCCGCGCAGCCCCCACCCCGAGTCCATGACCGCACCGCCGAGCAGCCGGGCGAGCTGCTCCGTCCGCACCTTGTCGAGCAGACCTACGGCCGGTCTGCCGCCGCCGAGCAGGCCGGTGTCGAGCAGGTGGACGGCGGCGGAGCCGAGGTGGGTCAGGGGTCGGCCGTCCGGAGTCAGCGCCGCCGCCGGAGGGCCGCCGCTTCTGTCCTCGGTCCAGAAGTCCGACTGGAACGCCGCCCTCAGCTCCCCCGCCCACTGCCGCAGCCCGGCGCCGCCGGGCCGGTGGTACGCGTCGAGGAGGTCCGCGCCGAGCAGCGCGGCCCGGTGGGCGTGAGCCTGGGTCTCACTGCGTGCTGGGCCGCCCGGCTGGGGGTCGCAGAGATAGGTGTGGTCGCCCACCGTGGTGCGCAGCCAGGTCAGGCAGCGCTCGGCCGCGGGCAGCAACTCCCGGATCTCCTGGTCCGGTAGCCCCCAGCGGCGGGCCTCCGCCAGCAGTGCGGGGAAGAGCAGGGTGGCCTCGGTGCCCGTGCAGCCCGGGGCAGATGTGCGCCGGCGTCACGGCGTGGGCCGGGGATCATGCCCGCGTGCGGTCCCGGACCTCGCAGTTGGGTGCGGGCGAGGGTGCGCAGGGTGCCCGCGGCGAGGCGGGTGCCGAGGGGCAGGGTCATCCGGGCGGCGGCGAGCGCCTCGGCCGGAGCCAGGCCACAGCGCCAGGGTGCCCCGGCCCCGAGGTAGGTGTCGGAGGGATGGGCAGGGTCACGGAGCAGCAGCGCCTGGAGATCCTCGATGCTGGTCCTGAGCAGCGCCGCGGCTCTCGGATCGTCACCCGCGGCCCTGGCGGGTGCCAGCGGGCTGGTCGCGGTGCGTCCCACGGCACGCAGGGGGCCCGTGCTGTCCGGACGCACCTGTAGTTCCACGCTCACCGTCGCGCCCGGGGCCAGTTCGAACTCCCAGCGCAGCAGCCCCGCGGAGGCCAGCGCGTCGGTGGGGGGCGGGTCCGCCGTGACCGACGAGCTGCCGGTGGGGGTGGTCCAGCGCAGCCCGGAGTCGGGGACGTTGGCCGGGAGTTCGGGTCCGGGGCTGCCGGAGGCGATGGCGCTCAGCTCCGCAAGGTCGGTGCCGAGCGCCACCTCCAGTGCGAGACGCAGCGGACGGCGCGCGGAGCTGCGCAGGGTGATGCGCTCGGTGCCGTCGGCGTGCCGGGCCCGTTCCACGACGACGTCCGGATCCGGGCCGGCTGCCGGGGAGGCCCGCAGGGTTCCCACGAAGTGTGCGCAGTCCGCCCCGGCCATCCGCGCCTGCACGGGGAGCGGTTCGCGGCCGGCAACCCGGACCTGACAGCGTGCGAGCAGCCGCCGGCCCGCCCGGTAGAACCCCTCCAGGCCGGCGCCGGTCAGCTGACCCTGCTCCGCGGAGATGGCGAGGCCGGGCAGTGCGACGCACATCAGCGCGGTGTGCGTGGGCGGCAGCCCACCGATGGGCCCCGTGCCCTTCGCCCCGGCGTCGATCGTGAGGGCGTGACCCGAGGCGTGCGGGTGCGTGGCTGCCCCGACGGGCCTTCCGGCCACGGGAGCCAGGCTGGGGGGCCGTCCCGGAGACGACGGTTGTCGTCGGCGGTGGAGGGCGGGCTCGGCTGATGCATGGCAGGCACCTCCTGCGCTCGGTGCGCCTGGGACGTGCTCGGCGCCGGATGAGAGGTTCCGGAGGGACAGGGGGCGTGGACGGGCGGCGGCACGACCCGTCCAGGCGTTCCGCCACTCAGGTGAACGGAGGAGGGCTCCTCCTGGTCACGCCCCCGTCCGTCGAACCCGCCGGACAACTGCGCGAGGAGACACCGTGCGGGCTGGTCGGCCCGCACTTCCCGGCACCGAAGAACTGCTGGCCGATGCGGCGCAGGCGGGCAGGCGGGCAGGCGGGCAGGCGGGTCCGGAACCGTTCCGGTCCGGTGAGGTTTCCTGTCCAGTGGCGGACAGCGCCTGCCCACGCCCGTCCGCATGCCGCCGCTGCCCGGCCCTCGTTCATTCGTCACCCTCGGCGTGGCCCTTCCGGGCGGGTGAGTCCGCCCGCGCCGCCCGACCGCCTCGGGTGTCGGTCTTCTGCGTCGCCCGGGTGCGTGTGCCGTCACCGGGCCTGGACGCACCCGGGCGGGTCCGGGCGCGACCTGAGCCCGTCGGACGGGTGCCCTCCGCCCGAGGCCGCCGCGGGTCGGGACTGTCTTCCGTGCGCGGACGGCGGCGACGCCTGACTTCGGAGGCGGCGGTCGGCTCGTGGCTGTCGCCCGCGTCGGCCGGGGCGCCGTCATCGGCGGCTTCCGCGTCGACCGCCGGCTCGTGCCCCGTGCGCCCCGTGCGCAGGCATCGGCGGATCGACTCGGGGTCCAGACCCTCGTTGCAGGCGTGGTGCAGCAGCCTGGCGAAGAGGTACTCGGGATCCGCGCCCAGGGCCATCGCCAGTGCCTCCCGCGCCTCCAGGTCGTCACCGGTCGACCAGGCGACCCAGCCGGCCAGCGTCAGGGGCGCGGCGGCGTGTTCGCCGTACGCACCGACGCAGCGGCGGGCGAGGGCGCGCCACAGGCGCAGGGCGGGTCCGGCCTCGTCGCCCTCCATCCAGGCGGCTGCCCGATCGCGGGTGGTGCGGTCCTGGAGTCCGAGGATCAGCAGCGCGGCTTCGCTGTGGGTGATCAGGGCGTCGTCGCGGAGGTCCGCCTGGTGGATGCCGGACACGGGGATCGCCGCGGCGTACCGGCTCATGACCTGCTCGGCGAGGGCGAGTGTCTCGTCGGCCACGTCCGCCCGGGAGGCGTCGTGGAGGATGCGGGGCACCATGGCGCTTCCCGCGCGGTCCAGGGCGGTCTCCTGTTCCAGCGCGGCACCGGATTCCCGGGGCTGCAGCCTGGCCCGCAGCTCGCGCAGGGTGCCGCGCACCTGGATGCCGGCGTAGGTGGCGGCCGCCGCGAGCACGGAGGTGCCGGGCAGGCCCATGGGGGCGCCCTCGGGAGGACAGCACTCGTCCGCCGGGCAGCAGTACGACCAGAATCGGCCCTCCGAGACGCACAGCGCCTCGATCACCGGCACGTCGAGGCGGCCGCACTCGGTGCGCAGCAGCTGGGCCAACGGAGCGAGCCGGCGCATGACGTCCCGGCCCGTCTCGCCGGGTGCGGGTTCCTGACAGACGTAGGCGACCATCTGCTCGGGGCGGCTTCCGCGGCGTTCGCTGCCCGTCATCAGGCCCTGCGCCAGCTGACGGGCGGCCGATTCCCAGTCGTCCGTGTGCGCCGGGATGCCGAGCCGGGCCCGTCCGCCGAACCGGCCGCGGCCGCCCCGGTCGTGCAGGGCGACCAGCACCATGCTGTCCTCGGGCCGGTACCCGAGCAGATAGGGCAGCGCGTCGGCCAGTTCGGCCGGGGTGCGCAGGGTGATCTGGGTGTCGTGGGCGGGACGGCCGAGCGGCTCCCCGCCTCCCGTGATGTCGCCGTTTTCGGAGGGTCCGGTGGTTTCGCTGTGATTCGTCATGCGCCGACGATCCCGCGGATATCGTGATTCCGGTTTTCCTGTGGATAAGTCCAATCAGGGACACACCAACGCCGTCCCGCCCGTCCACAGCCCGCCCGGCTGTCGGTCCCGTCCTGTTGTATGGACGCATGGAGCACACGAACAACGCGGAACTCCGGACGCGGGCGGATGCCGTCCTCGCCCGTCTCGTCGGCGACGACACGGGCACGGCCCGGTTGCGCGAGGACCAGTGGCGGGCCATCGAGGCGCTGGTCGCCGACCGGCGCCGGGCCCTGGTGGTGCAGCGCACCGGCTGGGGCAAATCCGCGGTGTACTTCGTGGCGACCTCGCTGCTGCGGGCCGCGGGCAGCGGTCCGACGGTCATCGTCTCCCCCCTGCTGGCGCTCATGCGCAACCAGGTGGGCGCCGCGGCCCGGGCCGGCATCCACGCCCGCACCATCAACTCCTCCAACACCGAGGACTGGGAGGCGATCCAGTCGGAGATCGCGGCAGGTGAGGTCGACGTCCTTCTGGTGTCCCCGGAGCGTCTCAACAACCCGGACTTCCGCGACGAGGTCCTGCCCAAGCTCGCCGCGGCGACCGGACTGCTCGTGGTCGACGAGGCCCACTGCATCTCGGACTGGGGACATGACTTCCGTCCGGACTACCGGCGGCTGCGCACCATGCTCGCCGAGCTGCCCCCGGGTGTGCCGGTGCTGGCCACCACCGCCACGGCCAACGCGCGCGTGACCGCCGATGTCGCCGAGCAACTCGGCACCGGTGGCGGCTCGGACGCACTGGTGCTGCGTGGTCCGCTGGACCGGGAGAGCCTGAGCCTGGGGGTGCTGCGGCTGCCGGACGCCGCCCACCGGATGGCGTGGCTCGCGGACCACCTGGACGAACTGCCGGGCTCCGGCATCGTCTACACCCTCACGGTGGCCGCCGCCGAGGAGGTCACCGCCTTCCTGCGGCAGCGCGGACACACCGTGGCCTCGTACACGGGGAAGACGGAGAACGCCGACCGGCAGCAGGCCGAGGACGACCTGATCGGCAACCGGGTCAAGGCCCTGATCGCCACCTCGGCCCTCGGCATGGGCTTCGACAAGCCCGATCTCGGATTCGTGGTGCACCTGGGCTCACCCTCCTCTCCCATCGCCTACTACCAGCAGGTCGGCCGCGCGGGGCGCGGTGTCGAGCACGCCGAGGTACTGCTGCTGCCGGGCCGGGAGGACGAGGCGATCTGGGAATACTTCGCCTCGCTCGCGTTCCCTTCGGAGGACCTGGTGCGCCGCACCCTGGACGTCCTGTCCCGGGCCGGCGGCCCCATGTCGCTGCCCGCGCTGGAGCCACTGGTGGAACTGCGCCGCTCCCGGCTGGAGACCATGCTGAAGGTTCTCGACGTGGACGGTGCGGTCAAGCGGGTCAAGGGCGGGTGGATCGCGACCGGGCAGCCGTGGACGTACGACTCGCAGCGGTACGCCTGGGTGGCACGGCAGCGGGCGGCCGAGCAGCAGGCGATGCGCGAGTACGCGGCCACGACGGACTGCCGGATGGAGTTCCTGCAGCGCCAGCTCGACGACGAGGGCGCGAAACCCTGCGGCCGCTGCGACAACTGCGACCGGTCGCGGTTCACGGCGGACACCTCCACGGCCGCGCTGGACGCCGCACGGGTCGACCTCGGCCGCGCGGGCGTCGAGGTGGAGCCCCGCCGGATGTGGCCGACCGGTCTGCCTGCCATCGGCATCGATCTCAAGGGCCGCATCCCGGCCGGTGAACAGGGTTCGGCGGGGCGCGCCCTGGGGCGGTTGTCGGACATCGGCTGGGGCAATCGGCTCCGCCCGCTGCTCGCTCCCCAGGCCCCGGACACGGCCGTGCCGGACGACGTCGCGCGCGCGGTGGTGGACGTGCTGGCCGACTGGGCGAAGGGCCCCGGCGGGTGGGCCCCGGGCGCGGCCGACGCACAGCCGCGGCCGGTGGGTGTCGTCACCATCGCCTCGCGCTCCCGTCCCCGGCTGATCGACTCCCTGGGCGCCCGCATCGCGGAGGTCGGCAGACTGCCCCTGCTGGGTTCCGTGACGTACGCGGGTGAGGCGCCGCACGTGTCGCGCAGCAACAGCGCCCAGCGTCTGAAGGCCCTCGACGGCGCGCTGACCGTGCCACCCGCCCTGTCCGCCGCGCTCGCCGCGGCCCAGGGTCCGGTGCTGCTGGTGGACGACTTCACCGAGACCGGCTGGACGCTGGCGGTCGCGGCACGCCTGCTGCGGAGGTCTGGGGCGAGTGGGGTGCTGCCGCTGGTCCTGGCTGTTCAGGGTTGATCCGCCAGGTGCTGTTCGAATACGGCACCGGGTACGGCGTGCGCACGTGACGTACCGAGACGTCGCAGAGTTCTCCGGTGCCTCCCTGGGTAGGGATATAAGCCACGCACCACCAGATAACCGTCGGTGGCCCCATTTGCTCGTTGCCGCAATCAAGTTCGGCAGGAAGAATTGAAGTCCGCTCCCCGCACGGCTCGTCCGTGATCCGGTTGGGCCTTACTGCGGTGCGCGCTCCCCCGAATCCGATCTCGCCCGCTGTGTGGGCGCGTAGCCGAAGGGAGGAACGTGACCTTCGGATTCGCTCCGTCCTCGGCAGCATCGTTGTCGACGTCCGCGTCCGCCGTTTCCGCCAGCCGCCTGCTCGAGCCCGCGGAGTGGGCAGACGCCGGAATACCGCTGCTCCGCAACCCCCGTGAGGTGGTCAGTGGACTGCACGCCCGGCACCGCCCCAAGCCGACTACAGCGATCGTGGCCGTCCTCGACCCGGAGGAACGGCTCTGCGCCAGCGCCTCGTTCACCCGGCGCTCGGCCCCGGCCGACGGCTGGATGTTCCGCAACGCGCTCCTGGCCCAGTTGCGCCGGGTGATCCCACACGACCTGCGCCGCCGCACCCCGGTGCGGACCGCCGTACTGCTCTACTGCCGCGAGGGGGACGCGCGTTGGACAGAGGAGGACGGTGCCTGGATGTGGGGATTGCGGGACGCCTGCACGCTGCACGGACTGCGCTGCGGGTCGTACATCACACTGACCCACGACGGCTGGCAGGTACTCGGTGAGGGCCGCGGCGGGCGGCGCCCGAACGCCGACTCGCCTCCCGAACCTCTCGCCCTGGCCGAGGCCACGCCTCTGTCGCCGCGCACCGGAGGTGCCGTGTCCGAGGTACTGCGCCGCGCCGCCGCCCGCTGAAGCCGGCCCCCGCGCAGGGGCGCCTGCCGAAGCACGCGCCGCCGGATACGGCCCCCTGAAACGGGCCGTACGCCGTGCTGCGGGGGCATTCACCACCTCCGGGCCATGACGGGCAGCCCCGTCTCCGACCACTCGACAGATCCGGCCCGGTGCCCGCGGTCCGGATCGTCCGTCCGTCGAACGGGGGGCCAGACGGCGAACGCTCCTCGCCCCGCGTGCGGGCATGCCGGAGGCACCACCGTGCGAGTCCGTCGCCACGGCTCCTTCCGTACCTCCGGAGTACCAGAGGCGCCGGAAGGGAGTCAGACGCCGACGCCGAGCACCGAGTTGATCTGCTGCGGGTCTCCGCAGACGATCAGCAGGGCACCGGCCCGGGACAGGGCCAGCGGCAGGGCGGTGGCCACGGTGTCGGAATCGCCGTTGACGGCGACGACGACCACGGGGCGGGTCGCGGCACGGGAGGCGACGGCGGCGTCCGTGTAGAAGACGTCGTCGCCCGCGTCGTGCTGCGCCCAGTAGGAGGCTTCGCCGAAGGACAGCTCGTGGTCGGCCCACGGATGCTGCGCGCCGGTGGTGATCACCAGCACGTCACCGGGGGCACGGCCCGAGTCGAGAAGCAGGTCCACCGCCTCCTCGGCGGAGTCGAGAGCGCTCTCGACCGATGCCGGGATCAGCTGGATCTGCGGGGCCGCCGCTGCCGCGGCGGGCACGGCCGGGCCGGACGGGCCTGGCTTGGCCACGTCACGCGGCGTGCGCTGCGCCGGCGGCGCAGGCCGCGGCGGGCCAGGACGACCGGGACGCGACGGAGCCGCGGGGCGGGGGCCGGGTACGGGACGGGGGGTCGGCGCGGTACGGCCACTGGCCGGAGTGGCGCGGGGACCCTGGGCACTCTCGTGAATCTGAGGCTCCTCGGGAATGAGAGGCATGAGCTGATATCTATCAAACGTTGGTGCAGGTCACGTGAACCGGGTGGCACAACAGTGCGACTGGGAGGTCAGAAGTCGAAGCCGAGCTGACCCTCGATCTCCGGAACGCTTCCCTCCGCCCAGCTGCGGACCTTCTTGAGGTGCTGCCACTGGGGCAGCGCATCAAGATACGCCCACGACAACCGGTGGTACGGGGTGGGCCCCCGCTCCTCCAGTGCGGCCTTGTGCACGGGCGACGGATACCCGGCGTTGTCCGCAAATCCGAAGTCTGCATGGTCGATACCCAGTTCGGCCATCATTTTGTCGCGCTGAACCTTGGCGATCACCGAGGCCGCCGCGACGGCCACGCACGATCGGTCACCCTTGATGACCGTACGCACCTGCCACGGGGTGCCGAGGTAGTCGTGCTTTCCGTCGAGGATGACCGCGTCCGGGCGGACCGGAAGGGCCTCCAGAGCACGGACGGCAGCCAGCCGCAGCGCGGCCGTCATCCCGAGACTGTCGATCTCCTCCGGCGAGGCGTGCCCCAGGGTGTAGGCCGTGACCCACGTCCGCAGCACCTCCGCGAGTTCCGTGCGGCGCTTGACGGTCAGGAGCTTGGAGTCGGTGAGGCCCTCGGGCGGTCGGCGAAGACCGGTGACCGCGGCGCAGACGGTGACGGGCCCGGCCCAGGCGCCGCGCCCCACTTCGTCGACACCGGCGATGACCTTCGCTCCGGTCGTGGCGCGGAGGGAGCGCTCGACGGTGTGAGTAGGCGGTTCGTACGGCATGGCGCCCTTAGACTACGCCGCGCCGATCCCCGAGCGACACCCCGGCTTCCCCAAGGGAGCCGGGGACCGACGAAGCGGTGGATCAGGCCTCGTGCGACAGCAGCAGCGGAAGCATGAACTGGTCGATCATCCGCTCGACCTCCTGATCGTTCCATTCGCTTCCAGAAATCTTGTTGCGGTACATCATCATGGCCGGAATGGCGTCGAGGACATAGTCGTTTGCCGCATCGGCGCGCACCTCTCCCCGCTCTATGCCACGGGCCACGATGTCACCGATCAGCCGGGTGGTCGGCCCCACGACGCCGTCGAAGATCACGCCATGGAACCGCTCGACCTGCGTCGGATCGCATTCGTGAATCACCGACCGCAGGGCGAAGCCGGGGCGCGAGAACATCGCGTCCCGGGCCTGCCGGCACAGGGCCAGCAGGTCTTCGCGCACACTTCCGAGGTCGGGGGCCTCCTCCAGACGCGGCAGACCCGCCTGCAGTGCGTCGGCGACCAGCTCTTCCTTCGAGGCCCAGCGCCGGTACACCGCGGCCTTCCCGGTCTGCGCGCCGGCGGCGACACCTTCCATGGTCAGGCCGTTCCAGCCGACCGTACTGAGCTGCTCCAAGGCGGCGTCCAGGATCGCGCGTTCGAGGACCGCACCGCGCCGACGAGGGGAGGCCGCCTGGGGAGGAGCGGCAGTCCAGCGCGAGGTAACCATCTGAGTTTCTCCAGCGAACGAGGGGAGCGGGGAGTCAGGAGCGGGGGACCAGGCACGGCGCGCGACGACAAGGGGGGACGCGGCACGCGACGCGCACTTAAGTGAACGCTTGCGTTCTCTACCGAGGACTCACTACCGTTGACGCGACAGTGAACGCGGGCGTTCACTAACACCTTCGTGGGGGATCCACAGTGACAACCTCTCAACTGATATCCGATCAGAAACCCGGCGCGGCCCGCAGGCAGGGGCGCCCCGGCATCGCACTCACCGTGATTGCCGCCTGCCAGCTCATGGTCGTACTTGACGCGACGATTGTGAACATCGCACTCCCGCACATTCAAGACGCACTCAAGTTCAGCACCACGGACCTCACCTGGGTGGTCAGCGCCTACACGCTCACCTTCGGCGGTCTGCTCCTGCTCGGTGCGCGAGCCGGTGACATCCTCGGCCGGCGCCGGGTGTTCATGACCGGGATCCTGCTGTTCACCTTCGCCTCGCTCCTCGGCGGCCTCGCCCAGGAACCCTGGCAACTGCTGGCAGCCCGCGCCCTCCAGGGCATGGGTGGCGCGATCGCGTCGCCGACCTCGCTGGCCCTGATCACCACCACCTTCCCGGAAGGCCCCGAGCGCAACCGGGCGTTCGGAGTGTTCGCCGCCGTCTCCGCGGGCGGTGGTGCCATCGGTCTGCTGGCCGGCGGCATGCTCACCGACTGGCTCGACTGGCGTTGGGTGTTCTTCGTCAATGTGCCGATCGGCCTGCTGATCGTCGCCCTCACCCCGCAGTACATCAACGAGTCCGAACGGCATCCCGGACGCTTCGACATCGCGGGTGCGCTGACCTCCACGCTGGGCATGGTCTCCCTGGTGTACGGCTTCATCCGGGCCGCGGAGGAGGGCTGGCGCGACGCTCTGACGCTCGGCTCCTTCGGTGTCGCGGTCGTCCTCCTGCTGGCCTTCGTGTTCATCGAGACCAGGGCGAAGGAACCCATCACCCCGCTGCGGATGTTCGCCGACCGCAACCGCTCCGGCACCTACGTGATCATGCTGAGCCTGGCCGCTGCAATGTTCGGCATGTTCTTCTACATCGTGCTGTTCGTGCAGAACGTGCTGGGCTACAGCCCGATCCGGGCCGGTCTGGCCTTCCTGCCCGTGACGGTGGCGATCGCCGTCGGCGCCGGGCTGTCGCAGCGGTTCCTGCCCGCCCTCGGCCCGAAGCCGTTCATGATGACCGGCTCCGCGCTCGTGGTCGTCGGCCTGACCTGGCAGACGTTCATCAATCCGGACAGCTCGTATCTCGGCGGGGTTCTCGGACCCATGCTGATCTTCGGCTTCGGCATGGGTCTGAACTTCGTCACCGCGACCGTCACCGCGGTGTCCGGGGTCGCCCCGCACGAGGCCGGTGCGGCCTCCGGACTGCTCAACGCCATGCAGCAGGTGGGCGGTTCGCTGGGCCTGTCCATCCTGACCACGGTCTTCGGCTCGGCCAGCAAGGACGAGGCGAAGAAGCAGCTGCCGAAGCTCCTCGCCGACGGTTCGCCACAGCAGAAGGCGGAGTTCGCCAGGTCCCACCAGCTGCCCGCGCCCTGGGGGCACGAGGTGCTCGCGCACGGGATCTCGACCGCGTTCATCCCCGCCGCCGCCATGGCCGCGCTCGGCCTGCTCACCGCCTGGCTGGTGATCAAGGTCCGGAAGAGCGACCTCGAAGCCCTCGCCGGCACGGCCGGCCCCGGGCTGGGCTGACCCCACCGGCTCCACGGCAGCCGCGGATGGCCGGACCGCCGCCAGGGGACAGACGGCAGAGGCAGAGGTCCGGCCATCCGCAGCAGGGCAGGCCGACAGCGACACGGACACCACCAGAACGGCCTTTACGACCCACACCACCGACACCTTGCCCCCCGCGACTCCGCTTCCCTCCCAGCCGTCCGCACTCGGACGGAGCGCGGAGCGGATACCGGGAAAACGGCCGACAGTCACGGAGAGTTCCCGTCGGCAACATAGAGTCTCGATCGCGCCGAAGGCGCCCGGCCCCGGAGAGTCGAGACCACCAGGGTTCCCGAGAGTCATCAGGGCGCCGAGACGCCGAGACGGCCGAGGCCACCGCACCGAGCAGCACCGCAGGAGCCTCCGAGCCGGGGTTCTCGCGCACCAGGAAAGCCGGACCGAACCGCTTCGCGCGCAGGAGACCGTCCGCCGCCGGCTTTCATGCGCTGAGACCCGTCGACAGCCGACGACGGCCTTCCTACGCCGACGGCAGTCCGCCGACCGCGGTCCCCGTACCCTTCGGCGCCCACTCCGGCAGCGCCTCCGTCCGTTCCGTCCATGCGGCCGGGGGCGCTCCCGCCGTGCCGGCCGCGAGCACGCCGCCGACGATGGCGCAGGTGGTGTCCACGTCGCCGCCCACCCGGGCGGTCGCCCAGAACGCCGTCTCGTAGTCGGCGAGGGCACGTGCCGCCGACCAGAGGGCGAACGGGACGGTGTCATGGGCGCTCGTACGCCGTCCGCAGCCAAGGACGGCCGCCACGGTGCCCGCGTCCTCGTAGTCGAGCATGTCGCGGGCGCGTCGCAGGCCCTGCCCGACGGCGCTCCTGGGGACGAGCGCGACGACCCCGTCGAGGAGCGCCTCGGGGGTCGGCCGGCCACCGGGTGCCGCCACCAGTGCCGCCGCCGCGGCGACCGCCATGGCCCCGACCACCGCCTCGCGGTGCTGGTGCGTGGGGTAGGCCGAGATCTCGGCCTGGTGGGTGGCCTGCTCCGGATCGTCCGCGTACCAGGCGCCCAGGGGCGCGATTCGCATCGCCGCGCCGTTGCCCCACGAGCCGCGCCCGCCGAAGAGTGCGGCGGCCAGCTCGCGCCAGTCGCCCCCCTCCCTGACGAGCCGGAGCAGCCGGTTGACGGCGGGACCGTAGCCTCGGTCGAAGTCGTGGTGTGCGGCGAAGGAGTGGGCCAGCGCGTCCTGGTCGATGCGGTGGTGGGCGGCGAGGACGGCGACGACGGAACAGGCCATCTCCGTGTCGTCGGTCCACTGCCAGGTGCCCGGCGGCAGCTCGCGGCGCTGGAGCAGCGGATAGTTCACGGGAACGAAGAACTGGGAGCCCAGCGCGTCGCCGGTGGCGAGTCCGCGCAGGCTGGCCAGGGCGCGGTCCAGGCGCCCGGCGTTCGGAGTGTCGGAGGAAAAGGTCATCTCGGTCAGCCTAGCCGCTCATCCAGGGGGCCTCCGGGTCCCGCCAGCGGTCGAAGGGCCGGTCGAGCGTGTACTTGCCGTCCTCACCGAGAACGAGCATCCGCATCTCGGCGTTCCCCGGGTTGGACAGCGACTCGAAGTCCGCGACCGTCCAGTGGAACCAGCGCATGCAGAACAGCCGCATCGCCAGGCCATGGGTCACCAGGAGCACGTTGGGCGGGTGGTCCGGCGCCTCGAAGCTGCGGAACAGGCTCTCCAGGAAGCCGCCGACCCGGTCGTACACGTCGGCCCCGGACTCGCCCTGGGGGAAGCGGAAGAAGAAGTGCCCGTACGCGTCCCGGTAGGTCTTCTGCAGCCGGACGTCGTCGCGGTCCTGCCAGTTTCCCCAGTCCTGCTCGCGCAGCCGGGGCTCCTCGCGTACGCGTATGAGGTCCGGGTCGAGGTGGAAGGCGCGGAGGGTCTCATGCGTACGTCGGTACGGGGAGACGTACACGCTGACGGGCTCCCGGCCGAAGATCTCCCGGATGCGTTTTCCGGTCTCCTCGGCCTGCCGCCAGCCCCGCTCGGTCAGGGCCAGTGAGTGGTCGGGTTCCCGCTCGTACACGGAGTCGTCGACATTGCCGGTTGACTCGCCGTGCCGGACAAGGACGATGCGCCGTGGTCGTGCCATGCCAAAACCCTAGATCGAGTGACGGAAAGTCGAGCACTCGGATGGGCTCCATACAGCGTAGGTCACACAAATCGAGGGTTGGAGAATCAAACGATCCAGCTCGGTTCGAGCTCCACGATGTCGCCCGTGAGGGCCGCGATGTCGGTCTCGGTCTGGGCGCGCAACGCCAGACGCTCCACCCGCTCGGTGCGGTATTTACCGTGTTCGGCCGCCGATCGCCACATCGAAAGGATCATGAACTCGTTCGCCGGGGCCTCCGCGAACATGCCTCGGATCATGCCGGGCGAGCCGGCCATCGCCGGGTTCCAGACCTTCTCCTGCATGAGCGTGAAGTGCTCGACGCGCTCCTCGTGCACCCGGCAGAGGGCCACCCGGACCAGATCGGAGTCCGTGAACCGCGGTTCGAAGCCGGTCTTCACATCGAACCGGTACTCGAACAGTTTGACCTGCTGGTCCTTGTACGTGCCGGACTGGGACGCGGCCAGACGATCATGTGAGCGCGCCATGAAGGAGTCGTAGAAGGCACGGCTCTCCCAGAAGGCGAAGGTGTGCGCCACCCCCGCTCGCTGCCGACTCCAGCCCCCGCCCTGTCCCCGAAACCCCGGCTCCCCCAGAAGCCCCGCCCATTTCCGCTGCCCCCGCTCGAACCCGCGGCGGTCCACCACGGTGCAGCGAATCCACTTGACCAGCACCGCGCCATCGTAAGGCCATGGGACGTGGCGCCGGTCACGCTCCGGCGGAGATCACCCGCGCATGCGCCCCGGCGCAGGTGGCACGATGGGTAAAGAGCCTTGGCAGCCGATCAGTTGGGGCAGGGACCTCTAGGGGGAAAGGGACGCGTGATGAGCGCTTTCAGCAAGGCGATCAGCAAGGTCGAGGTCGCACTGAAGTGGGATCCCAGCCCGGCCGGGCAGCCGCCCACCGATCTCGACATCATCGCCGGTACCTACACGGCGGGCGACCCGTACGGGACGGCGGCCTATCTCGTGCACTTCGACAGCCGCTCACCGGACGGCACGATCTTCCTCAACCGGGACAGCCAGGACGGCAAGGGCTTCGGCTGGGACGAGGTGATGACGCTCGAACTCGACCGGCTCGACGCCCGGTACACGCGCGTGGTGGTCGGGGCCGTCATACAACAGCGGTCCGCGCACCGGACGTTCGTGAACGTCCTGAACCCGGAAGTGCGCGTCCGGGAGGGTTACAACGTGCTGGCCGAGGACGACTTCGGCTCCGTCCTCGGAGCGACGGCCGCCGCCGTCGCGGAGTTCGTACGCGACGGATCCGGCGACTGGAGCTTCCGGCCCGGTCTGCACGGCTTCGAGGACGACCCCGTGGTCTTCACCCGCGCCATGGGCGGCCTCGGCCGGCCGTGACGGCAGGCGACCAGGAACAGCGGTAAGGGGCGTCGGCCGCGGCCGACGCCCCTTACCTCACTTCATGTCAACCCGTCAGCTGCAGCCGCTGGTCGAGCCACAGCCCTCGCAGATGTAGCAGGAACCGGCCCGCTGCATCTTCGTACCGCAGGAGAAGCAGAGCGGGGCGTCGGCCTGGATGCCCAGCTGCATCTCCACCAGCTCGGCGCTGGTGTGGGCCTGCCTGGGGGCGGGCTTGGCCACCACGGCCTCGGTCTTCGGGGAGGCGACGGCCTTCAGCTCCTGAGTGCGCGGTGCCGACTGGGCCAGGCCCTCGACGTCGACCTCGTCCTCGGACGGCTCGTAGGAACCCGTCTCCAGGTGACGCTGGCGCTCCGGGGCGGAGTGGATACCGAGCGCGGAGCGCGTCTCGAACGGCAGGAAGTCCAGCGCCAGGCGGCGGAAGATGTAGTCGACGATCGACTGCGCCATCCGCACGTCCGGGTCGTCCGTCATGCCGGCCGGCTCGAAGCGCATGTTGGTGAACTTCGAGACGTACGTCTCCAGCGGCACGCCGTACTGGAGGCCGACGGAGACCGCGATGGAGAAGGCGTCCATCATGCCCGCGAGGGTGGAGCCCTGCTTGGACATCTTCAGGAAGACCTCACCCAGACCGTCGTCGGGGTAGGAGTTGGCCGTCATGTAGCCCTCGGCGCCACCGACGGTGAAGGACGTGGTGATGCCGGGACGACCCTTCGGGAGGCGCTTGCGGACCGGGCGGTACTCGATGACCTTCTCGACCGTCTCGCGGATGGTCGCCTCGGCCTTCTCGGTGACCTCGGCCTTCTCCTTCTCCTTGGTCTTCGCGGAGAGGGGCTGGCCTACCTTGCAGTTGTCACGGTAGATCGCGAGCGCCTTGACGCCGAGCTTCCAGGCCTCGAAGTAGATCTCCTCGACCTCCTCGACGGTCGCCGTCTCCGGCATGTTGACCGTCTTGGAGATGGCGCCGGAGATCCAGGGCTGGATCGCGGCCATCATGCGGACGTGGCCCATCGGGGAGATGGCACGCTCGCCCATGGCGCAGTCGAAGACCTCGTAGTGCTCGGGCCTGAGCCCGGGGGCGTCGATCACATTGCCGTTCTCGGCGATGTGGGCGACGATCGCCTCGATCTGCTCCTCCTGGTAGGCCAGGCGGCGCAGGGCCTGCGGGACCGTGCCGTTGACGATCTGCATCGAGCCGCCACCGACCAGCTTCTTGAACTTCACCAGCGCCAGGTCGGGCTCGACACCGGTGGTGTCGCAGGACATCGCCAGACCGATGGTGCCGGTGGGGGCGAGGACGGACGCCTGGGAGTTACGGAAACCGTTCTTCTCACCGAGGCGGACCACGTCCTGCCAGGCCTCCGTGGCGGCGGCCCACACCGGGGAGTCCAGGTCGTCCATGCGGACGGCCGCCGTGTTGGCGTCCGCGTGCTGCTTCATGACGCGGTTGTGGGCGTCCGCGTTGCGGGCGTAGCCGTCGTACGGGCCGACGACCGCGGCAAGCTCGGCGGAGCGCTTGTACGCCGTGCCGGTCATCAGGGAGGTGATGGCACCGGCCAGCGCGCGGCCGCCGTCGGAGTCGTAGGCGTGGCCGGTCGCCATCAGCAGCGCGCCGAGGTTGGCGTAGCCGATGCCGAGCTGGCGGAAAGCGCGGGTGTTCTCGCCGATCTTCTGGGTCGGGAAGTCCGCGAAGCAGATGGAGATGTCCATCGCGGTGATGACCAGCTCGACGACCTTCGCGAAGCGCTCGACCTCGAAGGACTGGTGGCCCTGGCCGTCGTCCTTCAGGAACTTCATCAGGTTCAGCGAGGCGAGGTTGCAGGACGTGTTGTCCAGGTGCATGTACTCGCTGCAGGGGTTCGAGCCGTTGATCCGGCCGGACTCCGGGCAGGTGTGCCAGTGGTTGATCGTGTCGTCGTACTGGATGCCGGGGTCGGCGCAGGCCCAGGCGGCCTCGGCCATCTTGCGGAACAGGCTCTTGGCCTGGACCTCCTCGATGACCTCGCCCGTCATCCGGGCGCGCAGGCCGAACTGGCCGCCCTGGTCGACCGCCTTCATGAACTCGTCGTTCACACGGACCGAGTTGTTGGCGTTCTGGTACTGGACGGACGTGATGTCGTCGCCACCCAGGTCCATGTCGAAGCCCGCGTCGCGGAGGGCGCGGATCTTCTCCTCCTCCTTGACCTTGGTCTCGATGAAGTCCTCGATGTCGGGGTGGTCGACGTCGAGGATGACCATCTTGGCGGCGCGGCGGGTGGCACCACCGGACTTGATGGTGCCGGCGGAGGCGTCGGCACCACGCATGAAGGAGACCGGGCCGGAGGCGTTGCCGCCGGAGGAGAGCAGCTCCTTGGAGGAGCGGATCCGGGAGAGGTTCAGGCCGGCACCGGAGCCGCCCTTGAAGATCATGCCCTCTTCCTTGTACCAGTCGAGGATCGACTCCATGGAGTCGTCGACGGACAGGATGAAGCAGGCGGAGACCTGCTGGGGCTGCGGCGTGCCCACGTTGAACCACACGGGGCTGTTGAAGCTGAAGATCTGGTGCAGGAGCGCGTAGGCCAGCTCGTGCTCGAAGATCTCGGCGTCGGCGGGCGAGGCGAAGTACTTGTGGTCCTCGCCGGCCTTCCGGTACGTCTTCACGATGCGGTCGATCAGCTGCTTGAGGCCGGTCTCGCGCTGCGGGGTGCCGACGGCACCCCGGAAGTACTTGCTGGTGACGATGTTGACCGCGTTCACCGACCAGAAGTCGGGGAACTCGACGCCACGCTGCTCGAAATTGACCGAGCCGTCGCGCCAGTTGGTCATGACGACGTCACGGCGCTCCCAGCTCACCTCGTCGTACGGGTGTACGCCGGGGGTGGTGTGGATGCGCTCGATACGCAGACCCTTGGTGGCCTTGGTCCCCTTCGCGCGGGAACTCCGTGCCGGACCGCTCGCCGTCTCTGTCATGCCGCCTCCCTCTACGGGCTAAAACGCCCTGAAATGCCACGATGTTCCCGTGACACGCTGTTCTGTAGTCACGCCGCGGGCACCCTCAGCTGCCACCCGCGACAAGTCCTGGATCACCGTCCGACAACCGGATCCGAGTCCTCTGCCCGGTTCCGGTCCGCCCGTCAGCCGGCGAGGTGGACGGGCTCGGGCGTCCGAGTGGCACCGCCCGGCCCGTGATCGTCTTCCTGGCTCCCCGCTTCCGCGTCTTCGTCGTCCGCGACGGGGCCCCGTGCCGCCTGCCTCAGCTCCGCGATCGCGGCCTCGAAGTCGTCGAGCGAGTCGAAAGCCCGGTAGACGGAGGCGAATCGCAGGTAGGCGACCAGGTCGAGTTCCTGCAATGGGCCGAGTATGGCCAGCCCCACGTCGTGGGTGGTCAGCTCGGCGCTTCCGGTGGCCCGCACCGCCTCCTCGACCCGCTGGCCGAGCTGGGCGAGTGCGTCCTCGGTGACAGGCCGCCCCTGGCACGCCTTGCGCACGCCATTGATGACCTTGGTACGGCTGAATGGCTCGGTCACTCCGGACCGCTTCACCACCATGAGCGAGCACGTCTCCACGGTCGTGAAACGACGGGAGCAGTCGGGACACTGGCGGCGCCTGCGGATCGACGTGCCGTCGTCGGTCGTACGGCTGTCGACCACACGGCTGTCGGGGTGCCTGCAGAAGGGGCAGTGCATGATCTCCAACCCTCCTCACAGCAGACTCAATGACCTCGCTGGACCACCCGGGCCCCACGAAGCAGCCCCAAGCATAGGCGATCTCAGAGCCACCGGAGACCGGGGGGACCACAACTTGTGGGCTGCCTCGAGAATCCAACCACTAGATGTGGTGATTGGCTGATACATCGCCAGGTTGCGCGTGTCGCACACGTACCGCTACGGCGGATACGGAGATACCGTGGGCGCCGCACGGAGGTCACGTGCGACTCCGGAGCAGATGGGGACGGCCGTCCCGGCCGGCGGCGGTCCGGATGGCAGACTGAGCACACCCGCCGGACCATCGGCCCGGCGGTGAAGATTACAGCGATGGAACCTTTTGTCTGCCGGGTACCGCGTGAGCCATACACCCAGACATGCGATCGCGTACGGTGAACCGCGTTTTTTCACTCGAACGTGTGTTTGGCGCAACCTTTCGAAAGCAACTACCGTTGTCCAGCAGGGAGACCATCGAGAGGGGCCGACGTGACCACGACCGCAGACAGTGCCACCATCACCGCCCAGGACCGCTCCCAGGGCCGACTCGACCCGGTGCATGCCATGAACGAAGCCGTGAACCCCGAGGGACACAAGCGTTCCCTACCGGGCCGACCTCCAGGCATCCGGGCGGACAGCTCGGGCCTCACCGACCGTCAGCGCCGCGTGATCGAGGTGATCAGGGATTCGGTGCAGCGGCGGGGTTACCCGCCGTCGATGCGGGAGATCGGCCAGGCCGTCGGCCTGTCCAGCACGTCCTCGGTGGCACACCAGCTGATGGCACTGGAGCGCAAGGGCTTCCTGCGCCGCGACCCGCACCGCCCGCGCGCGTACGAGGTCCGCGGCTCCGACCAGGCGGTGTCCGTGCAGCCCACGGACACCGCTGGCAAGCCCGCGGCGTCGTACGTCCCGCTGGTCGGCCGGATCGCCGCCGGCGGCCCGATCCTCGCCGAGGAGTCGGTCGAGGACGTCTTCCCTCTCCCTCGGCAGCTGGTCGGCGACGGCGAGCTGTTCGTCCTCAAGGTCGTCGGTGACTCCATGATCGAGGCCGCGATCTGTGACGGCGACTGGGTGACCGTCCGCCGCCAGCCGGTCGCCGAGAACGGCGACATCGTCGCCGCCATGCTCGACGGCGAGGCCACCGTCAAGCGCTTCAAGCGCGAGGACGGCCACGTCTGGCTCCTCCCCCACAACTCGGCCTACGAGCCGATCCCCGGCGACGACGCCACCATCCTGGGCAAGGTCGTCGCGGTACTGCGGCGCGTCTGACGCCTGCGGCGGGCGGTCATTCCGCCCGCCCTCCGATCGGGCCCCGGAACCCCTGCGCCGGTTCCGGGGTCTTGCACTGTCCGGAGCCCTTGTGGCCGCCTCTGGCCGCCCCTTCGGAACGTGGGTCGGCCTGACCCGGCGCGGGTCAGGCCGACCCACGATCAGTTCGTCTCCGCCTGTCGAGCCGTCGCGTCGATGGCGGCAAGCGACTTGCGGACCTGGTTACGGTCCGTGGTGTACCAGAAGTCGGGCAGTGACGACTTCAGGTAACCGCCGTACCGCGCGGTGGCCAGCCGTTGATCGAGTACGGCGACCACTCCCCGGTCCCCGGACGCCCGGACCAGCCGGCCCGCACCCTGGGCCATCAGAAGCGCGGCATGGGTGGCGGCGACCGCCATGAAGCCGTTGCCGCCGGCGTCCTCGACGGCCTTCTGCCGGGCACTCATCAGCGGGTCGTCAGGGCGCGGGAACGGAATCTTGTCCATGACGACGAGCTGGCAGCTGGGGCCCGGGACGTCCACCCCCTGCCACAGGGACAGCGTGCCGAAGAGACAGGTCCGGGGGTCCGCCGCGAAGTTCTTGATCAGCTCGCCGAGGGTCTCCTCACCCTGCAGCAGGATCGGGAACTCGGGGATCCGGACGCGCAGTTCCTCGGCGGCCTGCTGAGCGGCCCGCATCGAGGAGAAGAGGCCGAGGGTGCGGCCTCCGGCCGCCTGGATCAGTTCGGTCAGTTCATCGAGCATGTCTGCGCGGTCGCCGTCCCGCGCGGGGCGTGACAGATGCTTGGCGACATAGAGGATGCCCTGCTTCGGGTAGTCGAAGGGCGAACCGACGTCGACGCCCTTCCACTGCGGGAGGTCGTCGCCCTCGGTGCCCTCGGGGGCGAGGCCCAGGGAGGCACCCACGCCGTTGAAGTCGCCGCCGAGTTTGAGGGTCGCGGAGGTGAGGGTGACCGAGCGGTCCGCGAAGAGCTTCTCCCTCAGCAGGCCCGAGACCGACATCGGGGCGACCCGCACGGAGGCCCCGAAACGGTCGTGGCGTTCGTACCAGACGACGTCCCACTCCGAGCCGTTCACGATCCGCTCCGCCACGTCGTGCACCGCCTCCACCGAGGCCAGGGCCTGCTTGCGGACCGCGTCCTCGTCCTGGACCGACTTGTCGCGGGTCGTCCCGATCGCGGAGATCACGCTGCGGGCGGCGTCCCTGAGGGCGGCCAGGGCGTAGCCGAGATCCTCCGGGATCTCCTCCAGGCGGCCCGGCAGGGCCAGCTCCATCAGCCGCTCGAAGCCCTCGGCGGCGGTCTGGAGCTGGTCGGCGGCCTTCTCGTCGACCAGTTTGGCGGCGCGCCGGACGGCACGGTTGACCTGACCCGGGGTGAGCTCGCCGGTGGCGACGCCGGTGACCCGCGAGACCAGTTCGTGTGCCTCGTCCACGATCAGCACCTCGTGCTGCGGGAGCACCGGGGCTCCCTCGATGGCGTCGATCGCGAGCAGCGCGTGGTTGGTGACGACGACGTCCGCGAGCTTGGCCCGCTCACGGGCCGTCTCGGCGAAGCACTCGGCGCCGTAGGCGCACTTGGACGCACCCAGGCACTCCCGCGAGGAGACCGACACCTGGGCCCAGGCCTTGTCGGAGACACCCGGAGTGAGTCCGTCACGGTCACCGGTCTCGGTCTCGTCCGACCAGTCCCGCAGCCGCAACAGGTCCTGGCCGAGCTTGCTGGTCGGTGCCGCCGCCTCGAACTGGTCGAAGAGTCCCTCCTCCTCGTCCTGCGGCACACCCTCGTGCAGCCGGTGCAGACACAGGTAGTTCGACCTGCCCTTGAGCATCGCGAACTCCGGGCGCCGGCGCAGCAGCGGGTGCAGGGCGTCGACGGTACGCGGCAGATCCCGCTCCACGAGCTGTCTCTGCAGAGCGAGGGTCGCCGTCGCCACGACGACCCGCTCCCCGTGGGCCAGCGCGGGCACCAGATAGCCGAGCGACTTTCCGGTGCCGGTGCCGGCCTGGACCAGCAGATGGGATCCGTCGTCGATCGCTTCGGCGACCGATTCGGCCATGGTCACCTGGCCGGGGCGCTCCGTACCGCCGACAGCTGTGACAGCGGCATGCAGGAGTTCAGGGAGTGAGGGCTTCGTCATAGCGCGACCACCCTACGGCCCGGCACTGACAATCGGGCGATCAAGGCGAGGACGAGGGGCGGGATCAAGCGGGGCGCTCCTGGACGGGTGGGCTGAGCCGGGGCCCCGAGGACACCGTGGCGGCGCCGCGCAGGGAAGGGCAGGCCAGGGTGTTCGCCCGTGTCGTTTCCTGCCGTCCTCATGTCCTCATGTCCTCCAATCGTCCAGTCGTCCTGGATGGCCGGAACGCGCCGGAACGCAGGCTCTGCCGAATTCTTCCGGGACCCGGGAACTTGATCGGCGGCCGCTTCGTACTACATGTGTACGCGCCATCACTCAGCGCTACATCAGATGACGTAGGGACCGGTCCCGGATCATGAGGACGGCTCGTTTGGCAGGCAGGTCGAGCTCGGTGGCGTAGCGGAAGCCCGCACCGAGGAAGGCGGCCACGGAGGGGGTGTTGCGAAGATCGGGCTCCGCGACGACGCGCGCGCAGGCGGGGCGGTGATCGAGTACGAGATCGGCGGTGGCTCTGAGCAGGGCGGATCCCAGTCCGCGCCCACGGTCGGCGGCGTTGCCGATGAGGACGTGGATCCCGGTGTCGTGCGGGCGGGCCGGGTAGTGGCGGGCCAGCGAGTCCAGGTCGGCCCGGTAGATCTCCCAGTAGCTCATCGGCGTGCCGTCGAGGCTGCCCAGGCAGGGCACGCTGCGTCCGTCTCCCGCGAGTTGGGCGCGCAGATGGTCCTCCGTCTGCGCCTGTGGACCGGCCAGCTGCCAGAACGCGGCGACGGCGGGGTCGTTCATCCAGCGGCTGATGATCGGCAGGTCGCGTTCGACGTGGGCCGGCACGAGGTGGAAGGTGCCGACGGGGGTGTCGGTGGGGCCCCAGTTGGCCGGTTGATCGAGCAGGTCGAGCGTGTCCAGTGGGCCGAGCTGGTCTTGGGAGGAGGTCTGTCCGTCGTGGCTGGGCGCGGCAGAGTTCGCCTTCCCGGCGAAAAGGGCGAGGAGATCGGCGGGCAGCCGGAGGTCCAGGGTGTCCTCGCAGTCCCGGGTGTCTTCGGCGGGACCTGAGCGGGCGGGATGGACGGGGTGGACCGGTACGGGGCCTGCGTCGGCGCTCGCGTCGGTGGGAGGCATGGTGCGCTCCTCTCAGGAGACGAGGTGGGTCATGTTCCTCGGTCGGCGAGGTGAATGGAGGTCGGTGATTGAAGGTCGGTGCATGACGGGCGATGGGAGACGGACGGGCGGTGGCCGACGGTGGATGGAGGGCAGTTGTCGGAAGCACCTGGTCGACGCCGGGGATGGTCGAAGGGGCAGAGGTCGGACGGGCGGAGGGCCGGAGATGAAGTCGGCGTGGGCAGGACGGCCGCTGGGTCGGACGGTCAGGGGTGGAGGGGGTTGGTGATGGTCACGTAGACGGACTGGGTGTCGACGGGGCCGACGAGTTCGTCGAGGCCGTGCAGTCGGGTCAGCAGGTTGGCCTTGCAGCGCAGGACCGGTGAGTCGAGCAGGCGACCGGGCAGGGTGGTGGGCAGCCGGGCGGGTCCGCAAGCCACGTCGGTGAGGAACCGCCGGAAGGCCGCCAGCAGCAGGCGTTCGTCGGCGAGCCGTTGTGAGCCGAACGCGCCGATCAGACCGAGCACGTTGTTGATGCCGAGGTAGTAGGCGAGGCGTTCGTCGACGACCTCGTCGGAGACGAAGGTGTCGCTGTACTCTCCGACGCCGGGCAGCCGGGCGTCGAGTTCCGTCCGCCGGGACTCGCGGAAGTAGTAGCCCTGGTTGTCCCGGTAGCGCCCGCCGGCTGGCCAGCCGTCGGTGTCCAGCAGAAGCAGGGTGTTCTGCTGGTGCGCCTCCAAGGCGATACCGGCCTCGCCGTCGAGCCAGAGCACCGGGCGGACGACTTGTTCCAGGTACCGCAGGAACCACTCGGCGCTGACGGCACCGACGGGGCGGCTGGTGCGTTGGGCGAGCCGGGCGACCACCTGGGCGAGCCGGGACCGGTTCGGCCGGGTACCGCCGTCCCCCGCCCGGGAGTCGACGGGGACGGGTGCGGTCAGTCCGGCGAGGCAGGACACGTCCTCGGCCGGGGTGAACGGGTTGTGCCGGATCACCACGTCCAGTCCGGGCACCGGCCGGCCGTCCTGGCCATCCACGCCCAGCCAGGCGGGGTCGCGCACGATGTCGAAGCCCGGGTGGACGGTCTGCCACTGCTTGGCGAGGCCGGTGCGCAACAGACGGTGCATCTCCACACCGCGGTGGAGCTCCTTGCGGAGGTTCTCCCGCCGCGAGTTGGTGATGTGCAGCCCCAGCGACAGCTTGAGCATCGCGGGGGCACCGGTGCGGTGAACGGTTCGTACGGAGGAGGTGGCATGCCAGGGTGCGCCGAGGGGGCCCAGGTCGCGCAGGAGTCCGGCGTCGAGCAGGGCGGCCGTCGCCTCGCGATGACGGACCTCACGGGCCTGCCAGGGGTGCAGGGGCAGGGCGGCGGCACAGCCGTCGGGCAGGGGTAGGGCCGTACCGGCCAGGCTTTCCATGAGGTGCGGCACGGGGACGGGGCGCCCGCGCTCGGTCCAGGCCGAGTCGGTGGCGAGCAGGGAGGAGGCGACCGCCATCCAGTGCAGGGGAAAGGAGCCACGCAACTCCGGCGAGTAGCGCCGGGCTTCGGAGTCGGTCAGCCCCTCGCGGCTCTTGGGGGTCGGGTGCAGCGGATGACCCAGCAGGAGGGCCTGCTCGGCGGCGAGAAACCGGTCGGGGCCGTCGGCGGGGCGGGCTCGCCGGTCCGCGATGAAGGTGACCGTGCGGCGCAGGGAGTCGGCGACGCGGGCCACGAGGTCGCCGGCGTCGGGGGCGGCGGCCTGGCCGCGGGGAGCGTCTTCGGCGGGGCGGGGTCGGTCGTCGGGCTGGAAGGGACCGCCGTTGACGCGGGGCGGTTCGCCGCCGAGACGGAGGAGGCCGCCATCGGCTCGGGCGAGGTTGCCGTCGACCGGACCGGCGCCGTCGGCTTTGCCGCCGCTGCCACCGGCCTGGCCGTGAACACCGTCGACCGGACGGGCGCCGCCATCGGCCTGACCGGGGACGCCGTAGATCGGACCGGGGACAGTCTCGGGTCGGCCTGCCATGCCCCCAGCCGCGCCCGCCGTCTCCCTGCCGAGCAGGGCCGCGAGGGTGAGCGCGTCGACGGGTGGGGCGGGGACGCCGGCCAGGCGGGGTGGGCCGAAGCGGTGCCAGCCGGTCGGGGACCAGTGGCGGACCGGAGTGATCAGGGCCGTACCGCTGGCGGGCAGGGGGATGCGGAGGGTGCCGGTGTCGGGTGCGGGAAGGTTCGTCTCGCGCACCCAGCAGCGCAGCAGGTTCTCCACGGCGGCGGCCTGGGCGGCGACGTGCGGGTCGGGGTGTTCCAGAAGGTCCCCGGTCTCGTCGTGGGGCTGCTCGGGCGGGATGGCGCGACTGCGTTGCTGGGGAACCGACTCGGCGAGCGGAACGGGGCGTCCCTGCGGACCTTGGTCTGCGTGGTCGTCTGGGGCGGGTGTGGCGTTCAAGGCGTTCCTCGGGGCTGGGCGGTGCGGGGCCGGCCGTCGGTCGCCGGCCGTCGCCTACGGCGAACTCGGCTGTCTCGGGGGTGGGTTAGGTGCTGGTTGTCCTTGCGAGAGAGAGGTGGACGATGTGGGGTTTCAGGCGCGGCCCGGTCGGGTCGGGCCGCTCGGGTCGCGCACATCGGGCGGCTGATTCGGTTCGGCGGCGGGCAGCCGGCCTGTTCACGGCGGTCCGGGAGTACCGGGGTGCGGGTCGGCCGGGCAGGGTTCGGTGGGGGTGCGCCGTCCAGGTGGTCCGGGGAGCCGGTCCCCTCCGAGCGGGCCGTTCGGCTCGTCCGTCTCGGGGCCGGCGGCCGGTCGGCCTGCTCCGGGTGGGCGGGCTAGCCGGCCGGCTCCTTGCGGCCGTCGGGCCGGCGGGGCAGTCCGACGCCGTGGGCGGCCGGGTCGCGGGCCACCGCGGCCACGGCGTCGGCGAGGCGGTCCAGGACGGCGGTGGCCTGTTCGTCGGTGATGGTCAGGGGCGGCAGGAGCCGTACGACACCGGCGTGGCGACCGCCGAGCTCGACGATCAGTCCGCGGTCCAGACATGCGCGCTGCACCGCGGTGGCCAGTTCGGGAGCGGCCGGAAGCGGCCGTGGCCGGCCCGCACCGTCCCTCCCGCTCACCGCACCCTCACCGTCCCGCGGGGCCCCCACGCGCCGCTCGTCCTCCGCCACGGCCCGTGCGTATCCGTCCTGCGCGACCCCCGGCCCCCGGTCTCGCTCCGGGTCCACCAGTTCCACCCCGATCATCAGCCCACGCCCCCGCACATCGCCGACGCACGCGAACTCCGATTGCAGGGTCCGCAGATGGGAGAGCATGCGGGTGCCGAGCCGGCCCGCGCGTTCGGCGAGGCCGTTCTCCCGGACGTGGGCGAGGGTGGCCGTGCCGGCGGCCATGGCGAGTTGGTTGCCGCGGAACGTGCCCGCGTGGGCGCCGGGTTCCCAGACGTCGAGGTCGTCGCGGTAGACGACGACGGCGAGCGGGAGGCTGCCGCCGATGGCCTTGGAAAGGACCATCACGTCGGGGGTGACCCCGCTGTGCTCGACGGCCCAGAAAGCGCCGGTCCTGCCCACCCCGGTCTGGATCTCGTCCGCGACGAGCGGGATGGAGCGGTCCGCGGTGAGCCGTCGCATCCGCCGGAGCCAGTCGTCGGGCGCCGGAATCACGCCGCCCTCGCCCTGGACGGGTTCGAGGATCATCCCGGCGGGCAAGGGGACGCCGGACTTGGGGTCGTCGAGGACGGACTCGGTCCAGCGGGCGGCGAGTTCGGCGCCGCCCGGGCCGCCGACACCGAATGGGCAGCGGTAGTCCTGGGGGTAGGGCAGCCGGGCGACCCGTACGTCGCAGGCCCCGCCGGAGGCGGCCAGCGCGCCGCTGGTCATGCCGTGGTAGGCGCCGGTGAAGGCCAGGATGCCGGTGCGGCCGGTCGCGGCTCGGACCAGTTTGAAGGCGGCCTCGACGGCGTCCGTCCCGGCGGGCCCGCAGAACTGCACGCGGGCCCGATCCGCGAGGCCGGGCGGCAGGGTCCGGAACAGTTCGGTGATGAAGGCGTCCTTGACGGGGGTGGCCAGGTCGAGGACGGAGAGCGGGGCGCCGGAGTCGAGGACCTTGCGGATCGCCTCCAGCACGACCGGGTGGTTGTGGCCGAGCGCGAGGGTACCGGCGCCGGAGAGGCAGTCCAGGTAGCGGCGGCCGTCCGCGCCCTCGATGGTCAGGCCGCGAGCCCGCACCGGCACGATGGGGAGGGCGCGCGCATACGTCCGCGCCCGCGACTCGCGCGACGATTGACGTCTCAGGATCCCCTCGTGCGCCTCGTGCGCTCCCCCGGACGTCTCCCCGGTCACCGACTCCGTAAAGGCCACGGCTCGCTGTCCTCCCCGCTGTCCAGAGGCGAGTTGATCGGTGGGCACCGGGCACAGGCAGCGGGACCCCCACCGCTACCAACCCTCGACCGGCCGACGGGTTACGGGTTGCCTCAAGATCCTTGCCGAGACCGGACCGACGAACACCGGCGCCGGCCCCGGCGCGGCGCCCGACGAAGACGCGGGTACCGACGGGCCGTCTCCGCTGCGAGCGTGCGCATCCGCTCCGAGCGCGGGCGTCCGCACCCGGCCCACTGGTCCGCCGGCGCGGCAGGCAGACAGGCAGACGGTCGGCGGTGGCATGCGGTAGGTGACCGGCTCGCGCCCCCGCCGCCCTCGGCGTGGCCGTCGCCTCCGAAACGCACCGAAGTCTGCGCCGGGAGGCCCGTCCGACCAGGTGCCGCGGGCGTGCCGCGAGGTGGTACCGGAGAGCGCCAGGGCCGCGGTGGGCCGCTCTCGCGGCACGCCCTGCACGGCGATGACAGCGCCCCGGCGGGGCTGGCGCGCCGGGCGGAGCACGAGGGACAGTGCCCGGCCCGCCCGTAGCGAAACCGTTGCCCTTCCGTGGGTGGGCCCGCACAGCGACCGCATACTGTGACGCTGAAGTTCCTTACCGACAGGGGGAGTCACCAGCATGCGATCCATCCGGCCGTCGTTCACCCGTCGAAGGGGCGCGCCCCGGGCGCTGGCGGCCGTCGCCCTCGCTTCGGCGCTGGCACTGACCGCCACCGCCTGCGACAGCTCCGGCGACGACAACGCGGGCGGCCCGGCGGCCGCGTCCGCCACGGCCGACACCGGCGACGGCAAGATCAAGATCCCGGACGACATCAAGAACAAGCTCAAAGAGCACGGGATCGACGTCGACAAGTGGAAGAACGGCGCCTGGCGGAACTGGAACAGGGACGACTGGCTGCGCGAGGCCAACGACTTCATCAACCCCATCATCAAGGGCCTGTGGGACCCGGACCGGATGCGGGACGCCGACGACCCGGACAAGGACAAGGGCGTCGACGACAACGACCTCTCGGGTGACCAGGGGGTGACGGACCCGACGCCGGACCCGGTCGAGGCGAAGGCCGTGCGGCCGGCGTACCACGCCAACGCGGCCACCGCGGGGAAGGTGTTCTTCGACTCCCCCGAGGGCACGATGGTCTGCTCGGCGACGGTGGTGGAGGACCCGGCACACCCGGGCAAGTCCAACCTGGTGTGGACGGCGGGCCATTGTGTACATGCCGGCAAGAACGGCGGCTGGTACCGCAACATCGCGTTCGTGCCGTCGTACAACGATCAGGGGCTGACGGGCACCGCGCTCACCCAGGCGACGCGCTCCCGGATAGCGCCGTACGGGGTCTGGTGGGGTGACGGGGCGCAGACCTCGCAGCAGTGGATCGACCAGGGCGGGGAGACGGGCGGCGACGGCGCGTCGTACGACTACGCCGTGATCCATGTGACACCGGAGCAGGGCAGTGGCGGCAAGTCCCTTGAGGAGACGGTCGGTTCGGCGCTTCCGGTGAACTTCGCCGGTCCGGCCGTGCCGAAGGTGTCGCGCATCACGGCCACCGGGTATCCGGCGGCGAAGCCGTACGACGGGTCGCTGCTGTACCAGTGCGCGGACAGGCCGGGGCGGCTGTCGGTGGATGCGTCGGCGCCGACGATGTACCGGATCGGTTGCACGATGACCGGCGGGGCGTCGGGCGGCGGCTGGGTGGAGACGGGTGCCGACGGGAAGGCGGCGCTGGTGTCCAACACGTCGATCGGACCGGTGGGTTCGGGGTGGCTGGCCGGGCCGCGGTTCGGTGACGTGGCCAAGGGCGTGTACGAGGGGGTCAGCAAGGAGTTCGCTGATCGGTGAGGGGGTGAGTCCCGCCCTCGCGCCGCGATGGACGAGGTGCGTCGGCGGGTCACTCGTCATCGTGGTTGACCGCAGGGTTCCCCGCGCCCCCAGGTAGGCGAATGGGCCGCCCCCCGAAAAAAGGGGGGCGGCCCATTCGCTACGGTCTGTCACGCAGCCGGAGCCGCCACGTACGGCGTCAGTTCCGCCGCGAGTTCCTCGTGGACCCGGACCTTGAGCAGGGTGCCCTCGGCGGTGTGCGCCTCGGAGAGGACCTCGCCCTCGTTGTGGGCGCGGGCGACCAGCTTGCCGTGGGTGTAGGGGACGAGCGCCTCGATCTCGACCGACGGGCGGGGCAGCTCGTCGTCGATCAGGGCGAGCAGCTCCTGGATGCCCTGGCCGGTGCGGGCCGAGACAGCGATGGAGCGCTTCTCGTTGCGCAGCAGCCGCTGGAGGACCAGGGGGTCCGCCGCGTCCGCCTTGTTGATCACCACGAATTCGGGTACGTCGGTGGCACCGACGTCCCTGATCACCTCGCGCACGGCGGCCAGCTGCTCCTCCGGCACCGGGTGCGAGCCGTCGACCACGTGCAGGATCAGGTCGGCGTCGCCGACCTCCTCCATCGTGGAGCGGAACGCCTCGACCAGGTGGTGGGGCAGATGGCGCACGAAGCCGACGGTGTCGGCCAGCGTGTAGAGCCTGCCGCTCGGGGTCTCCGCGCGGCGGACCGTCGGGTCCAGGGTCGCGAACAGGGCGTTCTCGACCAGGACACCTGCGCCGGTGAGGCGGTTGAGCAGGGAGGACTTGCCCGCGTTGGTGTAGCCCGCGATGGCGACGGACGGCACCTTGTGGCGCTTGCGCTCCTGGCGCTTGATGTCGCGGCCGGTCTTCATCTCCGCGATCTCCCGGCGCATCTTCGCCATCTTCTCGCGGATCCGCCGCCGGTCCGTCTCGATCTTGGTCTCACCGGGGCCACGGGTGGCGAGGCCGCCGCCCGAGCCGCCGCCCATCTGCCGGGACAGCGACTGACCCCAGCCGCGCAGTCGCGGCAGCATGTACTGCATCTGCGCGAGCGCGACCTGCGCCTTGCCCTCCCGGGACTTGGCGTGCTGGGCGAAGATGTCCAGGATCAGGGCGGTCCGGTCGATGACCTTGACCTTGACGACGTCCTCCAGCTGGATCAGCTGGCCCGGGCTCAGCTCACCGTCGCAGATGACGGTGTCCGCGCCCGTCTCGACGACGATGTCGCGCAGCTCCAGGGCCTTGCCGGAGCCGATGTAGGTGGCCGCGTCGGGCTTGTCGCGGCGCTGGATGACACCGTCGAGCACCAGCGCGCCCGCCGTCTCGGCGAGGGCGGCCAGCTCCGCGAGGGAGTTGTCCGCGTCCTGCACGGTGCCCGTGGTCCACACCCCGACCAGCACGACCCGCTCCAGGCGCAGCTGTCGGTACTCGACCTCGGTGACGTCCTCGAGTTCGGTGGAGAGGCCCACCACGCGGCGCAGGGCCGCGCGCTCGGAGCGGTCGAGCTGGTCGCCGTCCCGCTCTCCGTCGATCTCGTGGCTCCAGGCGACGTCCTCTTCCATCAGGGCATCGGCCCGAAGACCTTCGGGGTAGTCCTGCGCGAGGCGCCTGGTGTCCTGGGAAGGGGAAGAAGAGGAGGTCATTGGGTCCTTACGTAGCTGGGATGCCGAAATCGGCGTTCACTTTCTCAACGTACGAGTACCCCGGGAGATTCCCCGTGACCCGTACGGTGCCGACCTCATGATGGTCGCACGGTACGCACTCGTGGGGCACCGTGTTATTCGGGGGGTCGCCCGGCGGTCACTTCCTGGTGTGTTTGGCCGGTGCCGGGGTCTGCTTCCAGTCCGGGTGGCCGGGCATCGGCGGGGTCTTCTCGCCGTACAGCCAGGCGTCGAAGAAGCCGGTGAGGTCGCGGTTGGCGATGGCGGAGGCGAGCTGGACGTAGTCGGCGGTGGTGGCACTGGCGTCCTTGTGGCGCTGCACCCAGATCCGCTCCAGCCGCTCGAAGGCGGGTCTGCCGATCTCCTGGCGCAGGGCGTAGAGGGCGAGGGCGGCGCCGTCGTAGATGCCGGGGCGGAAGATGCTGATCTTCTGGCCGGGGACGGGGACCTTGGGCCGGGCCGGCGGCCCGCCGGCGGCGCGCCAGCGGTCGGAGGCGCCGTAGGCGGCCTTCATGCGGTTGATCATGGGCTGCTTGCCCTTCTCCTCCGCGTACAGCGCCTCGTACCAGGTGGCGTGGCCCTCGTTCAGCCAGACGTCCGACCAGACGCGCGGGCTGACGCTGTCGCCGAACCACTGGTGGGACAGCTCGTGCACCATGATCGACTCGATGTACCACTTGGGGTACGCGGGTTCGGTGAACAGACCCTTCTCGAAGAGGGAGAGAGTCTGGGTCTCCAGTTCGAAGCCGGTGGACGCCTGCGCCATGAGCACGCCGTACGTCTCGAAGGGGTAGGTCCCGACCTTGCCCTCCAGCCAGGCGATCTGGTCCGGGGTCTTGGCGAGCCACGGCTCCAGTTTCTTGGCGTCGGCGCTCGGGACGACGTCCCGGACGGGGAGGCCGTGCGGTCCGGTGCGGTGCAGTACGGCGGAGCGGCCGATGGAGACCTGGGCCAGTTCGGTGGCCATGGGGTGCTGGGTGCGGTAGGTCCAGGTGGTCTGGCCGCCAACCCGGACGGACTCGGTGCGCAGGCCGTTGGCGACCGCGGTGTAGCCGTTCGGGGCGGTGACGTGGAAGGTGAACATCGCCTTGTCGGACGGGTGGTCGTTGCACGGGAAGACCAGGTGGGCGGCGTCGGCCTGGTTGGCCATGGCGAGCCCGTCGGTGGTCTGCACCCAGCCGCCGTCCTGGCCCTTGGCCGCCACCGGGTCGCTGGTGTGCTTGACGGTGATCCGCGTCCAGCCGCCCCGTCGCAGCGGCTGGTCCGGGGTGACGACCAGGTCCTCACCGGCGCTGTCGAAGGTGGCGGCCCGGCCGTCGACCTCCACGGACTCGACCTTGCCGTGCGCGAAGTCCAGGTTGATCCGGTCCAGGTCGGTGGTGGCCCAGGCCTCGATGGTGGTGACGGCCTGGAGCGGCTTGTCGTTGCTGCCGGGATAGGTGAAGGAGAGGTCGTACGACGCCACGTCGTACCCCGGGTTTCCGAGGTACGGGAAGAGCCGGTCGCCGATGCCCAGCGGCGCCGGCGGGGCGCTCGCGCCGAGCAGGGCGACGGAGACGGCGGAAGCGAGCAGCGCGGCGTGCCGGCGCCGGGGCCGACGGGCGCGGAGGGTGAGCGACATGGATCACCGCTACCAGCGCGCTAACGGCTCACGGCGACGCGGCCCACCTAATCCACTCGAACGGGTACTTACTGGTGTTGCGCTCGGTCCACGTCGTACACCCCGGCCACGTTGCGCATCGCACGCATCAGGGCGGGGAGGTGGGCCGCGTCGGGCAGTTCGACGGTGTACGTGTGGCGGACCCGCTGCTGGGTGGGGGGTTCGACGGTCGCCGAGACGATCTCGGCGCCCTCCTGGGCCATCGCCTCGGTGAGGTCGGCGAGCAGATGCGGACGACCGAACGATTCGGCGACCAGGGTGACCCGGCAGGCGGTGCTGTCGCCCCAGCTGACGACGGTCTCGGGCCGGCCGGTGCCCTTCATGTGGGCCACCGAGGCGCAGGCCACCCGGTGCACGGTGACCACTCCGCCGCGCACCGCGAAGCCGGTGACCTCGTCGGGCGGTACGGGGGTGCAGCAGCCGGCCAGCCGTACGGTCGCGTCGGGCCGGTCGACGACCACGGCGCTGGCGGTGCGCGGCGTGACGGCCTGGGGCTCCGGGACCGGGCGCGTGGGTACGGTCACCGGGGCGTGGGGTTCTTCGGCGCTGTCCGGATGGGTGGCCAGCCAGCGCTGGATCGCGATGCGCGCGGCGGGCGTGTGCGCGTGCTCCAGCCACTCCCGGGAGGGTTCGGAGGCCGGGTCCTGGCCCATCAGCAGCTGGACGGTGTCGCCGTCCTTGAGGACGGTGCTGAGGGTGGCCAGACGGCCGTTGACCCGGGCGCCGATGCAGGCGTGCGCGTCCTCGCCGTACTGGGCGTAGGCGGCGTCGACGCAGGTGGCGCCCTCGGGGAGGCCGAGGGTGCCGCCGTCCGGGCGGAAAACGGTGATCTCGCGGTCCTGGGCGAGGTCCTCGCGGAGGGTGGACCAGAAGGTGTCGGTGTCGGGGGCGGCCTTCTGCCAGTCGAGGAGGCGGGAGAGCCAGCCGGGACGCGTCGGGTCGGCGCGCTCGCCGTCGGCCGGGGCGTCGGAGACGGCCGCGTCGGCGGCCGGGGCGTAGGGGTTGCCGAGGGCGACGACGCCGGCCTCGGCGACCTTGTGCATCTGGTGGGTGCGGATGAGGACTTCGGCGACCTGCCCGTCGGCACGGGCGACCGCCGTGTGCAGCGACTGGTAGAGGTTGAACTTCGGTACGGCGATGAAGTCCTTGAACTCCGAGACGACCGGGGTCAGACAGGTGTGCAGTTCACCGAGGACGGCGTAACAGTCCGCGTCCTCGTTGACCAGCACCAGCAGCCGGCCGAAGTCGGCGCCGCGCAGTTCGCCGCGTTTGCGGCTGACGCGGTGGACGGAGACGAAGTGCCGTGGCCGGATGAGCACTTCGGCGGGGATGTCGGCCTCGCGCAGCACCCCGCGCACCTCGTCGGAGATCTCGGCGAGGGGGTCGTCGGCGCGGGCCGCGTTCTCGGCGATCAGATCCCTGGTGCGGGTGTACTCCTCGGGGTGCAGGATGGCGAAGACCAGGTCCTCCAGCTCGGTCTTCAGTGCCTGCACGCCGAGCCGTTCGGCGAGCGGGATGAGGACGTCACGGGTGACCTTGGCGATGCGCTCCTGCTTCTCGGGGCGCATCACACCGAGGGTGCGCATGTTGTGCAGCCGGTCGGCGAGCTTGATCGACATCACCCGGACGTCGCTGCCGGTGGCGACGAGCATCTTGCGGAACGTCTCGGGTTCGGCGGCGGCCCCGTAGTCGACCTTCTCGAGTTTCGTCACCCCGTCGACCAGATAGCGGACCTCCTCGCCGAACTGTTCCCGCACCTGGTCGAGGGTCACGTCGGTGTCCTCGACGGTGTCGTGGAGCAGTGAGGCCGTCAGGGTCGTGGTCTCGGCGCCCAGTTCGGCGAGGATCAGGGTGACCGCGAGGGGGTGGGTGATGTACGGCTCACCGCTCTTGCGCATCTGGCCGCGGTGCGAGGACTCGGCCAGTACGTAGGCACGCCGCAGGGGTTCCAGGTCGGCGTCGGGGTAGTGGGCGCGGTGGGCCTCCGCGACATGGCCGATGGCGTCGGGGAGTTTGCCGCGGGCCGCGTTGCCGAGCAGCGCCGCCCGGCCGAGCCGGCGCAGGTCGATCCGTGGGCGGGCCTTCCTGCGGGCCGCTGTGGGCACTACAGGTCCGGGCGTCGCAGGGTTCGTGGCCTCCGCACTCATGGGCACCTCCGGCTCGTGACCGGCGGACTGGGCCCCAGGGCATACATGGCTCAGGGATTGGTGACGTTCCCCCGTCCGTGCCGGTGCTTGATGCTACCGAGCCCAACACGCCCGACTGACCGCCTCCCGCCGAGCGTGAAACGGATCACCCATTCGAGCGACGACTTGGAGGTTTACGTTTTTGCGCCACCTGTTCGGGGGGTGGCCGAAGTTTCCTGCCACCAGAGGCAACGGGGGCCGTGGATCCGGGTGTTGCACGACGGCCCGGACCACGGTTCACGTCGTCCGACCGGTTCAGCGGGCGGCGTTTTCCAGCCATTCGGCGTCGATCCCGCCCTCGGCCACGATCACGGCGGGCCCGGTCATCTCGATCTCGCCGTCGGGCCGTTCCGTGATGACGAGGCGTCCGCCGGGCACATCCACGGTGTACGTCACCGGGGTTCCGGAGACGGCCGGGTCGGTGCCGTCGCGGCGGGCGGTGGCCACGGCGACCGCGCAGGCGCCGGTGCCGCAGGAGCGGGTCTCGCCGGAGCCGCGCTCGTGCACGCGCATCGCGACGTGACGGGGGCCGCGGTCGACGACGAACTCGACGTTGACCCCGTCGGGGTAGGCCGAGGGCGGGCTGAAGGGCGGCGGCGTGTGGAGGTCGCCGGCGTCCGCGAGGTCCGCGACGAAGGCGACGGCGTGCGGGTTGCCCATGTTCACGTTCCGGGCCGGCCAGGTGCGGTCGCCGACGCTCACCGTGACCTCGCCCTCGGGCAGCCGGGCGTGGCCCATGCCGACCGTGATGTCGCCCTCCTTGGCGATGTGGACGGCCTTCACACCACCGCGGGTGGCGACGGCGACGTCGCCCTCCGTGACCTGGCCTGCGTGCTGGAGGTAGCGGGCGAAGACGCGGACGCCGTTGCCGCACATCTCGGCGATCGAGCCGTCGCCGTTGCGGTAGTCCATGAACCACTCCGCGTCGGCGGCCATCCCCTTGGCCTCGGGGTGCGCGGCGCTCCGTACGACGTGCAGCACGCCGTCCGCGCCGATGCCTGACCGGCGGTCGCACAGGGCGGCCACGGCGGCCGGGGTGAGGTCCAGGGCGTTGTCCGGGTCCGGAACGATCACGAAGTCGTTCTCGGTGCCGTGACCCTTGAGGAAGGGGATGCGCATCCTTCGAGGGTACGGGAGCGCTGCGTGGTGCTCCGGCCGCGGGCCGGCGGGGGCTGAACGTGCCCCCACCCGGCGCAGCCGTGGTCCGAGACGGCCCCGCGCCCGCCAGGGGGCGCCTCAGCGCAGTCGCGCCACTCGCCACACGGCCAGGACGACCACGATCGCGACCAGAGCCACGTAACCGATCACCACGCGCCAGTCGGGCCTGCGGCCCGAGCCCTTCACCGGGAAGCCCGGCAGGGTGTAGCCCACCCGGCGCGCTGCCATCATGCCCCAGCCGGCCGCGCAGGAGCAGATCAGCAGACCCAGCATCGCGATCACCGCACCGCTGTCGCCGAAGTCGAAGGCCAGCGGGAAGGCGAACATCAGGGAGCCCACCGCGGCCAGACCCACGATCGGGGCCAGCTGCCACAGGCGCAGCCGCCGCTGCGGGCGGAGCTCCACCTCGACCTCGGGGCCGCTGGTGAACATCTCCTCCGGCTCCGGGCCGTCGGCGGTCACCCCGCCGCCCACCGTGTCGTCCGGACCGTCCGGTGTCAGTCGGTCCTCGCCCTCGTCCGGATCACCCGGTTCCACGACGACGTGCTCGGTGTCTCGTGCGGTGTCGCGAGGGCCGGCCTCCATCGCCACGCGCCCTCCCAACTAGGACTCCACTTGCGATCGAAGCTCGATGATGGCACGGCGCCGGAGGCCCCGATGACCGGTGGCGCATCCCGATGCCAGGACGTGATCAGGCTGTGACCGGTCGTTCGAGCAACGCCAGAGCCAGCCGCGGAAGTTCCTCGCGGTCCGCCGCGGCCCCACTCAACCAGTGCACCCGGGGGTCGCGCCTGAACCACGAATCCTGCCGGCGCGCGAAGCGCTTGGTGGCACGGACGGTCTCGGTGCGCGCCTGCGTTTCCGTGCACTCCCCGGCGAGCGCCGCGAGGACCTGCTGGTAGCCGAGCGCACGCGACGCCGTACGGCCCTCGCGCAGCCCCCGCGCCTCCAGGGCGCGCACCTCGTCCACGAGCCCGGCCTCCCACATCCGGTCGACGCGCAGGGCGATGCGCTCGTCGAGCTCGGGGCGGGCCACGTCCACGCCGATCTGGACGGTGTCGTAGACCGAGTCGTGGCCGGGCAGGTTGGCGGTGAAGGGCCGGCCGGTGATCTCGATCACCTCCAGGGCCCTGACGATACGGCGGCCGTTACTGGGCAGGATGGCGCGGCCCGCCTCCGGGTCGGCGGCGCACAGCCGGGCGTGCAGGGCACCGGAGCCGCGCAGTGCGAGTTCCTCCTCCAGACGGGCCCTGACCTCGGGGTCGGTGCCGGGGAACTCCAGGTTGTCGACGGCACCGCGGATGTAGAGCCCGGAACCGCCGACCAGGATCGGCCAGCGGCCCTCGGCGAGCAGCGCGTCGATGCGGGCCCGGGCGAGCCGCTGGTACTCGGCGACGGAGGCCGTGACGGTCACGTCCCAGACGTCGAGCAGGTGGTGCGGGACGTCGGCGCGCTCCTCGGGCGTCAGCTTGGCGGTGCCGATGTCCATCCCCTGGTACAGCTGCATGGAGTCGGCGTTGACGACCTCGCCGCCGAGCCGTTGCGCCAGGAAGACGCCGAGGTCGGACTTTCCGGCCGCGGTGGGGCCGACGACGGCGATGACACGGGGGGCGGGGGGTGCGCTGCTCACCGCACCAGTCTCGCAAACCTCGGCGGCGGCTCTCGAACGAGTTACGTGACAGTCCGTGTCCGCCTTCGTTGCCCGTTGCGAGGTTCCCGCCGCCGGAGAAAGGCGGTGACCGCGGTGGCGCAAACGGACGCACCGGGTCACGCGGGATTTCGCTCGCACGAGTAACGTATGGAGTGGATATGGGCGTTTTTGCACGGCTCCTCGGAAAGAAGCCGAAGGTCACGGAGGAGCCGGACACCGAGGCACCGGCCACCGCCGAGCCGGACGGGTTCGCGACGGAGAACACACCGGAGGGCGCGGCGGAGAACATGGCGGAGGAGGCGGCCGGGGCCTCGGTGGCGAAGGGGCCCGGTGAGGACGGCGGCGGGAGCGTGGCGGCACGGACCACACCCGACCCCGTCGCGGCCACCGGCGCCGAGAGCACCGAGATCCCCCAGCAGCAGTCCGCCAAGGAGGCCGCCGACAACGAGGTCGGCGAGGGCGCCCGCACATAGCGGCCCGCGAGGGAAGCCACAGGGAAGGTAGCCATGGGTCTTTTGGACAATTTGAAGGCCAAGCTCGGCCCGGCCAGGGACCGGGTCTCTGATCTCGCGCAGCAGCACGAGGACAAGATCGACAAGCTCCAGCACGGCATCGACAAGGCCGCGCGGGTCGTCGACGAGAAGACCAAGGGCAAGTACAGCGACAAGATCCAGACGGGTACGGGCAGGGCCAAGGACGCCATGGACCGGTTTGTGCACCCGGACGAGCCCACCGCCCCGACCCGGCCGGAGGACCGGCCACCGGCTCCCTGAGCCGGGCGCACCACGCAGATCGGCGGACGGCCGAGAGTCACCCGACTCCCGGCCGTCCGCCGTTTCCCGGGACGTTCAGGACCAGGTGGCCACGAGGTAGCAGACCCCGTAGGGCGCGTCGTCGTGGAGCAGTGCACCGGCGAGGCCCGCGTCCTCGGCCGCGCCGGCCAGGACCTGCCAGGGAGCCCGGCCCGATGCCTTGAGCCGGCAGGCCAGGTCGGCGTCCAGGTCCATGATCGCAGCGAGGTCGGCGGTGCCGAGCGCTCGGGCCGCCTCGGCGTCGAAAGGGGCCGCCCGCTCGTCGAGGTAGCCGGGCGCCTTGAGGGTGCGGCAGGCGCTGGCGTCGCCCATGACCAGCATCGCCACCCGCGCGGCCCGGCCGGCGATCTCCCGGCCGGTACGCACGCACCGCTCGGCCTCCAGGGGCTCGCCCACGCCCAGCCCCTCGATCGGCGCGTCGGCCCAGCCGGTGCGCGCCAGCAGCCAGGCCCCGACGGCGAGCGAGGGCGGCAGCTCCCGCTCACCGGCCTCGCCGCTGCCCAGCCGTACGTCGACGTCGACGCCGAAGCCCCGGAAGGATCCCCGGCTGCCCTGCGGGAACACCCCCCGCCCGGACTTCTCCGCGGGCCCGACCACCACGAGCAGGTCGGGCCGGGCCGCGGCGAGCACGCCCAGAGCGTCGGCACAGGCGTCCCGGGCGGTGTCCAGCTCGGGGGCGGCACCCGCGGCGACCTCGGGCACGAGGAGCGGCGGGCAGGGGCAGACTGCTGCGGCGACAAGCATGATCGGCAGGGTAGCGGGCGACGGCCGCCCGGGGTCAGCCCCCGATCTGCGCGCCACGCACACCGGTCATGGCGAGGACCTGCACGTCGGGCGCGCTCCCGTCGGTCAGTCGCAGCCGCAGCCGCTCCCCGCGGCCACCGGCAGCGGCTCGGGTACGCCGATCTTGGGCAGCCCGAGCAGTACGCCCGCGGGCTTGGCCGCCTCGGCGGCGTTGCGCTTCTCCCAGGCGTCGCCCGCGCGGGTGCGGCGCACGTCCAGGACGGCGCCCTCGGCGAGGAGGTGGTGCGGGGCCGCGTAGGTGATCTCGACCGTGACGACGTCGCCGGGCCGGACCTCCTGGTCGGGCTTGGTGAAGTGGACGAGGCGGTTGTCGGGGGCGCGGCCGGACAGACGGTGGGTGGCGCCGTCCTTGCGGCCCTCGCCCTCGGCGACCATCAGCTCCAGGGTGCGGCCGACCTGCTTCTTGTTCTCGTCCCAGGAGATCTCCTCCTGGAGGGCGACGAGACGCTCGTAGCGCGCCTGGACGACCTCCTTGGGGATCTGGTTCTCCATGGTGGCGGCCGGGGTGCCGGGCCGCTTGGAGTACTGGAAGGTGAAGGCCTGGGTGAAGCGGGCCTCGCGGACCACGTGCATGGTCTGCTCGAAGTCCTCCTCGGTCTCGCCGGGGAAGCCCACGATGATGTCCGTGGTGATCGCGGCGTGCGGGATGGCTGCCCGGACCTTCTCGATTATCCCGAGGTACCGGTCCTGCCGGTAGGAGCGGCGCATCGCCTTGAGCACGGTGTCCGAACCGGACTGCAGCGGCATGTGCAGCTGCGGCATCACGTTCGGCGTCTCGGCCATGGCGGCGATCACGTCGTCGGTGAAGTCACGGGGGTGCGGGGAGGTGAAGCGCACCCGCTCCAGGCCCTCGATGCCCCCGCAGGCGCGCAGCAGCTTGCTGAAGGCCTCGCGGTCGCCGATGTCGGAGCCGTACGCGTTGACGTTCTGGCCGAGCAGGGTGATCTCGGAGACGCCCTCGCCGACCAGCGCCTCGATCTCGGCCAGGATGTCGCCGGTGCGCCGGTCCTTCTCCTTGCCGCGCAGGGCCGGGACGATGCAGAAGGTGCAGGTGTTGTTGCAGCCCACGGAGACCGACACCCAGGCCGCGTACGCGCTCTCGCGCCGGGTCGGCAGCGTGGAGGGGAAGGCCTCCAGCGACTCGGCGATCTCGACCTGCGCCTCCTCCTGCACCCGGGCGCGCTCCAGGAGGACCGGCAGTTTGCCGATGTTGTGCGTACCGAAGACGACGTCGACCCAGGGGGCCCTCTTCACGATGGTGTCGCGGTCCTTCTGGGCGAGGCAGCCGCCGACCGCGATCTGCATGCCGGGGCGCTTCGTCTTCATCGGGGCGAGGCGGCCGAGGTTGCCGTAGAGCCGGTTGTCGGCGTTCTCCCGGACGGCGCAGGTGTTGAAGACGACGACGTCGGCATCGCCGTCCGCCCCCTCGGGCGCGCGCACGTACCCCGCGCCCTCCAGCAGCCCGGACAATCGCTCGGAGTCGTGGACGTTCATCTGGCACCCGTAGGTGCGGATTTCGTAGGTTTTGGATGAACGAGGGTCCACTGCCGGGCTCCGGTCGCTGTTGCTGGTCATGCCTAAAGGGTAGGCGGTCCTCTCAGTGCCCCACCCCGGCACCGTCGCTCGTGCCGCGCACGGCATCGGCCCGCGGTCGCTCCGGGGCGCCGCACGCGGTGCCCGCGGTGCGTGTCGGCGCGGGATCCCGCGCACCGGCCGGTTCCGGCCGGACCCGGGCGACACGGCCACGGCCCTCTCGTGATCTCCTCGGGCGCCCGCGGGACGGCGGGCGAAGGTCCATACCGGTCATGTCAAGGGTTGTAGAAGCAGGAGATCCGGAGCCGTCCGAACGGTCGGGAACTGAAGGCTGGGCGCGCGTGCTGCGCCACACCAGCTCCCGGATCAGCGCCGAGAGGTCGACGCGGTGGAAACTGCGTTGATTTCGGCTTCAGTTGTTGACGGCGGACATCGGTGGGTCTACAACCCGAGGGAGCGCTCTCATGACTGCTGTTGCTCCATCCCCACACACGCCGAAACGGCTTGAGGAGACATCGCATGCAGAGTTCCGCAGGCGCCCCCACCCGCAGACCACCGGCCGGCGCCGTACGCCCCCGCGCGGCTCTCGGCCTGGCCGTCGTCCTGATCGCCGCCTTCTTCGCGGTCCTCGCGCCGTCCCCCGCGCACGCCGCGGACCAGTTGCTGTCCCAGGGCAGACCGGCGACCGCCTCCTCGACCGAGAACGCGTCCTTCCCCGCGAGTGCGGCGGTCGACGGCAACACCGGCACCCGCTGGTCGTCGGCCTTCTCCGACCCGCAGTGGCTCCAGGTCGACCTCGGGTCCGTCCAGCAGCTCAGCCGGGTCACCCTGACCTGGGAGGCCGCCTACGCGACCGCCTTCCAGATCCAGACCTCCACCGACGCCGCCACCTGGACCACCGTCCACTCCACCAGCACCGCCACAGGCGGCACCCAGAACCTGACGATCACCGGCAGCGGACGTTACGTCCGCCTCTACGGCACCGCGCGGGCCACCCCGTACGGCTACTCCCTGTGGGAGTTCCAGGTCTACGGCCCCGGGTCCACCACCCCTCCGGACGACTTCTGGGGCAGCACCGCCGACATCCCGGCGGCGCACAACGCCGTCGAGGTGAAGATCCTCAACCGCACCAACGGCACGTACCCCGACAGCCAGGTGTACTGGAGCTTCAACGGCCAGACGCACTCCATCGCCGAGCAGCCCTACCTCGACATGCCGGCCAACTCCGCCGGCCGCATGTACTTCTACCTCGGCTCACCCACCAGTGCGTACTACGACTTCATCGAGTTCACGGTCGGCAACAACGTCTTCAACGGCAACACCACCCGGGTCGACGCCTTCGGCCTGAAGCTGGCCATGCGTCTGCACAGCAAGGACGGCTACGACGTCGAGGTCGGCGAGAACCGGCAGACCTTCGCCGAGGACCGCGCCGCCACGTTCCAGCGGTTCACCGACGCGGTGCCCTCCCAGTTCGACGTACTGGCCCAGGCCCAGGCGCCGTACCGGATCATCGCCCCCGGCAGCGACCCGAGCTTCCGCGCGGGCGGTGCCAACGCGAACTACTTCACCTCCTACGCCCAGTCGGTGGGCGTGACCGCGGCCACCTCCGACATCTTCGGCTGCGCGGCCTCCCTGGCGGGAAACCCGAACATGTGCGCCGCCCTCAACCGCCATGTCGCCACCCTGCCGGCCTCCCAGCAGTCCGACCCGGCCAGGTTCTACACGGCGGCCCCGGCGAACTACTACGCCAGGTTCTGGCACGACAACGCCATCAACCACCTCGCCTACGGCTTCCCCTACGACGACGTGTCGGGCCAGTCCTCCTTCATCTCCCACGCCGACCCGCAGTGGCTGGTGGTCGCCGTCGGCTGGTAGCAGATCCGGCGGCACGGGTGTCGAACCCATGTCCCTCGGACCCCATATCCCCCACATCCCCACCGCCCGACGGGCCCCGCCGGGTCACACCCGACCCGGCGGGGCCCGTCGGCTGCCGGCTCCGGGGCCCCGGCACCGCACCGACGCCGCCTGCCCGGCCCTCTGTCCGGCGCGTGACTCTCGTCGGCGGGCGTGATGGCATGGCGGCATGGAGTTGCGGGAGCTGCGGGCGTTCGTGGCGGTGGTGGAGGAGGGCGGGCTGTCCGCCGCCGCCCGGCGGCTGCATCTGAGTCAGCCCGCCCTGTCCCAGACGATCAGCGGGCTGGAACGGCAGCTGGGTGTGCGGCTGCTGGTACGCGGACACGCCGGGGTGCGGGCCACGGAGGCGGGAACGGCGCTGGCCGGCGAGGCACGAGCGGTGCTCGCCCAACACGATCGGGCGCTGCGCGTGATGGCTGAATACGCGGGTCCGGGCGGCGGAGCGCTACGCATCGGCATCCCTCTTGAGCTGCCGTCCGGGCTGCTCGACGCGGCGCTCGCCGAACTCGCCGAGGCGCATCCGGAGACGCGGGTACAGGCTCGGCACCTGTCCTCGGCCGAACAGCTGACCGCGCTGCGCGCCGGTGAGCTCGATGTCGGCTTCCTCCGCGAGCGGCCGTCGGGGCCGGAGTTCGACGCGCTGCTCGTCGTACGGGAGAAGCTCGGCGTACTGATCGCCGCCGACCAGGCCGCCGAGCTGGCCGGGCCCGACGGCATCCCGCTCGACGCGCTCGGCACACTGCGCTGGGTCGGGTTCCCGCGGGCGGGAAGCCCCGCCTGGTTCGACGAGCTGACCGCGATCCTGCGCGGGCACGGTCTCGATCTCGGTCCGGAGGCGCCCGACGGTCAGGCGCTGATCGCCGACGTGAAGCTGGCCGCCGTCGCCTCCGGACAGGCCTTTGCACTGGCTCCGCCGGGCTGGCCGCAGCCGTTGCCCGGTCGGGTGACCTGGTCACCGCTGATCGGCCACCCCTTGGTGCGCCGCACCTGGGCGGTGTGGCCGTCCGACTCCCGCCGCCGCGACCTGGGCCGCTTCATCACGGCCCTGGACCGGGCGGTACGGGAGTGAATCACGCGGCGCCGGCACCGACGTGGGACGCGTCCGCTCCCGGATGTCAGACGGCCGTGCGGCCGCCGTCGACCGGCAGGATCGCGCCCTGTACGAAGCCGGCCGCGTCGCTCGCCAGGTAGGCGATCGCCTCGGCGATCTCCCCCGGTTCGCCGGGCCGGCCGGCGGGCGCCTGTGCTGCCAGGGCGTCGAGGGCGTCGCCCATGGCGGCCGTGCCCTCGGTACGGGTCGGGCCGGGCTCCACGGCGTTCACCCGCACGCCTCGCGGGCCGAACTCGGCGGCCCATGCCTTGGTCAGCAGGTTGACCGCCGCCTTGCTCGACCCGTACAGCGCCATGCCCGCGACGCCGTACTCGGCGACCATCGTGCTGACATTGACGATCGCGCCCTGCCCGCGCTCGGCCATGCCCGGTGCCAACTCGGCGACCAGGTAGAACGGCGCCTTCACGTTCAGGTCGTAGACCGCGTCCACATCGGAGGCCGGGGTGTCGGCCGTCGAACCGAACGGGAAGATGCCCGCGCTGTTGACGAGGATGTCCACCCGGCCGCCGCCCAGTTCGACGGCCCGCCCGGCCAGCTGCCGTACCGAGTCGGCGTCCCGCAGCTCGGCCGCCAGGAAGTCGGCCTTGCCACCGCGTTCCCGTACGGCCGTGACCACCTGGTCACCGCGCACCGCGTCCCGTCCCGCGACCAGCACGTGGGCGCCCCGTTCGGCGAGCAGGGCGGCGGTCGCGGCGCCGATACCGCTGGTGGCACCGGTCAGCAGGGCCACGCGTCCGGTCAGATCAACAGATCCCATGAGATGTCCTCAGATGTGCAGTGCGGGGCGACCCGGTCGCCCCGTCGCCTCGTCCGTGAGGTGACGGAAGTTCTCAAGCGCCCGGGAGCCCCGTGGCTTCCGGCCCGGCCATCGGCTGATCCGATGGCCCCCATAAGGGCGCGGACCGGTCCCGTGTTCCGGCCGTCACCGGCCCTGCCGTACCGCGTTCGCGCGGCTTCGGCCCGGCCTCGCGCCGTTCCCCGCGGTCAGCGAGATCCGGGTGTTCCCGGTCGGCGCGTACCGGCGCCGGCGCCGGCGGCGCGACGCCGGCTGAGCCGCCCGGACACCTACCCGGCGGACGCCCGGGGCGGGTCAGCCCGTGGCGGGCCGGGGCTGGTCCGACTCGGGCGTCCGCCGGAAGAGTTCGTTCAAATCCGTCTGTGTGATCTGGTGCTCGGCATAGGAGAAGGTGCCCCGGTCCGCCAGCTCCTTCGCCGCGCCGAGCAGCTGCGCGTACATCGCCCGGGCGATGCTGCCGCCCACCGTGACCCGCCGCACCCCGAGGTCGCGCAGGTCGGCCAGCGAGAGGGCATTGCCGGTCAGGCCCATCACCACGTTCAGCGGGCCATCGATCTCGCGCACCAGGGTGCCGATCGTCTCCGCGTCCGCCGCGCCCGGCACGAAGGCGCAGTCCGCGCCGGCCGCCAGGTAGGCGTTGGCCCGCTGGACGGCCGCGTCGAGCTTTCCTCCGGTGAGCAGCACGTCGGTGCGGCCGACCAGGACGAACGGCTCACCGGTCGTGTCGACGGCCTCCCGGGCGGCGCGGATGCGGTCCGCCGACAGTTCCGGGTCGTAGAGCGGGCGGGAGCGGTCGCCGGTGAAGTCCTCGACGTTGCCGCCGGCGGCTCCGGCCGTGAGGGTCATGGAGATGGTCTCGGCCACGGTCTCGGGCGCCTCGCCGAACCCGTCCTCCAGGTCCGCGCTCACCGGGACCCGTACCTCGGCGGCGATCTGACCGATCCGGCCGATCATGGCCGTACGGCCGACCCGGTCCCCGGCCGACGACGGGTCGACGTAGTCATGGTCCGGGCGGCCCAGCGAGAAGGCAATCCCCGCGCTGGTGGTGGCCACGGCCGGGAAACCGGCCGACTCCAGGACGCGGGCACTTCCCGCGTCCCAGGCGTTGGGGAGCAGGAAGCAGCCCTCCCGATGCAGTTCGACGAAGCGTGCCGCCAGTTCACGACGTTGAGTGTCCACGACGCCCAGCCTGTCAGCCGCCACTGACAACGGCGCCGCCGCACGGCGTACTGTCGTGCCCGTCCGGCACCCGTTCTCGATGGACGTCCAGGAGGAATCGCCCCGTGACCTGCCGAGTCGTCCTCGTAGCCCCGGCGATCACCCCCTCGATGCGGCGGGCCCGCTTCGACGACGGTGACTCCATCGAGAACCCGGAGTCCGTGGCGTTGTCCCTGCCCGCCGGGCGGCCCGTCAGCTCACCCAGCGTGCGCTGCCGTGAGACGGCCGCCGCACTGGGGCTGGACGCCGTGGCGGAGCCCGCGCTGTCGGGCCTGGACGCGGGCCGCTGGCGGGGCCGGACCCTGGGAGAGGTCGGCGCCGCCGAGCCCGAGGCACTGGTCCGCTGGCTGTCCGACCCGGGGGCCGCGCCGCACGGAGGCGAAACGGTACGGGAGTTCTGCGCGCGGGTGACCGGGTGGCTGGAGACGGCGGGCCGCACCACCGGCCGGACGATCGCGGTGGTGGAGCCGGAGGTGGTACGGGCCGTGGTGCTGCACGCGCTCGGAGCTCCGGAGGCGGCGTTCTGGCGCGTGGACGTCCCGCCACTGGCGGCGACGGAGGTCACGGGCGGCCCCGGCCGCTGGAACCTGCGCCTCGGCCAGGCCGGCGCCTAGGCCCTGCCCCTGAAGTGGCCACGGCGGCCTGAAGTCGTCGTGGTTCAGGTCACGTTGGGCTGTGGCCGGATTGTGGAGCCCAGGTGTCGGCGGCCGTGGCATGCTCGGGGCCACATCGAGTTACCGCCCGGTTCTACCTGTCGGTAACAACCGTTGGTGTCTCTTCCTCACCCCCCACCCTCAGGACCGACCTTGCGCAGACGCACGAGGCCCGGGCATGCCCTCCTGCCCGCCTTCGCCGTGACCGCCCTCCTTCTCACCGTGGGCTGCTCCGCACCCCAGCACCAGAGTCCCGCCGCCGACCGCTCCCAGGACACCGCGCGGATCTCCGACGACACCACTGCCGCCGCCCGCACGGACGGCAAGGCGCTTGCCGTCGCCGCCGCGCCCGCCGCGACCCCGACCGCGGCCACCGGTTCGCCGGGATCGGGCCGCCCGGCGCACCGCACCACGCTCACCGTCAGCTCCTACGACGGCAGGACCCGACGAGCCGTCATATCCAAGGTCGCCAAGGGCAAGCCGGCGGCCCCGACCGCGTCCCCCGGCACCTCGGCGTCACCCGCGCCCTCGGCGTCGGCCGCGGCCGGGCAGGCCGCCGTCGGTGACGTGATCGCCAGCGCCCCCGCGCCCGGCGCTCCGGACGGACTGCTCGCCAAGGTCACCCGGGTGATCGGCGAGACCGCCGGGGGCACCGAGGTGCAGACCGAGCCCGCCACGCTCGACGCCCTGCTCGGCGACGACACCGCGAAGGGCACCGTGCCGGTCGCCCCGGACGCCTTCGACGTGGACGCACTGCTCCCCGACGTCAAGGTGTCCTGGGCCAAGTCCGGTGACGTGCGCGTCGGCCCGAAGGGCGCCACCGTGCCGCTCGGCAGCCTCCGGCTGGACGTCGACGCCGACATCCCGACCGCCGCGGGTGCTCCGGCCTCCGCCTCGGCCACGGTGTCCGGCTTCGTCCAGGTCGCTCCGCAGGTCCACTTCGCCTACGGCGGCGCGGGCACCGGCAGTGCGCCGGGCTCCGCCTACCTCGGTGTCTCCGGCGAATGGAACTCCGGCTGGGCGGTCCGGGGCCGGGCCGCGGCGGCCACGGCCACCCCGCTGCGTGTCCCCTTCGCCGAACTGCACGCCGACCCCGTCCTCCAGGTCGGCCCGGTCCCCGTCGTGGTCAACCTCGACCTGACCTGCTACCTCCAGATCTCCGGCGACGGCAGGATCACCGTCGACGTGGAGCAGAGCGTCAAGGGCGACTTCAGGGCGGGCGGCACCTTCGGCGCGGCCCAGGGCTGGACGCCGGTGAGCAGCTCCGACATGACGAGCACGCCGGTGCGCACCTCGATGACCACCGCCGGCAGCGTCAGGACCGCCCTGGGCGCCGAAGCCTCGGTCGGCCTCTACGGGACCGTGGGCGTCACCGCCGACCTGGCCCCCTATCTGCGCGGCGAGGCTTCCGGCACGGTCACCGACGCGTCCGTGACCCCGGGTGCGGACACCCAGGGCGCCTGGAGCCTGTACGGCGGTGTCGACCTCTCCGGCACGCTGCGCCTCCAGCTGTCGGTCTTCGGTACGCCGGTGCTGCAGCGGAGCATCCCCCTGGGCGCCCTGCACCGCGAGTGGAAGCTGGCGGGCGGCACGCTCTGAGCCCTGGGTCAGGCCTCGCCGCCCGGTATCCAGCCCTGGCGGCGCAGCTCGGCCGAGACGTCCGGAGCCCGGTAGTGCTCACCCTTCAGCACCTTGCCGTCGGCCCGGCGGGCGACCTGTCCGTCGGGCCCCAGCTTGCTCATGTTGGACCGGTGGATCTCGGCGATCACCGCGTCGAGGTCGATGCCGTGCACCAGAGCGGTCCCGTACGCCACGTAGACCACGTCCGCCAGTTCGTGCGCGAGCCGGTCGAGGGGCCCGGCGACGGCCACCTCGGCGACCTCCGCGGCTTCCTCGGCGAGCAGCTCCCCCCGGTGCGCGGCCAGCTCGGGGGAGACCTCCGCCGGCGTGGTGCGGGTGTCCAGGCCGAAGGCGCGGTGGAACTCTCGGACGAGGGGGGCGGGTGAGGAGCTGGTCATGCGAACGACTGTAGCGGCCGCCACTGACACTCCCGGTCCGCCGAGCGCCCGGCCCTGGTCAGGAACGGGACCGGCTGGCAGGATCGCGCGCATGTCAAAGGTGTTTCCCCGGGTCGGCCGGCGTCGCGCCCTGCGGGGCTCGGCGGCCGCCGCCGTCGCGTTCGGCCTGCTGCTGTGGTGGCTGCTGCCGCTAGGCGAGAAGCCGCCGAGCGGCACGATCACCTTCAGCACGGGAACGCTGCGCGGGGTCTACCAGGAGTACGGCAAACGGCTGCGCACCGAGCTGGGCCGGGACATGCCGGGCCTGAAGGTGAAGCTGATCCAGAGCGCGGGGTCGTACGAGAACGTCCAGCGGGTGGCGACCGGCCAGGCGGACTTCACCATAGCGGCCGCCGACGCGGTGGAGACGTACAACCTGAACAAAGGCCGGGGCGCCGGCCGGATGCGCGGGGTGGCACGGCTCTACGACGACTACGTCCAGCTCGTCGTGGCACGCGACTCCGGCATCACCAGCGTCGCGCAACTGCGGCACAAGCGGGTGGCGATAGGACTGCCCGACTCGGGTGTGAGGCTGATCGCCAACCGGGTGCTCAGGGCCGCGGGGATCGACCCCGCGAAGGACGTCACCCCGCTGGCCGACGGCATCGACACCGGACCCGACCGGCTGCGGCAGGGCAAGATCGATGCGTTCTTCTGGTCGGGCGGACTGCCCACGAAGGGTCTGCTGGACCTCGCGGAGAAGTTCAGCTTCAGGTTCGTGCCGATAGACGGCAGCCTCGTCAGCAAGCTGCACTCCGAGGGCCGGGCGGCGCTCTACTACCGGGCGACGAACATGCCCGAGTCGGCTTATTCGTCGGTGCAGCAGGGCACGACGGTGCCGACGATCGCGGTCTCCAACCTCCTGATGACCCGCAAGGACATGGATCCGCGTCTCACCGAGTGGGTGACCCGTACGGTCATCAAGAGCCGGGACGACATCGGCGCCCACGTCCACTCGGCCCAGCTGGTGGACCTGCGCACCGCCATCTACACGGACCCGTTGCCGCTCCAGGAGGGCGCACGGCGGTACTACCGCTCGGTGAAACCCTGAGGAGGGTCCTCACCTGCTCCGCGGCACCGAAACGGTCACCCGCAGCCCCCGCGGTTCATGGTGCTCGTACGCCAACGAGCCCCCGCCCGCCGCCAGCAGCGCCCGCGTGATCGACAGCCCCAGGCCCGACCCCTTCACGTTCTGATGCCGTCCGCTCCGCCAGAACCGGTCCCCCACGCGTGCGAGTTCCTCGTCCGTCAGCCCCGGACCGGTGTCGGTGACCACGACCGTCGACACATCGCCGTCGGCCGCGACGCCCACCTCCACCGAACCCCCCTCGGGCGTGAACTTCACCGCGTTGTCGATCACCGCGTCCAGCGCACTGGACAGCGTGATCGGGTCGGCCCACCCGGTGGTCGCCGGGCACTCCCCGCTCAGCCGGACCCCTTTCGCCGTCGCGGCCGGTGCCCACGCCGCGACCCGCTCCGCCGCCAGCCGCCCGATGTCCGTCAGCATCAGGTCCGCCTCGGCGTGTTCGGCCAGGGCCAGGTCGAGCAGGTCGTCGAGCACGTGGGCGAGCCGCTTGCCCTCGGTGCGGACCGAGGCGATCTCCTCGTTGCCCTCGGGGAGTTCGAGGGCGAGCAGTTCGATGCGCAGCAGCAGCGCCGCCAGGGGGTTGCGCAGCTGATGGGAGGCGTCGGCGACGAACGCGCGCTGCTGCTCCAGCACGTCCTCGACGTTGTCCGCCATCTCGTTGAACGCCCGGGCCAGCCGCCTGAGTTCCGGCGGACCGCCGGCCGCCGCGACCCGGGACTTGAGCCGACCGCTGGCGATCGCGTGGGTGGTGGCGTCGAGCACCCGTACGGGCCGCAGCACCCACCCGGTCAGCCGCAGCGCCGCACCGACGGCGAGCAGCATCGCGGCGCTCTCGCCGGCGCCGATCAGCAGCCAGCCGCGCAGGGTCCGTGACCGCATCGGCCCGGTGGGCGAGTCGGTGACCACCACGGCGACGACATCGCCGTCGCGGATCACCGGCGAGGCCACCACGAGCCGGTTGCGCTGCCAGGGCCAGACCTGCTGCGGGTCGTGGCTGCGCCGGCTGAGCAGTGCCTCGTCGTAGGCGGCGCGCACCTCGCCCGTCTTCGGCAGCACCCAGTCGTCGGGCGCGTTGGCCATGGAGGACGCGTTGCGGTAGAAGACGCCCGCGCGGATGCCGTACACCTCGTAGTAGCTGATGAGTTCGCGGTGCAGGGTCTCCTGCCGGTCGTCCGTGCGCATGGGCCGCGAGACGACGGTGGTGCCGTCGACGAACTGGGCGAGGGCCGCGAACCGCGCGGTGTCGTCGATCCGGTCCACGACGACCTTCTGCTGCTGGGCGGCGGCCACGCTGACGGCGAGGGGGACGCCGAGCGCGAGCAGGACGGCCGCCATCAGCACGATGAGCAGCGGGAGCAGACGTGTGCGCACCCGGGCCCGCTACCCGGCCGGGGTGACGAGCCGGTAGCCCACGCCGCGTACCGTCTCGATGAGCGCGGGCATGCGCAGCTTCGCGCGCAGGGAGGCGACATGCACCTCCAGGGTGCGCCCGGTCCCCTCCCAGCTGGTGCGCCAGACCTCGCTGATGATCTGTTCCCGGCGGAAGACCACACCGGGCCGCTGGGCGAGCAGCGCCAGTAGGTCGAACTCCTTGCGGGTGAGCTGGACGGCCTTGCCGTCCACGATGACCTGGCGGGTGGGCAGTTCGATGTGGACGGGGCCGAGCCGGAGCGCGTCGTCGCCGTCGGCCGGACCGTCCTCGTGGTGGGTGCGCCGGCTGACGGCGTGGATCCGGGCGAGCAGTTCCCCGGTGTCGTACGGCTTCACCACGTAGTCGTCCGCGCCCAGGTTGAGGCCGTGGATGCGGGAGCGGACGTCGGCACGGGCGGTGACCATGATGACCGGGGTGCTGGTGCGCTTGCGGATCTTTCCGCAGACCTCGTATCCGTCCTGGTCGGGCAGTCCGAGGTCGAGCAGGACGACGTCGTAGCAGTCGCCCTCCGGGACGAGCGCCTGGAGGGCCTCCTCGCCGCTGCGGGCGTGGGTGACGGAGAACCCGTGCCGGGCCAGGACCGCGGAGAGTGCGGCGGCGACGTGGTTGTCGTCCTCGACGAGCAGCAGTCTCATCCCGGCCCCCTCCGGTTCAACGTTCGTTTCGTCCTGGTTCGTTCTCGACTTGCCCGCGCGGAACCCGCGCCCGGTGGAAATCGCGCGCACGCACGCGTGCACGATGGCAGTCACGCTGATGGACGACGACGGCGTCAAGTGGGATTCGGCGGCGCGCGGGTTCCGTTACCCGGCCGATACGCGCACAGGCCACGACCACTACGACATGTGCCCGAATGCTATCGGATCGTGATGCTCAGATCTCCCTCAGATGTAATGACGCTGGTCATCCGGGCTCACTACATTCCTCCGAAACCGAGGAGGACGGAGCCCGATAGCGATGACCGAAGTATCGGTGGCCAAGGAAGACGTGGCCGCGACCGGCGAACTGGTCGTCCTGAAGAGCGTCAACAAGCACTTCGGCGCGTTGCACGTGCTCCAGGACATCGACCTGACGATCGCCCGCGGCGAGGTCGTCGTGGTCATCGGGCCCTCCGGGTCCGGTAAGTCGACCCTCTGCCGCACCGTCAACCGCCTGGAGACCATCGACTCCGGCACGATCACGATCGACGGCAGGCCGCTGCCCCAGGAGGGCAAGGAGCTGGCCCGGCTGCGCGCCGACGTCGGCATGGTCTTCCAGTCCTTCAATCTCTTCGCGCACAAGACGGTGCTCGAGAACGTGATGCTCGGTCAGGTGAAGGTCCGCAGGACGGACAAGAAACAGGCCGAGGAGAAGGCCCGCACCCTGCTCGACCGGGTCGGCGTGGGCACCCAGGCCGACAAGTACCCCGCACAGCTCTCCGGTGGCCAGCAGCAGCGCGTGGCGATCGCGCGGGCGCTGGCGATGGACCCGAAGGTCATGCTCTTCGACGAGCCGACCTCGGCCCTGGACCCCGAGATGATCAACGAGGTCCTGGAGGTCATGCAGCAGCTGGCCCAGGACGGCATGACCATGATCGTCGTCACCCACGAGATGGGCTTCGCGCGCTCGGCCGCGAACCGGGTGGTCTTCATGGCGGACGGCCGGATCGTCGAAGAGGCCACGCCCGACCAGTTCTTCAGCAACCCGCGCAGCGACCGGGCCAAGGACTTCCTGTCGAAGATCCTGCACCACTGAGCCGCCGCGGGACCCGCTTCCTTTTCACAGTCGTCTTCACCGAACGAGGGATGTTCATCATGCAGCTCCGCAAGGTCACCGCCGTCTCGGCCGCCGTGCTCGCGCTCGCCCTGTCCGCCACGGCGTGCGGCGGCAGCGACAAGGACGACGACAGCAAGGGTTCCGGCGGCGGCAAGATCAAGATCGGCATCAAGTACGACCAGCCCGGCCTCGGCCTCCAGGAGCCGGACGGCTCCTTCTCGGGCTTCGACGTGGACGTGGCCACGTACGTCGCCGGACAGCTCGGTTACAAGCCGGACCAGATCGAGTTCGTGCAGACCAAGAGCGCCGACCGGGAGAACGCCCTCGCGCGCGGTGACGTGAAGTTCATCGCGGCCACCTACTCGATCACCGACGAGCGCAAGCAGAAGGTGGACTTCGCCGGCCCGTACCTGCTGGCCCACCAGGACCTGCTGGTCAAGAAGGACTCGACGATCGCCAAGGGCACGGACCTCAACGGCAAGAAGCTCTGTTCCGTGACCGGTTCGACCTCGGCGCAGAACCTCCACGACACGATCGCGCCGAAGGCCAACCTCAAGGAGGTCAGCACCTACTCGGAGTGCATCGCCGGCCTCCAGAGCGGGTCCGTCGACGCCGTGACCACGGACGACTCGATCCTCGCGGGCTTCGCCGCGCAGGACAAGTACAAGGGCCAGTTCAAGCTCGCGGGCCTGAAGCTGAGCAACGAGAACTACGGCGTCGGCGTCAAGAAGGGCGACTCCGCCACCCTCGACAAGATCAACAAGGCGCTGGAGAAGATGGTCGGCGACGGCTCGTGGCAGAAGGCGGTCGACGCCAACTTCGGCCCGGCCGAGTACAAGAACGAGCCCGCCCCGAAGATCGGCGTGATCGTCAAGTAAGGCGCGGTTCCGCGCGCCCCGCGGAACTTCGCCGACGCAGGGATCCGGCAGGTCGCACGGTTCCTCGGGCGCGCCGCCGCCGCCGCTTCCCCTGGCGGCGGCGCGCCATGCCCTCCACCTACGCCACACACCCGGAAGCGCGGGAAATCGTGTTCGACTTTCTTCAAGGCTACGACGTCCTAGGGGCGTTCTGGACGACGGTGAAACTGACCGTCTTCTCCGCCGTGGGCTCCCTGGTCTGGGGCACCCTGCTGGCCGCGATGCGGGTCAGCCCGGTCCCGCTGATGCGCGGGTTCGGCACGGCCTACGTCAACATCGTCCGGAACATCCCCCTGACGGTCATCATCATCTTCACCTCGCTCGGCCTCGCCGACATCTTCGGCGTCACCCTGGGCGCCGAAGACTTCGCGGTCCAGGGCTTCCGGCTGGCCGTGCTCGGTCTCATCGCCTACACCGCGGCCTTCGTCTGCGAGGCGATCCGCTCCGGCATCAACACGGTGCCCGTCGGGCAGGCCGAGGCGGCACGCGCGATCGGCCTGAACTTCTCGCAGACCCTGCGGCTGATCGTGCTGCCGCAGGCCTTCCGCGCGGTGATCGGCCCGCTGGCCAACGTCCTGATCGCCCTGACCAAGAACACCACCGTGGCGGCCGCCATCAGCGTCGCCGAGGCCGCCGCCCTGATGAAGACGATGATCGAGAACGAGGCCCAGACGGTGGCCATCGGCGCGGTCTTCGCCTTCGGCTTCGTGGTCCTGACCCTCCCGACCGGCCTGTTCCTCGGCTGGCTCGCCAAGCGCCTGGCGGTGAAGCGATGAGCTCGGTCCTGTACGACGCCCCCGGGCCCCGCGCCAAGCGGCGCAACGTCCTGCTCTCCGTCGTCTTCGTGCTGCTGCTCGGCCTCCTGCTCTGGTGGGTCTGGCAGAAGATGGACGACAAGGGCCAGTTGAAATGGGACCTCTGGCAGCCGTTCACCACCTCCGAGGCGTGGACCACGTATCTGCTGCCGGGGCTCGGGAACACCCTCAAGGCCGCGGCGCTCGCCATGGTCATCGCCCTGCCGCTGGGCGCGGTCTTCGGCATAGCCCGGATGTCCGACCACGCGTGGATACGCATCCCGGCCGGCGCCGTCGTGGAGTTCTTCCGCGCTATCCCGGTCCTGCTGCTGATGCTGTTCGCCATGGAGTTCTACGTCCGCTCCACCGACGTGAGCAGCGACGAACGGCCGCTGTACGCGGTCATCACCGGCCTGGTGCTCTACAACGCCTCGGTGCTCGCCGAGGTCGTACGGGCCGGCGTCCTGGCGCTGCCCAGGGGGCAGACGGAGGCGGCCTACGCGGTCGGTCTGCGCAAGGGGCAGACCATGACCGGCATCCTGCTGCCGCAGGCGGTCACCGTGATGCTGCCGGCCATCGTCAGCCAGCTCGTGGTGATCGTGAAGGACACCGCGCTGGGCGGTGTGATGCTCCAGTTCACCGACCTGCTCAACGCCCGCGGCACGCTGGCCGCCAACTACGCCAACGTGATCCCCAGTTTCATCGTCGTGGCGATCATCTTCATCCTGCTGAACCTGGCCCTCACCACCTTCGCCTCCTGGCTGGAGCGCCGGCTGCGGCGCAGCAAGCGCGGCACGGGCGCGGTCCTGGGTGCCGAGGAGGTCGTCGACCTGAACGCCGCGGAGATCAGCGGCACCTACGCCACGGGCGCGGGCGGAGCCAACGCCTGACACGCGGTCGGCCCGGCCCGGAGAACGACGGAGGCAGCGATCATATGATCGCTGCCTCCGTCGTTCTCCGGGCCGTCGGCGGGCCCGCGCGCCCACCATGCTGACGTGTCCCCGGGTGCGCCGCTTGACCGGCTGGCGCCCAGTCTGTTGCATACGTTCTGTGATCGTGCACCCTGCTCCAACAACCTGTTCATCCGTCTCCGTCGGGACTTGCGTACGGGCAGGGGGCGCCGCGCCGTGGACCCGGTGATCATCGTAGGAGCGGGGCCCGTCGGGCTCACGCTCGCCCTGGCGCTGGCCCGTCAGGAGGTGCCGTCCGTCGTCCTGGACGAGGGTCCGGGCAAGGACGAACCGCGGCCGGCCCGCACGGTGGTGCTGCGCGAGGACACCTCCGCCCTGCTGACGCGGCTGTCCGGCGCCCCGCTGGACGAGCTGGGCACCCGCTGGACCGGCTGGCGCTCGATGCGCCGCAAGCAGGTGATGCGCGAGGTCGTCTTCGACGACGCGGCCGGCGAACCGTCTCCGCTGCACATCGCCCAGCACACGCTCACCCACGCGCTGCGCGCCGCGATCGCCGATCAGCCGCTGGTCAAGGTCGCCACGGACAGCAGGCTGGACGGCGTGGAGCAGGAGCGGTCCGGTGTCACCGCGCACACCCGTGGCCCCAAGGGCACCTGGTGGCGCGGCAGTTACCTGGTGGGCTGCGACGGACCCCGTTCGACCGTGCGCAAACTCCTGGACATCCGCTTCCCGGGCCGTACGGCGGTGGAGCGGCATGCGGTCGCCGCGCTGCGCACGGAACTTCCGTGGCCCGGCCAGGCGTTGCTCCACCGGACCCCGCCGTGGCGGATGTCCGGGCCCTCGGCCGCGGAGGTGACCGCCCGCCCCCTCCCGGACGGCGCCTGGCGCCTGGACTGGCTGCTGCCGCCCGGCAAGGACCTGGTCACCCCCGAGCTGCTGGTGAACCGGATCCGCGAGACCCTGGCGGGCTGGGCGGACGGCACCACCCCGCCGTACGACCTGCTCGACACGGGAGTGCACACCGTCCACCACCGTCTCGCCAGGCGGTGGCGGGTGGGCCGGGTGTTCGTCGCCGGGGACGCGGCGCATCTCCTCGGGGCGTTCGGCACGCACGGGCTGGAGGAGGGCCTGCGGGACGTGGACAACCTCGCCTGGAAGCTGGCCCCGGCCTGGCACCACGGCCCGCATGAGGCCCTGCTGGACAGCTACCAGAGCGAGCGGCGGGCGGCGGTCGCCGCCCGGCTGCGCGCCGCCGACCAGGTGCTGCCGCTGCTGCGCGGCGGCGGCGGGCTGCGCGGGATGGTGCCGGGCACGGCCAGGGGGCACGACGCGCTCCTCACCGATGGTCACCTGGGGCACGGCCCGCTCGGCGCGCCGGGGGCGTACGCCGACTCGCCGCTCGCCCCTCGGCACCTGGAGCACGAGATCCCGGTCGACACCCCGTTGGGAGCGCCGGTCAGCGACGTCCTGGTCACCGCGGAGGACGGCACCTTCGTGCAGCTGCGCTCACGGCTCGGCCGCGGCGCACTGCTCGTCGTCCTCATCGCGCCCGGTACGGGGGTGTGGGACCGCAAGCACTGGGTCTCCGCCGGGATCATGCCCCGGCTCGCCGCGGCCGTGGCCGCGCTGCCACACCCCGCCGAGCTGCTGGTCGCGGAGGCCTACCCGGGCGCACCGGCGCACTCCGTGCTGCTCGTGCGCCCCGACGGCCATCTGGTCACCGCCCTCAACGGGGTCCGGCCGGCCGATCTGTACGCGGCCGCCGAGGCCACGCTGGGCGGCAAGGACCCGGAGAAGACGGAAGCGGAGGCGGAGGCACAGGCCGGATCCGGTGCGCGGTGACCGCGCGGTCCACATGCTGACAGTGAGTTGACCCGCCCCCACCGGCGTGGTGTACTCCGCAACGTGAACGACACCACTGTGCGCCTGTGGCGGAAGGTCCATGTCGACCTGGTCCGCTATGCGGGCTGCGTGTGTCTTCCGTCCTGCTGAATTCGCTTTTTCTCCTTCCTTCTCCGGGGCGCCGTCCGCGCCCCCCTTCGGCGAATCTTCATCAGGAACGGTGCACGTGTCTGCCTCTCTCTCCACCCCGTCCTCCCCCGTTTCCCCGTCCGCCTCCGTGCCCGGCGCCGCCCCCACCCAGGCGGACCTCCTCGACTTCGTCCGGCGGACGGCCGCCGACACCGAGCTGATCTCCTCGCTCCCGCTCGACCCGGAGGGCCGCACTTGGGTACGGCTCGACGGTCCCGGCGGCAGCGAGGCCTGGCTGATCGGCTGGCCGCCCGGGTCCGGCACCGGCTGGCACGACCACGCCGAATCGGTCGGCGCCTTCCTCACCGCCGCCGGCGAACTGCGGGAGAACTCGCTCGCCACCCGGCTGCCCACCGACGGCTGGAAGACCCTGGAGCTCTCCGAGGACGTCGACCGGGAACGCCGGCTGCCCGCCGGGAAGGGCCGCTCCTTCGGCCGCGACCATGTCCACGAGGTACTCAACGAGTCCGCCGAGCACCATGCCGTCTCCGTCCACGCCTACTACCCGCCGCTGCCGCGGATCCGCCGCTACAGCCGCAGCGGACCGGTGCTGCGGCTGGAGCAGGTCGAGCGCCCGGAGGACTGGCAGTGAGCGCCGCCGGACAACACCCCCTGGGAATCGACGAGTTGCTGGAGCAGGCGCGGGCCGGCTACCAGCGCGTGGCAGCGCACGAGGCGTACGAGGCGGCGCGCACCGGAGACGCCCTGCTGGTGGACATCCGGTACGCGGCGCTGCGCGAGCGGGACGGGGTGATCCCCGGCGCCCTCGTCATAGAGCGCAACGAGCTGGAGTGGCGACTGGACCCCCAGGGCAGCCACAAGGCTCCCGAAGCCACCGACCACGACCTCCGGGTCATCGTGATCTGCAACGAGGGGTACGCCTCCAGCCTGGCCGCTGTCTCCCTGCACCAGCTGGGCCTGCACCGGGCGACGGACCTGGTCGGCGGCTTCCAGGCCTGGAAGGCGGCGGGACTACCGGTCACGCCCTGATCACCGCCCCGCACTCAGCGGGGCGGTCCGAACCGCCCGTCAGAAGTCCCCGCCCTCAAGGACATCCGTGTCCTCGCCCTCCTCCTCCAGAGCCCGCCGGACCACTCTGAGAGCCATGCCCTCGGGGTATCCCTTGCGGGCGAGCATGCCGGCGAGGCGGCGGAGGCGTTTGTCGCGGTCGAGACCGCGGGTGGAGCGGAGCTTCCGGGCGACGAGTTCGCGGGCCGTCTCCTCCTCCTGCTCGGAGTCGAGCCGGCCGACGGCCTCGTCGATGAGAGTCGAGTCGACGCCCTTGGTCCGCAGTTCCTGCGCGAGCGCGCGCCGGGCCAGCCCGCGGCCATGATGCCGGGACTCCACCCACGCGTCCGCGAACGCGCTGTCGTTGATCAGCCCGACCTCCTCGAACCGCGACAGCACCTCCTCGGCGACGTCGTCCGGGATCTCCCGCTTGCGCAGGGCGTCCGCGAGCTGTTTCCGGGTGCGCGGGCTCCCGGTGAGCAGGCGCAGACAGATCGCCCGCGCCCGCTCAACCGGGTCCGCCGGTGGCTCCCCCTGCTCGGCCCTCGACAAGGAGGAGGAACCCCCGTCCTCACCTGACGGCTCCCCGGAGCCACGCCGACGGCGCGTCCCGGGCCGCCGCGCGCCACGGCCGGGTGATCCGTGTCCGCGAGGCCCGTCCGGGCCGTCGTGCGTGCCGTTCTCGTACGCGCCGTACGAGTCGGGCGGGCCGTCGTCCTCGTACGAGCCGTCACGCCCGTACGAGCCATCGATCCCCCGTGTCGCGTCCCCGTACCTGTCGCCGCCTGCGCCGTAGGCCCCGGAGCCGTCCCCGGTGCCCCTCCCCCGTGGGGCACCGGGGGACATGTACTCGTGGTCGGCCCAGTCGGTTCGTCGTGTCACGGCGTCAGCTCTTGGCGGCGGCGGCCTTGGGCTTGGTGACCTTGGCGGCGGCCGGGGCGGGCACCGTCTTCGCCGCGTCGCCCGTGGCCGCGGTGACGACCGCCGCGTCCGCGCCCGGCTCTGCGGCGGGCGCCTCCGGGCGGACACCGACGCCCAGCTTCTCCTTGATCTTCTTCTCGATCTCGTCGGCCAGGTCGGGGTTGTCCTTGAGGAAGTTGCGCGCGTTCTCCTTGCCCTGGCCGAGCTGGTCGCCCTCGTACGTGTACCAGGCACCGGCCTTGCGGACGAAGCCGTTCTCCACGCCCATGTCGATCAGGCCGCCCTCGCGGCTGATGCCCTGGCCGTAGAGGATGTCGAACTCGGCCTGCTTGAAGGGCGGGGCCACCTTGTTCTTGACGACCTTGACGCGGGTGCGGTTGCCGACCGCGTCCGTGCCGTCCTTCAGGGTCTCGATGCGGCGGATGTCGAGCCGCACCGAGGCGTAGAACTTCAGCGCGCGGCCACCGGTCGTGGTCTCCGGGGAGCCGAACATCACGCCGATCTTCTCGCGGAGCTGGTTGATGAAGATCGCGGTGGTCTTGGACTGGTTGAGCGCGCTGGTGATCTTCCGCAGCGCCTGGCTCATCAGGCGGGCCTGGAGACCGACGTGGCTGTCGCCCATCTCGCCCTCGATCTCCGCACGCGGGACGAGCGCCGCGACGGAGTCGATGACGATGAGGTCGAGGGCGCCGGAGCGGACCAGCATGTCCACGATCTCCAGGGCCTGCTCGCCGTTGTCGGGCTGGGAGAGGATCAGGTTGTCGATGTCGACGCCGAGCTTCTGCGCGTACTCGGGGTCGAGGGCGTGCTCCGCGTCCACGAACGCGACCTGACCGCCCGCCTTCTGCGCGTTGGCCACGGCGTGCAGGGTCAGGGTCGTCTTACCGGAGGACTCCGGTCCGTAGATCTCCACGACCCGGCCGCGCGGCAGGCCGCCGACGCCGAGGGCGACGTCGAGCGCGGTCGACCCGGTCGAGATGACCTCGATGGGCTCCTTCGTCCGGTCACCCATGCGCATGACCGCGCCCTTGCCGAACTGCCGTTCAATCTGTGCGAGTGCGGCTTCGAGAGCCTTCTCGCGGTCGGTACCTGCCATGGGTTCCACCCGGTTTGCTTGAGTCGATCGCTTCACGTCAAAGACGCTAACGCCTGCCACTGACAATGCGCCCCGACGCCGGTCCGGCCTGTGGACAACTCAGGGACAAACCCGCCCGGACCATGCCGGACCGCCACTCGGACCCCCCGTCGAGAACCTCGCCGGAGCCTCCATAAGAATGGATGTTCGATTTTCGTGTCAAGCGCACCACGCGGTACTCCTGTACTTCCCCGCACGGCACTCACCCACCGCACACCGGCCACGCCGGACCGCCTCCGTGAGGTGTCCGGGCCACCCGCCACGGCAATCCGCACTGCCGGGCGAGGGTTCACCCGATCGCGAGTTTCCGCATGTCCGGCCCCCTCGTGCCGCGATCCTCGAAGAGGCGGCCGACAGGCGGCGCCCCTGTGTGGCGTGGGTGGGAGAGCGCATGACACGTGAGACGGGACGACCCGGCCCGGACGAACAGGCCGTACTGCTGGCGGCGGGACTGGCCGATCTGGCGGTGAGCACGCTGGGCACCGCCGTCGGCACGGTACGGGGGCTGCTGCGCCGCTCCGACGCCGGCGCGCTGGCGGCGGAGGCCGAGCACGACCTCACCGCGCGCGGACGCCTGGTGCTGGACCGGTACGCGACCGTTCCCCCGGCCCATCTGGAGATCCTCGCCCGGCACGCCCTCGCCCGGCGGACCGCCGATGTCGACTGACCGCTGGGATCCGACCGCCTTCAAGAACCGCGTCGACGAGGTACTGCACCAATTCGTCGCCCAGGAGGCCGACCTGTTCGCGGCGATCGATCCGCTGCTGGGCCCGGTGGCCGGGCAGCTGGAAGCGGCGGTCGCGGACGGCAAACGGCTGCGGGCGGCGTTCTGCTATTGGGGCTGGCGTGCGGTGGGGCAGCCGGACAGCGACGCGCTGGTGCGGGCGGCTGCCTCCATGGAGCTGGTGCACGCCGCCGCCGTCGTCCACGACGACCTCATCGACGACAGCCCGTTGCGGCACGGACGCCCCACGGCACATGTCGCCCTGCGGACCGCCGTACCGGCTCGGCCGGGTGCCGACGGCACCGCGCGGTCGCTGGCGATGCTCGTGGGCGATCTGCTGATGTCGCTGGCCGGGCAGTTGTTCGCGACCTGCGGCCTGCCCGCCGCCTATCTCGCCCGGGGCCGGCCCCTGTGGTCGCTGCTGGCCCGGGAGCTGATCGCGGGCGAGTGCCTGGAGATCCTGCGCACCGGCACCGGTCCGGACACGGACGCCTCGCTGAAGGTGATCCGTTACAAGACCGCCAAGTACACCGTCGAACAGCCCCTGCTGATCGGCGGTGCCCTGGCCGGGGCCGGTGAGCGGCTGCGGGCGGGGTACTCCGCGTACGGGCTGCCGCTGGGCGAGGCGTTCCAGCTCCGCGACGACCTGCTCGGCCTGTTCGGGGAACCGGAGCACACCGGGAAGGCCAACGCCGACGACGTGCGCGGCCACCGGCCCACCGCGCTGCTGGCGGAGACCTGGCGGCTCGCCCGCGCCGAGGACCGGGAGCGGCTCGGCGCGTTGCTCGGCCGGGGCGACCTGGGTGCGGAGGGTCTGGACACGGTCCGCGAGGTGATGTGCCGGCTCGGAGCGCCCGACCGGATCGAGCACATGATCGGCGCGCGGGTCGCGGAAGCGCTCGACGCCCTCCGTTCACTGGCCGTACCGGCCCCCGCCACGGGGGCCCTGACCGCGCTGGCCCACTCGGCGGCGGTCCGCCTGTCCTGACACCCCGCCCCCCACCGCCAGGTCAGCCACGACGAGACCCGCGAAAAGACCCGTGAAGACAAGGAGCCCCGCGTGACCCACACCGAGGCATCGTTGGACGCCCTGCGGCACGCCGGTGACGAACTCGCCGACGCCACGGTCGCCGCACTCTTCGAGCGCGGGGAGGTGGGCACGTTCAACACCCTGATGCGCTACGTCTCCACCGCCGGCGCTCCCCTGCCGGACGGGCTGCCCGACGTCGCGCGGGAGTACCTGGAGGCCACCCGGGTCCCGCCGTCGTGGGTGGACTGGGGCGAGATGGAGAAGGCCCGGCTGTTCTTCATCGACAACAACGTGCACATCGCGACCGCGCTCTCCTTCGCCTCCATGCCCGCCTGTTACGTCGTCCCGCGCGTGGCGAAGCTGCTGTCGGCCACCCACGGGCTCGCGTACCCGTCGAAACGCATGGCGGAGACCGGCCAGTTCACCGTCTACCTGATGCAGCCCGACGCCTTCGAGGCCGGCGGCCGCTTCGTCCCCGCCGCCCAGAAGGTGCGCCTGCTGCACGCCTCCATCCGGCACCACCTCAAGCGCGAGAACCGCTGGGACACCGAGGCGCTGGGCACGCCCATCTGCCAGGAGGACATGATCGGCGGGCAGATGTTCTTCTCGCTGCTGGTCCTCGACAGCCTGCACCGGCTGGGCATCCATCTGTCCACGGAGGGCGCGGAGGCCTACTACTACGCGTGGCGGGTGGTCGGCGCCATGCTCGGCGTCGACCAGGAGGCCGTTCCCAAGACCCTCGACGAGGCCCGCGGCTTCCTGGACCTGTACATGATCCGGTACATGGGTCCCTCCGAAGAGGGCGTCCACCTGACCCGGCAGCTCATCGAACTCTACGAGGAGGTCGTCCCCGGCACCTTCTTCGACCCGATCGTCCCGGCCCTCGTCCGCCATCTCGTCGGCGACACCTGCGCGGACTGGCTGGAGGTGCCGCGCACGCCGTGGGACACCGTGGTGAAGGCCGTACCGCACCTTCTCGGCGTTCTGGAGACCATCGAGGACCGCTCACCGCTGGGCGCCTGGGCCCTGGACCGCCTCGGCCATCTCACGGCCGTCTTCGAACTGTCCTCCCTCACCCGTGGCCGCGTCATGCACTACGCGATCCCGGAGCACCTCAGGAAGGACTACGGCGTGCCGGGCGCGGTGCCCCGCACCCGGCGGTGGACCCCGCCGGCCGCCACGGTCTCCTGATTCCTCCGCCCGCCTGCTCCTCACGGCGTACGGCCGCTGTCTTCGGCCGGACGACGACCGCGCGGCCGGCCTCCGGGAGGGTGGTCGCATGCCCTCACCCCTGGAAAGTCCGCCCTCCCTGGAGAGCCCGCCCCGCGACCCGCCGGCGAGCCGCCCGCGCGGGGTCCGCCCCGCCGAGCGTCTGTGTCATGCCACCGGTGTGCTGCTCGTCTTCTCCGGCCTGGTGCACCTGGTGGTGTTCGCGGTCGACGGCGGCCCCTGGTACGGCCCGGTCTCCTGGCGCAAGCCGGTCACGTTCGGGCTCTCCTTCGGGCTGACGCTGATCGCGGTCACCTGGGTCACCTCGTACCTGAGGATCGGCGAGCGGCTGCGGACCGTGCTGCTCGTGGTGTTCGCGGCGGACTGTGTGGTGGAGGTCGGCGGGATCACCCTGCAGACGTGGCGCCGGGTGCCCTCGCACCTGGACATGGAGACGCCGTTCGACACGGCGGTGTCGATGACCCTCGCGGTGGGCGGCGGGGTCCTGGTGGTGCTGCTCACCGTCTTCGCCGTGGTGTCGTTCCGGCGTCGGCCGGCCGGTCCCGAGGGCATGGCGCTCGCCGTGCGCTCCGGGTTCACGGTCCTGCTCGTGGCGCTGGCCTCGGGGGCCGCGATGATCGCGCGCGGGGTGCTGCTCGTCCGGACCGGCCACCAGGAGGCGGCGTACGGCTCGACGGCCCCGCTCAAGCCGCTGCACGGGGTCAGTCTGCACGCCGTGCTGGTCCTGCCCGCGCTGGCCTGGCTGCTGTCCCGCACGTCCTGGAGCGAACAGGTCAGGTGGCGGATCGTGGCCACGGCGGTGGGCTGCTACGCGGCCGCCGTGGCCGCCGCCGGGGTGTGGGCGGTGCTCACCTACTGACCACGGCGGGCCATCACCCATCGCGGTGGCGGTCACCGGCCACGGCGAGCCGTCACCGATCGCGGTGGCGGCCGCTGACCGCGGCGGCCGTCAGGCCGAGCCCTCCCGGGAGTCCTCGGCCGGCCGCTGCCATATCGCGTGCCGCACGCGCGTGAGCAGCCCGGGGCCGGCCGGGGCGCGTCGGGGGCGGCCGTTCACCCGGGGGTCGTCCGTGACGTCGTACCGCTTCACGTAGGCACCCAGGAAGGCCTGGAGCGTGGCGACCGCCGGGATCGCGATCAGGGCGCCGACGGCGCCGAGGAGCGCGGTGCCCGCGATGACCGAGCCGAAGGCGACCGCCGGGTGGATGTCGACGGACTTGGAGGTCAGCTTGGGCTGGAGCATGTAGTTCTCGAACTGCTGGTAGATCACGACGAACACCAGCACCCACACCGCGTACAGGGGATTGACGGTGAACGCGATCAGCATCGGCAGCGCGCCCGCGAGATAGGTTCCGATGGTGGGGATGAACTGCGAGACCAGGCCCACCCAGACACCGAGCACGGGCGCGTACGGCACGCCCAGGGCCTCCAGCAGGATGTAGTGGGCGATGCCGGAGATCAGCGCCATCACCCCGCGCGAGTACAGATAGCCGCCGGTCTTGTCGACGGCGATCTCCCAGGCACGCAGCACCTCGGCCTGGCGGGCGGGCGGCAGCACGGAACACAGGGTGCGGCGGAGCCGGGGGCCGTCGGCGGCGAAGTAGAAGGCGAACAGGGTGATCGTCAGCAGCTGGAAGAGGCCGCCGAGCACCTGTCCGGAGACGTCGAGCACCCCGGCCGCGCTGTTCTGCGCGTACTTGCGCAGCCAGTCGGAGTGCAGCAGGCCTTCCTGGACGTCGACCCGCTTCACGTCGGTGTGGAAGGTGTGGTTGACCCAGTTGATGACCGAGTCCAGGTAGTCCGGGAAGTCTTCGACGATCTTGATGATCTGGCCGGCCAGCATCGAGCCGAGCAGCGTGACGAATCCCGCGGTGACGATGGCCAGGCCCAGGAAGACCAGGAAGGTCGCGAGTCCGCGGCGCATGCGACGGGAGGCCATCCAGCTCACCGCGGGCTCGATGGCGAGCGCCAGGAAGAACGCGATGAGGATGTTGATCAGCAGGCCGGTCAGCTGGTGGAAGGCCCAGCTGCCCAGCTGGAAGGCGGCGATGAGGGCGAGTGCCAGCACCATGGCGCGCGGCAGCCAGCGCGGCATGCGGGCACCGCGCAGCGCGGCGCCGGCGGCCGGGGGTCCGGCGGGCGGCGTCGTGTCTGCCGGGGATGCGTCCTGGGCGGTCCGCCCGTCGTCGTCAGTGGGTGCCACGGTGCAAGTCTCGCCGACGCCACTGACAACGCGTGGCCCGTATCCGATCTTTGTGCACGTTCAGCGCTTCTCCCCGGGAACGTTCATGACCGTGCAGACCACGCGCCACACTTCCTTGGCCTCCCAGCCGGCGTCCAGCGCCTCGTGCACCGTGAGTCCGCCGAGCTCCGTCATCACATGATCACGTGCGAACGTTTCGGCGTACCCGGAACCGAAGTGTTCCGCCATCCGCTGCCAGAAGACCGTCAACCGCATGACACCAGTATCCCGCCCCTGAGAGTGGGCCCTGCCCGTGACCGCTTGCCGAGACCGCTTTCCGCCCTACGGTCTGACGCATGGCCGAAACCGGAGCGTCCCCGCTCCCCCCTACGCCCCCGGCGCACTCCCCGCTCTTCCGCGCCGAACAGTTCATGTGGCTCACCGCGCGCGTGCTGGAGCAGCGCCTGTTCGCCCACCACTTCCTGAACGGCGACCCCGATCCCGTGGAGACGGCGCTGGACGCCTATCGCAACGAGGACGGCGGGTACGGGCACGCCCTGGAGCCCGACCTGCGCGGTCCGGTGAGCCAGCCGCTGCACACCGCGCACGCGCTCGCCGTCCTGGACGCCCTGGGGCGCTGCGGCGGCCAGCGGGCGGAACGGGTGTGCCGCTATCTGACGTCCGTCTCCACCGCGGACGGCGCGCTCCCGGCGGTCCGTCCGAGCCAGCGGGGCTATCCCGCCGCCCCGTTCGTCCCGATCACCGACGACCCGCCGAGCGAGCTTCTCGCCACCGGGCCGGTGGTGGGGCTGCTGCACCGCAACGAGGTGTGGCACGCCTGGCTCTTCCGGGCCACCGACTTCTGCTGGGAGGCCGTGGACTCCCTGGAGAAGTCGCATCCCTACGAGGTCCAGGCCGCGGTCGCCTTCCTGGACGCGGTGCCCGACCGTGCCCGCGCGGAGGCCGCCGCCGACCGGCTGGGCCGCCTGGTGCGCGAGCACCGGCTGGCCGCGCTGGACCCGGAGCACCTGGACGCGTACCCGGTGGCGCCCGGCTACGCCCCCGGCGAGCACCACTTCCCGCACGACTTCGCGAAGTCCCCGCACTCGCTCGCGCGGGCGTGGTTCACCGACGAGGAGATGGCGCGCTCGCTGGACCATCTCGCCGCCGGGCAGCAGGAGGACGGCGGCTGGCCGATCGGCTGGCTCCAGTGGACGCCGGCCGTCACCCAGGAGGCCCGCCCGATGGTGACGATCGAGGCACTGCGCACACTCAAGGCGTACGGCCACTTCGTGGGGTGACGGTCCTCTTCCTGGGGTGACGCGTCTCACGCGCGCGTGCTCAGCCCGCGAGGGCCCGTACCCCCGCCGTCACCAGCACGGCCGCGCCGACGACGACCAGGAAGGGCGCGCGCAGCACCAGCGCCACGGCGGCGGCCCCGAGCCCCGCGGCCCGGGCGTCCAGCACGAGCGTGTGCCCGTCGGCGAACGTCTGCTGGGCCGTGAGCGCGGCGAGCAGTGCCACCGGCAGCAGTGCGGCGAGCCGCCGCACCACCGGCCGCTCCAGGACGTCCGCGGGTACCAGCAGGCCGGCGAGCTTGACGGCGTAGCAGCCGAGGACGGTCGCGCCGATCGCGATCCAGGCGTTCAACGGGTCTCCTCGGAAGCGACGTCACGGGTACGACCGGACCGGCGGCCTGAGACGTACAGGGCGGCCGGTGCCGCCAGCGCGGCGGCCAGGACCGGCACCCCGGCGGGCAGCACGGGCAGCAGCCCGAGCCCCAGCAGCACCGCGAGGGCGGCGACCGCGCGGTCGGTGGTGGCCTTCAGCATGGGGGCGAGCAGCGCCAGGAACACGGCGGGTCCGGCCGCGTCCAGGCCCAAGGCGTCGGTGTCGCCGACCGCCTTGGCGCCGAGTGCGCCGAGCAGGGTGGTGAGGTTCCACAGCACGTACAGGCTGAGTCCGGTGACGGTGAAGCCGATCCGCGCGGCGCGTCGTGTCGGCTGGGCGAGTGTCACCGCGGTGGTCTCGTCGATCACCCACTGGGCGGCAAGTGGCCGCAGCGCGCCCGGAAGGGCCAGCACCTGTGACAGCCGCAGGCCGTAGAAGGCGTTGCGTATCCCCAGGAAGAAGGCGCCGGCGGCCGCGGTGAGCGGGTTGCCGCCGGCCGCGAGCGCCCCGACCAGGGCGAACTGGGAGGCGCCGGTGAAGACCAGGAGGCTGAGTGCGCAGGTCTGGAGCAGGCCGAGCCCGCTGCCGGCGGAGGTCACCCCGAAGGCGAACCCGGAGAGTCCTACGGCGACGCCGACCCCGAGGGCGTCCCGGACGACGGCGGAGTCCGGTTTCGGCTCGCCTTCGTCCCGTATGTCTGCGAGTGCTGTCTGCTGTGCCACGCCCAGGACGCTACGTACCGCCGTCCCGCGCGTCTTGTACGTTCTTGCGCCCGCGCGGACGCGCCCCGGATCCGCGCTCGCGCTGGTAGGCACCCGGCGGGACGCCGACGATCCGGGCGAAGTGCCGGTTGAGGTGCGGCTGGTCGGTGAAGCCGACGGTGACGGCCGCCTCGGCGGGTGCGGTGCCCGCGTCCAGCAGCAGCCGGGCGCGGCGCACCCGGGCGTCGGTCAGCCAGGTGTGCGGAGGCATGCCGTAGGCGTCGCGGAACGCCCGGAGCAGTGCGAAGGGGCTGGTGCCGAGGTCGGTGGCGAGCCGCTCCAGGGTCGGCGGCTCGGCCATCCGCTCCTCCAGCACGGTACGCGCGCGTGCGGCGAGCAGGGTGCCGGCGGTGCGGACCTTCCGCTGCGGCAGCGGGCCGCCGTTCGTGCGCAGCAGCCGGGTCACCACGACCCGCAGCAGGGTGTCGGCGGCGAGCGCGTTGCCCTCGTCGGCGGCGCGCAGCACCCGGTGCACCAGGGCGACGCAGTAGGGGTCGTCGAGCATCGGGCTGACGAAGCCGGGGGTGCCCCGCAGCGCGGTGGTCTCCGTGGCGATCGCCGCCACCAGTTCCGGGGACGGGTAGACCGCCCCGTACCGCCAGCCCTCGGGGACCCCGGCCCGGCCGGTGTGCGCGGTGTCGGGGTTGACGAGGGCGAGCGCCCCGGCGCCGACGGTCACGTCGGATCCCCGGTGCCGGAAGACCTCCACACCGTCCGCGATCCCGGCGATCACGAAGTGCTCGTGGGTGTGCCGGACGAAGGTCTTCCGGACATACCGGGCACGCAGCAGATCGACGTCGGGCAGCGCCTCGTACCGCCAGTGCCGCGCCCGCTCGTCCGATCCCGTCATGCCCCCATTGTCGACCGCTCCGCCGCACCCCAGCGCCCTCGCCCCGCACCTCGGCTCCCGCTTCGCCCGGCCACCCGGCTCCGGGGCTCCGCGTCCTCTCCCCACCCCCCATCCGCCACGGCCCGCACCTCCCGCGTCTCCACAGGTCAGAGCCGGCTGTCAGTGGCCGGGTGCAGGATGGACGCATGGCGAAATCCGCGCACCGAGCCCTCGACGGCTTCTCCCCCGCGACCCGCGGCTGGTTCACGGGGGCGTTTTCCGCGCCCACCGCGGCCCAGGCGGGCGCGTGGCAGGCCATCGGGGAGGGCTCGGACGTGCTGGTGGTCGCCCCGACCGGCTCGGGCAAGACGCTGGCCGCCTTCCTCGCCGCCCTGGACCAGCTGGCCTCGGCCCCGCCCCCGGCCGACCCGAGGAAGCGCTGCCGGGTGCTGTACGTGTCACCCCTGAAGGCCCTCGCGGTCGACGTCGAGCGGAACCTGCGCAGTCCGCTGACCGGCATCCGCCAGGAGTCCGTCCGGCTCGGGCTGCCCGAGCCGGAGATCAAGGTCGGCATCCGCTCCGGCGACACCCCGGCCGCCGAGCGCCGTGCCCTGTCCACCCGGCCGCCGGACATCCTGATCACCACCCCGGAGTCGCTGTTCCTGATGCTGACGTCGGCCACGCGCGACGCGCTGACCGGCATCGAGACGGTGATCCTGGACGAGGTGCACGCGGTCGCCGGCACCAAGCGCGGCGCGCATCTCGCGCTCTCCCTGGAGCGGCTGGACGAGCTGCTGCCGAAGCCGGCCCGCCGCATCGGCCTGTCGGCGACGGTCCGCCCGGTCGACGAGGTGGCCCGCTATCTCTCGCCGCGCCGCAAGGTGGAGATCGTCCAGCCCCGGTCCGGCAAGGAGTTCGACCTCTCCGTCGTCGTCCCCGTGGAGGACATGGGCGAGCTGGGCGGCTCCCCGGCGACCGAAGGCAAGGACGCCGGGGACCGGCCGTCGATCTGGCCGCAGGTGGAGGAGCGGATCGCCGACCTGGTGCAGGCCCACCGCTCGACCATCGTGTTCGCCAACTCGCGCCGGCTCGCGGAGCGGCTGTGCAACCGGCTCAACGAGATCGCCTACGAGCGCGTGACCGGTGAGCCGCTGGACGAGCACCACTCCCCCGCCGAACTGATGGGCGGCTCGGGCGCCGCCCAGGGCGCTCCGCCGGTCATCGCCCGGGCCCACCACGGCTCGGTCTCCAAGGAGCAGCGCGCCCTGGTCGAGGAGGATCTCAAGGCCGGCCGGCTGCCCGCGGTGGTGGCCACCTCCAGCCTTGAACTGGGCATCGACATGGGCGCGGTGGACCTCGTCGTCCAGGTCGAGTCGCCGCCCTCGGTCGCCTCCGGCCTGCAGCGCGTCGGTCGCGCGGGACACCAGGTCGGCGCGGTCTCCACCGGCGTGGTCTTCCCCAAGTACCGGGGTGACCTGGTGCAGGCGGCGGTGGTCACCGAACGGATGCGCACCGGCTCCATCGAGTCCCTGAGGGTGCCGGCCAACCCCCTCGACGTGCTGGCACAGCAGCTGGTCGCGATGACCTCGCTGGACACCTGGCAGGTCGACGACCTGCTCGCCATGGTCCGCCGGGCGGCTCCGTTCGCCTCGCTCCCGGAGTCGGCGTTCACCGCGGTCCTCGACATGCTCGCGGGCCGCTATCCGTCCGACGCCTTCGCGGAGCTGCGCCCCCGGGTGGTCTGGGACCGGGTCGCGGGCACGGTCACCGGCCGTCCCGGGGCCCAGCGGCTCGCCGTCACCTCCGGCGGCACGATCCCCGACCGCGGCCTCTTCGGGGTCTTCCTCGCCGGCTCGGACCCCAAGAAGGGCGGCGGCCGGGTCGGCGAGCTGGACGAGGAGATGGTGTACGAGTCCCGGGTGGGTGATGTCTTCACCCTGGGCACCAGTTCCTGGCGCATCGAGGACATCACCCGCGACCGCGTCCTGGTCTCCCCCGCCCCCGGAGTGCCCGGCCGGCTGCCCTTCTGGAAGGGCGACCAGCTGGGCCGCCCGCTCGAACTGGGCCGCGCGGTGGGCGCGTTCCTGCGCGAGGTCGGCTCGCTCCCCAAGGACGACGCCCGGCTGCGCCTGCTCCCCGCGGGCCTGGACGCCTGGGCGGTGGACAACGTGCTGTCGTACCTCGACGAACAGCGCGAGGCCTGCGGCCACGTCCCCGACGACCGGACGATCGTCGTGGAGCGCTTCCGCGACGAACTGGGCGACTGGCGAGTCGTCGTCCACTCCCCCTTCGGCGCCCAGGTGCACGCCCCCTGGGCGCTGGCCCTCGGCGCCCGCCTTTCCGAGCGGTACGGCATGGACGCGCAGGTCATGCACGCCGACGACGGCATCGTGCTGCGGCTGCCCGACGCCGATCTGATGGGCCTCGACCTGCTCGACCAGGCCCCCACGCAGGCCGGCACGGAATTCGACGCCGACCAGGCGCCGGTCGGCGCGGCGGACGTCGTCTTCGACAAGGGCGAGGTCGACCAGATCGTCACCGACCAGGTGGGCGGCTCGGCCCTGTTCGCCTCCCGCTTCCGGGAGTGCGCGGCCCGCGCGCTGCTGCTGCCCCGGCGCAGTCCCGGCAAGCGCACCCCGTTGTGGCAGCAGCGCCAGCGGGCCGCCCAACTGCTGCAGGTGGCGAGTGAGTTCGGGTCCTTCCCGATCGTCCTGGAAGCGGTCCGCGAGTGCCTCCAGGACGTCTTCGACGTCCCCGGGCTCGTCGAGCTGATGGGCGACCTCGAATCCCGCAAGGTGCGGCTGGTCGAGGTCACCACCCCGGAGCCGTCCCCGTTCGCCCGCTCCCTGCTCTTCGGATACGTCGCGCAGTTCCTGTACGAGGGCGACTCGCCGCTCGCCGAACGCCGCGCGGCCGCGCTCTCCCTGGACTCCCGGCTGCTGGCGGAGCTGCTGGGCCAGGCGGAGCTGCGCGAGCTGCTCGACGCGGACGTGCTGACCGAGTTGGAGCGCGAGCTCCAGTGGCTCACCGAGGACCGGCGGATCAAGGACCCGGAAGGCGTGGCCGACGTGCTGCGGATGCTCGGGCCGCTCACGGACGCCGAGCTGGCCGAGCGGGGCGCCGAACCGCAGTGGGCCGAGGAGCTGGCCGGGGCCCGCCGCGCGATCAGGGTCCGGATCTCCGGCGCCGGCCACTGGGCGGCGATCGAGGACGCGGGCCGGCTGCGCGACGCCCTCGGCACCGCGCTGCCGGTGGGTGTCCCGGAGGCGTTCACCGAGCCGGTGAAGGACCCCCTCGGCGACCTCCTCGCCCGGTACGCGCGCACACACGGCCCGTTCACGTCGGCCACGGCGGCGGCCCGGTTCGGGCTCGGGGTTGCGGTGACGGAGGGCGCGTTGCAGCGGCTGGCCGCGGGCGGGCGGACGGTGCAGGGCGAGTTCCATCCGGCGGGCATCGGCCAGGAGTGGTGCGACGCGGCCGTGCTGCGCAGGCTGCGCCGCCGTTCCCTGGCCGCGCTCCGGCACGAGCTGGAGCCGGTGGCACCGGCCGCGCTCGCCCAGTTCCTGCCGCAGTGGCAGCACATCGGCAAGGGGCACGGGCTGCGCGGCGTCGACGGGCTGGTGCGCGCCGTCGAGCAGGTGCAGGGCGCGTCGGTGCCGGCGTCGGCGCTGGAGAAGCTGGTCCTGCCGTCCCGGGTGGCCGGCTACACGCCCTCGATGCTCGACGAACTCACCGCCGCCGGGGAGATCGTGTGGGCGGGCGCGGGCGCCCTGCCGGGCAAGGACGGCTGGGTCTCGCTGTACATGGCGGACGCGGCCCCACTGCTCCTGCCTCCGCCGCACCCCCTGGAGCTGACGGCTCTGCACCAGTCCGTCCTGGACACCCTCTCCGGCGGCTACGGCCTGTTCTTCCGTCAGATCGCCGACCAGGTGCGCGCCACCACCCATCCCGACGCCACCGACCCCCAACTGGCCGACACGGTCTGGGACCTGGCCTGGTCGGGTCGGCTCACCAACGACACGCTGGCGCCGATGCGCTCCCTGCTGGGCTCGGGCCGGACCGCGGGCGCCACCGCGCACCGCGCCAAGCGCACCGTCCCGCGCGGCCGCTACGGCTCCCTGACGGCCGCCGCCCGCACCGCCTCCCGTACCGGGCCGCCGACCGTCGCCGGCCGCTGGTCCCTGCTCCCGCAGCGCGAGCCGGACACCACCGTGCGCGCCCACGCCCTGGCCCGCACCCTGCTCGACCGGCACGGCGTGGTCACCCGGGGAGCGGTCGCCGCGGAGGGCGTCGAGGGCGGCTTCTCGGCGGTGTACCGCATCCTGTCGGCGTTCGAGGACAGCGGGCAGGCGCGCCGGGGTTACGTCGTCGAGGGGCTCGGCGCGGCCCAGTTCGCGATGGACGGCGCGGTGGACCGGCTGCGCGCGGTCTCCAACGCCCGCGATCGCGGCGAGGCGCTCCCGGGCACCGCCTTCGCAAACGGCGCCCGGGACATGTCCGCCGGCTTCGCGCACGGCGGCCCCGGCCACCCGGGCGGCTTCGGCGCCGGGACTCCCCTCGGCCCCATCGACGAGGCCGATCTCCAGGGCCTGGACGGCGACTTCGACTGGCCCCCCGAGCCGCCCAGCGCCCCCGGGGACTACGTCTCCCCGAGGGACCTCGCCCCCGCCGACCCCTTCGCGGCCCCGGGGTACGGCGGACCCCGCGGCGGCAGCACCACCAACCCCTACGTCTACGGAAACCGGCACGCCCGTACGGTCGACCCCGACCCCAGAGCGGTGGTCCTCGCCGCCGCCGACCCCGCCAACGCCTACGGCGCCGCCCTTCCCTGGCCGGAGCCCCCGACCGGTGCCGGGCACAAGCCGGGCCGCAAGGCGGGCTCCCTGGTCGTCCTGGTGGACGGCGAGCTGACCCTCTACATGGAGCGCGGCGGCAAGACCCTGCTGGCCTGGCCCTCCGCCCCGGACACGGACGCGGCCGACGACCTCCGGCTGCGTACGGCGGCCGAGGCCCTCGCCGGCGCCGCCCGCGCCGGCACCCTGGGCACGGTGACGGTGGAGCGCGTCAACGGCGCCACCGCGCTGACCTCGCCGCTGGGCGCCCTGCTGGAAGGGGCGGGCTTCATCGCGACCCCGCGCGGCCTGCGCCTGCGAGCTTGAACGGGCGGGAACATGCACAGCACCCCCCTGGTGCGCCGCCTGCGCCCCCGCCGCTCCCGGCCCATGCCGAACGCCCCCGTGTCACCCTTGACCCATGCCCGAAGGTGACACGGTCTGGCAGGCCGCCCGGCGCCTGCACGACGCACTCGCCGGCCAGGTGCTGACCCGCAGCGACTTCCGGGTCCCCGCATACGCCACCGTCGACCTGACCGGCCGTGCCGTGCTCGGCACCACCGCGCGCGGCAAACATCTGCTCACCCGCTTCGAGGGCGGCCTGACCCTGCACACGCACCTGCGGATGGAGGGCGCGTGGAAGATCTACGGGAACGGCGAGCGCTGGAAGGGCGGCCCCGGCCACCAGATCAGGGCCATCCTCGGCACCGCCGACCGCACGGCCGTCGGTTACCGCCTCCAGGTCCTTGAGTTCCTGCGCACCGGCGAGGAGGAACACGCGGTCGGCCACCTCGGCCCCGACCTGCTGGGCCCCGACTGGAATCCCGACCGCGCCCTCGCCAACCTGCTCGCCGACCCCGCCCGGCAACTCGGCGAGGCCCTGCTCGACCAGCGCAACCTCGCCGGTATCGGCAACGTGTACAAGAGCGAGCTCTGCTTCCTGATCGGCGCCACTCCCTGGCTCCCCGTCGGCGCGCTCCCCGCCGACCGCGCCGCGAAACTCCCAGAGCTCGCCAAGCGGCTCCTGGAGGTCAACCGCGACCGTCCGGTCCGCCGGACCACGGGCCTGCGCGACCAGGATCTGTTCGTCTACGGCCGCGCATTCCGCCCCTGTCTGCGCTGCCACACCCCGATCCGCGTGGCTGAGCAGGGCGACGGCTCCCGCGAGCGCCCCACCTACTGGTGCCCCGCCTGCCAGACCGGCCCCACCCCCGCGCCGGGTCCCCACCGCACCCCGCGAAGCCGCCCCCGCACAGGGAATTGACGATCCGTCAGAAACGCTCGTACCGTCCCCTCATGTCCCTCAAGGCGTACGACCTCACCGGACGCACCGCATTCGTCACCGGGGCCGCCGGCGGTATCGGCCGGGCCTCCGCCGTGCTGCTCGCCGAAGCGGGTGCGACCGTGCACTGCGCCGACCGGAACACGGAAGGCCTGGACGAGACGGCAAAGATGATCAAGGACGGTGGCGGCACCGCCCACACCCACACCGTCGACGTCACCGACCGGGCGCAGCTGGGGCAGGCGGTCCGGTCCTGCGAGCGGCTGGACGTCATGGCGGCGATCGCCGGGATCATGCACCGCAGCCCGGTCCTCGAGACCACCGACGAGGACCTCGACCGGGTGCTGGACGTCAACTTCAAGGGCGTTCTGCACTCCTGCCAGGAGGCGGCGGGCCTGATGCTCGCCCGCCGGACCGGAGGCAGCATCATCACCATGGCGTCGGGCGCCATCGACACCGGCGGCCCCGGCCTGCTCTGCTACGGCGCCTCCAAGGCGGCCGTGGTCCAGCTGACCAGGACGCTCGCGAACGAGGTCGGCCGGCAGGGCATCCGCGTCAACGCGGTCGCCCCGGGCTGGACCCGCACTCCCATGACAGAGCGCGACGACGGCGAGGAGCAGCGGCAGACGGAGGAGTGGATGGCCCGGTTGTCGCCCCTGGGCCGGGTCGGCGAGGCGGCGGACGTCGCGCACGCCGTGCTGTATCTGGCGTCCGACGCCTCCTCGTTCACGACGGGCCAGATCCTGCGCCCGAACGGAGGGGTCGCGATGCCCTGGTAGCGCCCGGTGTCCGCCAGGCGGCCCGCCACCGCCCCGGGCCCATGGCCCCGGCCGCCCGGGTCCGCGGCACACAGTTCACCGGCAGCAGGCTCAGCCCCCATCCTCCGGCGGCCACGGTCCCCTCCAGAGCACCGGCGCCGTCGGCGAAGGTGATGCGCAGCACGGCCCACCACCACACCGCCGCGAAACCCAGGGCAACCCCCCAGCGCACTGTCCGTCCCATCATGGCCGCCACCTCCAGCCGGACGCTAGAACGCCGCCCGGTCCACCGGGGAGGCGCATTGAGGGCTCACCGATGCAACCGCCGACGGCCGGTGCCGGGCCACTGCTACGCGTTCTCCGCCTGGAACATCCAGTGGTGTTTCTCCAGGTCCGCGGTGATCCCGATGAAGATGTCCTGGGAGACCGGGTCCGGCTCCGCTGTCGCCGTGACCCGCTCCCGCATCCGGGTGATCACCGCGCCCAGCGCGTCGACCAGGGCACCCACCGCGTCCGAGTCCTTGACCCAGCCCGCCGGGGCCGTGTCGATGCCACTGCCGGCGGCCACCGTGACCGCGCGTCCGTCCGGTGAGACGCCCAGCGCCGACGCCCGCTCGGCGACCGTGTCGGAGTGCGTCCGCGCGGTGGCGACGACCTCGTCGAGCTGGAGGTGGACGGTGCGGAAGCGGGGGCCGACCACGTTCCAGTGGATCTGCTTGGCGATCAGCGCCAGGTCCACGAGATCGACGAGGGCGCCCTGGAGCGCCTCGGCCACGGTCTTCAGGTCCGCGTCGGACAGCGGGCTCTTCACGACGTACATGCGTCTCTCCGGTCGTTTCGCCCCCTGTCGGTCCTCCCACCATGACCGCACGACCGGATACCGGCAAATGGACGCATCCCGTCGGCAGGCACGCGAAAGCCCCGGCCGCGCCTCTCCAGATCTGCCTGGAGAGGCTCCGGCCGGGGCCTCGTACGCTTCTTCGGCGCCGGGTCGGCGCCGCGTCGGTCTACGCCCGCACAGGCGTCACGCGGCGACCACGTCCACTGCCTCGGCGGGCGCCTTGATGGTCACCCGTTCCGGTGGCACACCGGTCACCGAAACGGTACCCAGCATCGGGCGAACCGACGTGGGCACGGACTCGGTGGCCTGAGCGGACTGGGCCAGCTCGGCGAGGGCGAGTTCGTCGCTCACTTCCCGCATGAGCTCGGACATCCGTACGTCCAGCGCGTCGCAGATGGCGGAGAGCAGCTCGGAGGAAGCCTCCTTCTGCCCCCGCTCCACCTCGGAGAGATAGCCGAGTGAGACTCGGGCGGACGAGGAGACTTCGCGCAGAGTACGGCCCTGGCGCTGGCGCTGCCGACGCAGCACGTCACCCAGCAGGCGACGGAGCAGAATCATCGGTGGCTCCCTCCTCGGACCGCGTAGCCGCATCCTTCTCGCCCCACCGTACCGCCTTGCGCCGCGGCCGTGCGGGGAGCGATGTCGTGTTCACTCAGGGCTGCAAACATCAAAACCCCCCGTTCTGTTCCGTATCCTGTGTCCGCTCATTCCCGGTCTGTTCGCTCGCAAGCTCCCTCAGAAGCAGTGCGAGTACGCTCCGTACACTCTCTCTACGAATTTCCGCACGGTCGCCGTTCAACCGCAGGGCCTCCACTTTTCCGCCAGCGGCGGAACCGGAACCGGCCGCGAGGGGGCCGTCCACGGCCACGTAAACCGTGCCGACCGGGCGGCCGTCCTGGGGTTCGGGGCCGGCGACCCCGGTGGTCGCGAGGCCCCAGTCGGCACCCAGAGCCTTCCGCACCCCGGCCGCCATCTGGGCCGCGACCTGCGGATCCACCGCGCCCCGCTGGGCCAGCAGAGTGGCATCGACTCCCAGCACCTCGTGCTTGAGCTCGGTGGCGTAGGCGGTGACCGAGCCCCGGAAGGCCTTGGACGCCCCGGGGACCGTGGTGATCTCCGCCGCCACCAGGCCGCCGGTCAGCGACTCGGCGACGGCCAGGGTCTGCCCCCTCACCGTCAGTAGTCGCACCAGTTCGGCGGCCGTGGAACTCACGCTTCTGTTTCCTCCAACGCCGCCGCGCGCTCGGCGATTCCCTGCCGTCGCAGCACAATGGCCTGTCTCACGTAGTCGAGGCCCGTCAGGACCGTCAGAACGACGGCCGCTGCCATCACCCAGAACCTCAGGGTCGCCAGCCACCCCGTCAGTGCCAGCACGTACATCCCCACGGCGATGCCCTGGGTGAGGGTCTTGAGCTTGCCGCCGCGGCTGGCCGGGATCACGCCGTAGCGGATGACCACGAAACGAAGCAGGGTGATCCCGAGTTCCCGGCCGAGGATCACGATCGTCACCCACCAGGGGAGATCGCCGAGCGAGGAGAGGCAGATCAGCGCCGCGCCCATGATCGCCTTGTCGGCGATGGGGTCGGCGATCTTCCCGAAGTCGGTGACCAGGTCGTAGGTCCGTGCCAGATGGCCGTCGAACAGGTCGGTGATCATGGCGATGGCGAACGCGGCCCAGGCGAGCGAGCGCCAGGCCGGGTCGTATCCGCCGCCGGCCAGCATCAGGGCGACGAAGCCGGGGACCAGGACCAGCCGGAGCATGGTCAGCAGATTGGCGACGTTCCAGAGGCTGGCCTGGTTGACAGCCGCGGCGGCGATCTTCCCGCCCCGCACGGACCGCTCGCCGTCACGGGAACCGGAATCCCCGGCGCCGGGCTGCGGGGCACCGGCGTTGCCCGGCCCGGAGAGGTCCACGGCAGCGGCGTTGTGGACACCGGCGTTCGGCGGGCCGGAGAGATCCGGAGCGGCGCCGGAGGTGGCGGCGGAGCCTCGGGCGCCCTGTGCGCCGGAGGAACCGCCCGCGGCGGACGCCGGGACTCCGGTCATCTGCCGGCCTCCTCACTCCACACGGGCGAGCCCAGCAGCGGCTCGGCCACCAGGTCGACACCCTCGGTACCGACCACCTTCGCCTCGACGATACGGCCGACCCGCAGTCCTTCGCCGCTCGTGAGCAGCACCTGCCCGTCCGTCTCCGGGGCCTGGTGGGCCGCCCGGCCGTGGACGCCCTCCTCGTCGCCGACGGACTCCACCAGGACGTGCACGGTCTCGCCGACGCGCTCCTCGGCCCGCTGCGAGACGAGTTCCTCGGCGAGCCGGGAGATCCGCGCGAGCCGCTCGGCGACCAGGTCCTCGTCCAGCTTGTTCTGGTACGTCGCGGCTTCGGTGCCCTCCTCGTCGGAGTACCCGAAGACGCCGATCGCGTCGAGCCGTGCGCCGGTCAGGAAGCGCTCCAGCTCGGCCAGGTCGGAGGCGGACTCGCCGGGGAAGCCGACGATGAAGTTGGAGCGGACACCGGCCTGCGGCGCCTTGGACCTGATGGTGTCGAGCAGTTCCAGGAAGCGGTCGGTGTCGCCGAAACGGCGCATGGCCCGCAGCACGCCCGGAGCGGAGTGCTGGAAGGACAGGTCGAAGTAGGGCACGACGTTCGGGGTGGAGGTGAGGACGTCGATCAGGCCGGGGCGCATCTCGGCCGGCTGGAGGTAGCTGACGCGTACCCGCTCGATGCCGTCGACCTCGGCAAGCTCCGGCAGCAGGGACTCCAGCAGGCGGATGTCGCCCAGGTCCTTGCCGTAGGAGGTGTTGTTCTCGGAGACCAGCATGACCTCCTTGACACCCTGTTCGGCCAGCCACCGGGTCTCGTTCAGCACGTCGCTGGGGCGGCGTGAGATGAAGGAGCCGCGGAAGGAGGGGATGGCGCAGAAGGAGCAGCGCCGGTCGCAGCCGGAGGCGAGCTTGACCGAGGCGACCGGGGAGCCGTCCAGCCGGCGGCGCAGGGGCGCGCGGGGGCCGGAGGCGGGCGCCAGGCCCTCCGGGAGGTCGGACGGGCCGTGCCCGGGCAATGCGACCGCCGCGGCGGATTCCTGCCGCTCGGCCGGGCTGATGGGCAGCAGCTTGCGGCGGTCGCGCGGGGTGTGCGAGGCGTGGATGCCGCCGTTGAGGATGGTCTGCAGCCGGTCGGAGATGTCGGCGTAGTCGTCGAAGCCGAGCACGCCGTCCGCCTCGGGCAGCGCCTCGGCGAGTTCCTTGCCGTACCGCTCGGCCATGCAGCCCACCGCCACCACGGCCTGGGTTCTGCCGTGGCCCTTGAGATCGTTGGCCTCGAGGAGGGCGTCGACGGAGTCCTTCTTTGCGGCCTCGACGAATCCACAGGTGTTGACGACGGCGACGTCCGCTTCCTCGGCGTCCTCGACGAGCTGCCAGCCGTCCGCCTCCAAACGGCCTGCGAGCTCCTCCGAGTCCACCTCGTTACGGGCGCAGCCGAGAGTGACTAGTGCGACGGTACGGCGTTCAGGCATGGGCTCAAGACTACTTCGTCCCGCCGACAGCCCACGTCGAAGGGGCTGGCCGATCATGGCCAACCCCTTGTGTACGTGCTCGGCCCGAACGGTTATCCGACTTCCGGGTCACCCTTGGTGTAGGTCAGGCGCTCCACGGCTCCGGGCCGGAACTGGTCCTCGATCTTCTTGCCGTTGACGTAGAGCTGGATGGCTCCGGCGTCGCCGAGGATCAGGTTGATCTTGGTGCTGTCCTGGAAGGTCTTGGATTCGCCCTTCTTCAGCAGCCCGTCGAAGAGCATCCGGCCGTTGTGGTCCTTGGCCGAGATCCAGCTGCGTCCGTTCGCCGCGCTGACCTGGACGGTGACCTTGTCCTGGGGTGCGGCGGCGATCGCGCTGTCGGAGGGCGCGGGTGCCTTGCCGGGCTTGCTCTCCTTCGGGGTCGGCGAGGCCGGCTTGCTGGTCGTCGGGGTGGCCCCCTCGGCGACCGACCGCTTGGCGTCGTCGCCATCGCCGCCCTTGAAGGCGGTGAAGCCGACGAAACCGATCACGACGACGATCGCCGCGACCATGGCCGCCGTCCAGTTGGGGCCGCGACGCTCGGGGCGGATACGCTCCGCCTCGAACAGCGGGGCGGCAGGCGTCGGCGCGGGCCGCCCACCACCGTGTTCGGCCGCGAACTGCGCCAGCAGCGGTTCGGGGTCGAGGCCGACGGCCCTGGCGAGGGTCCTGATGTGCCCGCGGGCGTAGACGTCGCCGCCACAGGGGGCGAAGTTGTCGGCCTCGATCGCGTGCACGATGACGATACGGACCCGGGTGCTCCCGCTGATCTCGTCGACGGTCAGCCCGGCGGCGATACGGGCCTGCTTGAGGGCTCGGCCTACGGAGGGGCGGTTTTCCTCGGACACGTCTGGGAACGGACGCTCGTCTTCAGGGGAGTTGCTGCCGATGGACACGGGGGCGCCTTTCGAGCGTGTAGCCACCTGTGCTGGAAGTTCAGTCTATGGGGGGTACGAAAGGGTGGGGCAACCGGGCGGCGGGACTTTGTACGCCATCGGTATGGCCGGACATCCCGATGACGGGTCGGGTGTCCGCCCCAGGCTGGGGTACACACCTTTCCTCTCGCTCAACTTGACGTGCGTCAAAGGGAAACGGTTGCCCGACGGTCTCTAACGGGTGGATCACGACACGCCTCCTCCGGCCTGCGGGCGCCCGAAGCCCTCGGACAGACCTACCCCTCAGACTCCCCACGGATCACAGCGAGGACTCCGTCCAGCTCATCGGGTTTCACCAGAACGTCACGCGCCTTGGACCCCTCGCTCGGCCCGACCACCCCGCGCGACTCCATGAGGTCCATGAGCCGGCCCGCCTTGGCGAAGCCCACCCGCAGCTTGCGCTGGAGCATGGAGGTGGAGCCGAACTGGGTGGAGACGACCAGCTCGGCAGCCTGGCACAGCAGGTCCAGGTCGTCGCCGATGTCCTCGTCGATCTCCTTCTTCTGCTTGGAGCCCACCGTGACGTCGTCGCGGAAGACCGGCGCCATCTGGTCCTTGCAGTGCTGGACAACAGCCGCGACCTCGGCCTCGGTCACGAACGCGCCCTGCATACGGGTCGGCTTGTTGGCCCCCATCGGCAGGAAGAGGCCGTCGCCCTTGCCGATCAGCTTCTCGGCGCCGGGCTGGTCGAGGATGACGCGGCTGTCGGCGAGCGAGGAGGTGGCGAAGGCGAGCCGGGAGGGCACGTTCGCCTTGATCAGACCGGTGACGACGTCGACCGACGGCCGCTGGGTGGCGAGCACCAGGTGGATACCGGCCGCCCGCGCCAGCTGCGTGATCCGGACGATCGAGTCCTCGACGTCGCGCGGGGCGACCATCATCAGGTCGGCGAGCTCGTCGACGATCACCAGCAGATACGGGTACGCCTGGAGCTGGCGCTCGCTGCCCTCGGGCGTCTTGAGCTTGCCGCTGCGCACCGCCTCGTTGAAGTCGTCGATGTGCCGGTAGCCGAAGGCGGCCAGGTCGTCGTAGCGCAGGTCCATCTCGCGTACGACCCACTGCAGTGCCTCGGCGGCCCGCTTCGGGTTGGTGATGATCGGCGTGATCAGGTGCGGGATGCCCTCGTAGGCGGTCAGCTCGACCCGCTTGGGGTCGACCAGGACCATCCGGACGTCCTCCGGGGTCGCCCGCATCATGACCGAGGTGATCAGGCAGTTGATGCAGGACGACTTGCCGGAGCCGGTGGCGCCGGCGACGAGCATGTGCGGCATCTTCGCCAGCGAGTGCATGACGTAGCCGCCCTCGACGTCCTTGCCGAAGGCGACCAGCATCGGATCGTCGTCCTCGGCGGACTCGGCGAGCCGCAGCACGTCACCGAGGTTGACCATCTCCCGGTCGGTGTTCGGGATCTCGATGCCGACCGCGGACTTGCCGGGGATGGGGCTGATGATCCGCACGTCCGGGCTGGCGACGGCGTACGCGATGTTCTTGGTGAGGGCGGTGATCCGCTCGACCTTCACGGCCGGGCCGAGCTCGACCTCGTACCGGGTGACGGTCGGGCCGCGGGTGAAGCCGGTGACGCGTGCGTCCACCTTGAACTCGGAGAAGACGTTGGAGAGCGAGGCGACGACCTTGTCGTTGGCCTCGCTGCGCGACTTGCCCGGCCCGCCCCGGGTGAGCAGGTCCAGGGAGGGCAGCGAGTAGGTGATGTCGCCGGAGAGCTGGAGCTGCTCGGCGCGCGGCGGCAGGTCGCGGGGCTGCTCGGGGGCCGGTTTGGTCAGGTCTGCGACGACCTGCTCGATCTCGAGCTTCTCCTGCTTGGGACGCGCGGCCGGGACGGGGCTCGTGCTCGGGCTCGGGGTCGGACCGCCGCTCGGGGCCGGCACGGGCGTGGGCGTGGTCTCCTCGCGGTCCCCGACGCTGACACCCTGGGTGAGGTCGGCGACGAGCGGCGAGGGCGGCATGCCGTGCATGACCGCGCCGTCGAGCGCGGCGGCGGCCGCCGCCGCGACGTCCACGGCGTCCATCTGACGGCCCATCTCGGGCTGCGGCACGGCGGAGCGGCGCGGGCGGCCCCGGCGCTTGGCGAGGGCCTCCTGCTCGGCGATGTCCGGGTCGGCGTGCTGGGGGGCGCCGGAGCGTCCCCGGGAGCGCGGGGGCAGCGCTTCGCGCCACTGTTCGTCGTAGCGCTCGTCGTCGCCGTACTCGCCGTACTCGCCGTACTCGTCGGGTTCGGGGTCGTGCAGCAGTCCGAGGCGGACGCCGAGCGCGCGCAGCCGCTGCGGGATCGCGTTGACCGGGGTGGCGGTGACGACGAGCAGCCCGAAGACCGTGAGCAGCGCCAGCAGCGGGACGGCGAGGACCTCGGTCATGGTGTACGTCAGCGGGGTCGCCGCCGCCCAGCCGATGAGGCCGCCGGCGTCCCTTATGCCCTGCATGCCGTCGCTGCGGGCCGGCGAGCCGCAGGCGATGTGGACCTGGCCGAGCACGCCGATGACGAGCGCGGAGAGGCCGATCACGATCCGGCCGTTGGCCTCCGGCTGCTCGGGGTGGCGCATGAACCGCAGGGCGATCACCGCGAGCAGTATCGGCACCAGCAGGTCGAGGCGGCCGAAGGCGCCGGTGACCAGGATCTCCACCAGGTCGCCGACCGGGCCGCGCAGGTCGGCCCAGGTGCCGGCGGCGACGATCAGGGCGATGCCCAGCAGGAGCAGGGCGACGCCGTCCTTGCGGTGGGCCGGGTCCAGGTTCTTGGCTCCCTGTCCTATGCCGCGGAAGACGGCGCCGACGGCGTGCGCGACACCGAGCCAGAGGGCGCGCACCAGGCGGTAGACGCCCCCGGTCGGGCTCGGCGCCGGCTTGGGCGCGGGCGCGGCCTTCTTCGCCGCGGCCCTCTTCGCGGGCGCCTTCCTGGCCGGGGCTTTCTTCGCGGCGGCCTTTTTCGCCGGCGCCTTCGAGGGAGCGGCCTTCTTCGGGGGCTGCTTCTTGGCTGCCGAGGGACGTGAGGCCATGGGTGTGAGATTACCGGGGGATGCGACAGGGGACACGCGTGCCCACTGCTTCACCCGTTCGTGTCGCCCTTGCGGGGCCGCGGAACTGACGCGCGCTCATGGGCAACTGGGGCCGCCGTCGTGGTCAGTTCTGCGAGGGAAGCGGCGAAGGGCCGCCTGCGGTGCCCGGTTCGAGGGCGTCCAGCGCCCGGCGCAGACCGGTGAGTTTGCGTTCCAGATGGGCCGCCGTGGCCACCGCCGCCGCGTCCGCGGACTCGTCGTCCAGCTGCTTGGACAGCGCCTCGGCCTGCTCCTCGACGGCCGCGAGGCGCGCCGACAGCTCGGCGAGCAGCCCCGCGGACTCCTTGCCCGTGACCGCGCCCTTGCCGCCGCCTTCCAACTGGAGCCGGAGCAGCGCGGCCTGCTCACGGAGCTGGCAGTTCTTCATGTACAGCTCGACGAAGACCGAGACCTTGGCGCGCAGCACCCACGGGTCGAAGGGCTTGGAGATGTAGTCCACCGCGCCGGCCGCGTACCCCCGGAAGGTGTGGTGCGGGCCGTGGTTGATGGCGGTGAGGAAGATGATCGGGATGTCCCGGGTCCGCTCCCGCCGCTTGATGTGTGCCGCGGTTTCGAAACCGTCCATGCCTGGCATCTGGACGTCCAGCAGAATGACCGCGAAGTCGTCCGTGAGCAGTGCTTTGAGCGCTTCCTCCCCGGACGATGCCCGCACCAGTGTCTGATCGAGCGCAGAGAGGATGGCCTCCAGCGCCAGCAGATTCTCCGGCCGGTCATCGACCAGGAGGATCTTGGCCTTCTGCACCATGGCCCGCCCTCCTCGCCCCGGATGTGCACCGGGCGCCGCCCCAGGGGACGACTCCCTTTCGCCGCCCGTCCTTGTGCCGGTCATGGTAGCCGCACCCCGCCTGTCGCCACACCCTGTCACCGCGATGTCACTGTGCACGTAGCAGAAACGCAGCCGGAGACCAGAAGGTTCCCCCGATCCCGCACTTCTACACGGCCTCGACAACCCTGCGTCAGCGACCCCCCGTACACACGGAAGGTTCCCGGAACGTTCACAACACTCCCGCTCGCTCCGGTCACTCCTCGCGCATCCACTTCTCCATCACCGCCAGCAGGTGATCGGGGTCCACCGGCTTGGTGACGTAGTCGGAGGCGCCGGACTCGATCGCCTTCTCCCGGTCGCCCTTCATCGCCTTGGCGGTCAGCGCGATGATCGGCAGGCCGGCGAACTGCGGCATCCGGCGGATCGCCGTGGTCGTCGCGTAACCGTCCATCTCCGGCATCATGATGTCCATCAGGACGACCGCGACGTCGTCGTGCTGCTCCAGGACCTCGATGCCCTCGCGGCCGTTCTCGGCGTACAGCACCGACAGTCCGTGCTGCTCCAGGACGCTGGTGAGCGCGAAGACGTTGCGGATGTCGTCGTCGACGATCAGCACCTTCTCCCCGGCGAACCGTACGCCCCGGCGCGGCGCCGCGGTCGTCGCCTCCTGCTCGGCCAGCACGGGCCAGGACTCGGCGATCTGGGGGGTGGCCCGGCGCCGGCGCCGGAAGAGCGCCGCGGCACCGTTCTGGGTCTCCTGGTACGACTTCACCTCGGCCGGCGTCTCGACGTCCGCACCGGACAGCTCCGAGCCGTGGTTCTGCGAGGCGACCAGGTCCCCCGCCTCCAGCGCGGGCGCGGCCTGCTGGTAGCCCTGGGGGGGCAGCTCGCTGGGGTGCAGCGGCAGGTACAGGGTGAACGTCGAGCCGCGGCCCGGCTCGCTCTGCGCGTGGATCTCACCGCCGAGCAGCTGTGCGATCTCCCGCGAGATCGACAGTCCGAGGCCCGTACCGCCGTACTTGCGGCTGGTCGTGCCGTCGGCCTGCTTGAAGGCCTCGAAGATGACCCGCATCTTGCTGGCCGCGATGCCGATCCCGGTGTCGGTCACGGAGAAGGCGATCAGCGGCGCGTCCGGATCGCTGAGCGAACCGGCCTCCAGGAGCTGCTCCCTGATCCCCACCGGGACGTCGCCGCTCGCCGGCCGGATCACCAGCTCCACCGAGCCGGAGTCGGTGAACTTCACCGCGTTGGACAGCAGGTTGCGCAGCACCTGCAGGAGCCGCTGTTCGTCGGTGTGCAGGGTGGCGGGCAGCTCCGGGGAGACCCGCACCGACAGGTCCAGGCCCTTCTCCGCGGTCAGCGGCCGGAAGGTGGCCTCCACGTAGTCCACCAGCTGCACGAGCGCGATACGCGTCGGGGAGACGTCCATCTTGCCCGCCTCGACCTTGGACAGGTCGAGGATGTCGTTGATCAGCTGGAGCAGGTCGGAGCCGGCGCCGTGGATGGTCTCGGCGAACTCCACCTGCTTCGGCGAGAGGTTGCCCTCGGCGTTGTCGGCGAGCAGCTTGGCCAGGATCAGCAGCGAGTTGAGCGGAGTGCGCAGCTCGTGCGACATGTTGGCGAGGAACTCGCTCTTGTACCGCATGGAGACGGCGAGTTGCTCGGCACGCTCCTCCAGGACCTGCCGGGCCTCCTCGATCTCGGTGTTCTTCACCTCGATGTCACGGTTCTGCTGGGCCAGCAGCTCGGCCTTCTCCTCCAGTTCGGCGTTGGACGCCTGGAGGGCCTTCTGCCGGTTCTCCAGCTCCGCCGACCGCTCCCGCAACTGCTCGGTCAGTTCCTGCGACTGCCTCAGCAGCACCTCGGTCTTGGTGTTCACGGAGATGGTGTTGACGCTGGTCGCGATCATCTCGGCGATCTGGTTGAGGAAGTCCTTCTGGATCTGCGTGAACGGCGTGAAGGACGCCAGCTCGATCACGCCCAGGACGTTGCCCTCGAACAGCACCGGCAGCACGATCACCTGCGCCGGCGGGGCCTCGCCGAGCCCCGAGGAGATCTTCAGGTAGCCCGTGGGCGCCTTCTCCACCAGGATCGTGCGCTTCTCCTGGGCTGCGGTGCCGATCAGCGCCTCACCAGGCCGGAACGAGGTCGGCATGGAGCCCATCGAGTAGCCGTAGGACCCCTGCATGCGCAGTTCGTAGGCGTCCTCCGTCTCGTCGCCGAGATCCTTGCCGTCGACCAGTGGCATCGCCATGAAGAACGCGCCGTGCTGTGCGGTGACCACCGGCGTCAGCTCGCTCATGATCAGCGAGGCCACGTCCGCCAGGTCGCGGCGGCCCTGCATCAGCGCGGAGATCCGCGCCAGGTTGCCCTTGAGCCAGTCCTGTTCCTGGTTGGCGACCGTGGTGTCGCGCAGGTTCGCGATCATCTTGTTGATGTAGTCCTGCAGTTCCTGGATCTCGCCGGAGGCGTCCACGTCGATCTTCAGGTTCAGGTCGCCACGGGTCACCGCGGTCGCCACGCGCGCGATGGCACGCACCTGCCGCGTCAGGTTCCCGGCCATCTCGTTCACCGACTCGGTGAGGTCGCGCCAGGTGCCGTCGACGTCTCGCACGCGTGCCTGACCGCCCAGCTGCCCCTCGGTGCCCACCTCACGGGCCACCCGGGTGACCTCCTCGGCGAAGCTGGACAGCTGGTCGACCATCGTGTTGATCGTGGTCTTGAGTTCGAGGATCTCGCCGCGCGCGTCGATGTCGATCTTCTTGGTCAGGTCGCCCTTGGCGATGGCCGTGGTGACCATCGCGATGTTGCGGACCTGGCCGGTCAGGTTGGACGCCATGCCGTTCACCGACTCGGTGAGGTCCTTCCAGGTACCCGCCACACCCGGTACGTGCGCCTGACCGCCGAGGATGCCGTCCGTGCCCACCTCGCGGGCCACCTTGGTGACCTGGTCGGCGAACGAACTCAGCGTCTTGACCATCGTGTTGATGGTGTCGGCGAGCTGCGCCACCTCACCGCTCGCCTCGATGGTGACCTGCCGGGTCAGGTCGCCGTTGGCGACCGCCGCCGAGACCTGGGAGATGTTGCGCACCTGCATGGTCAGGTTGTTGGCCATCAGGTTCACGTTGTTGCTGAGGTCCTTCCAGATGCCCGTGACACCCGGAACGTGCGCCTGGCCGCCCAGGATGCCCTCGGTGCCCACCTCACGGGCCACCCGGGTCACCTGCTCGGCGAAGCTGGACAGCTGGTCGACCATCGTGTTGACGGTCGTGACGAGTTCGAGGATCTCGCCCTTCGCGTCGACGGTGATCTTCTTCGACAGGTCGCCCTTCGCGACCGCGGTCGTGACCTCGGCGATGTTGCGGACCTGGATGGTCAGGTTGTTCGCCATGAAGTTCACCGACTGGGTGAGGTCCTTCCAGGTGCCCGCCACCCCCTGCACCTCGGCCTGGCCGCCCAGGATGCCCTCGGTGCCCACCTCGCGCGCCACGCGCGTGACCTCCTGGGCGAACGACGACAGCTGGTCGACCATCGTGTTCAGGGTGTTCTTCAGCTCCTGGATCTCGCCGCGCGCGTCGACGGTGATCTTCTGGGACAGGTCACCCCGGGCCACCGCGGTCGCCACCTGGGCGATGTTGCGGACCTGGGCGGTGAGGTTGCCGGCCATGCCGTTCACCGAGTCCGTCAGGTCCCGCCACACGCCGGCCACGCCGGGCACCTGTGCCTGACCGCCGAGCCGGCCCTCCGTGCCCACCTCGCGGGCCACCTTGGTGACCTGGTCGGCGAAGGCGGAGAGCTGATCGACCATCGTGTTGATCGTGCTCTTCAGTTCGAGGATCTCACCGCGCGCGTCGACGTCGATCTTCTGGGACAGGTCGCCCCGCGCCACCGCCGTCGTCACCTGGGCGATCTGACGCACCTGCGAGGTGAGGTTGCCGGCCATGAAGTTGACGGAATCCGTGAGCTCCTTCCAGGTGCCCGAGACGCCGTCCACGCGGGCCTGACCTCCCAGGCGGCCCTCCGTGCCCACGTCCCTGGCCATCCGCGTCACCTGGTCGGCGAAGCTGGAGAGCTGGTCCACCATCGTGTTCACGGTGTTCTTCAGCTGGAGCATCTCGCCGGAGACGTCGACCGTGACCTTCTGCGAGAGGTCGCCGTTGGCCACCGCCGTCGTCACCTGGGCGATGTTGCGCACCTGACCGGTGAGGTTGCGGAACGCCGTGTTGACGGAGTCGGTCAGGTCCTTCCAGGTACCGGCGGCCCCGGCCACCTGTGCCTGGCCGCCCAGTTCACCCTCGACACCGATCTCCCGGGCCACGCGGGTGACCTCGGCACCGAACGACGACAGCTGGTCGACCATGCCGTTGACGGTGTTCTTCAGCTCCAGCATCTCGCCGGCCACGTCCACGGTGACCTTCTGCGAGAGGTCACCGTTGGCCACCGCCGTCGTCACCGCGGCGATGTCCCGCACCTGGGTGGTCAGGTTCCGGAAGACCGTGTTGACGGAGTCCGTCAGGTCCTTCCAGGTGCCCGCCGCGCCCGGCACGTTCGCCTGCCCGCCGAGCTGTCCCTCGGCACCGACCTCGTTGGCCACGCGCGTGACCTCGTCCGCGAAGATCCGCAGCGTCTCGGTCATCTGGTTGATCGTCTCGGCGAGCTGCGCGACCTCACCACGGGCCGGCACGGTCACCTTGCGCGACAGGTCACCGCTGGCGACCGCGGTGGTCACCTCGGAGATCCCGCGCACCTGGGCCGTGAGATTGCCGGCCATGGTGTTGACGGAGTCGGTGAGTTCCTTCCACGTGCCGGCGACCCCGGGCACATGCGCCTGACCGCCCAGGATGCCGTCCGTACCCACCTCACGGGCGACCCGGGTCACCTCCGAGGAGAAGGCCGACAGCTGGTCCACCATCGTGTTGACGGTTTCCTTCAGCTCCAGCATCTCGCCGGCGACCTGGACGGTGACCTTCCGGGACAGGTCACCCTTGGCGACCGCGGTCGTCACCAGCGCGATGTCCCGCACCTGGGCCGTCAGCCGGTACGCCATCGTGTTGACCGAGTCCGTGAGGTCCCGCCACGAACCGGACATACCGCGCACCCGGGCCTGCCCGCCCAGCTTGCCCTCGGTGCCCACCTCGCTGGCCACCCGGGTGACCTCGTCGGTGAACGTCGACAGCTGGTCGACCAGGTTGTTGACGGTCCTGCCGACCTTCAGGAACTCGCCGCGCAGCGGGTGCCCGGCGCCGTCCGCCGACGGCGACCGCAGATCCATCCGCGGCGACAGGTCACCCTCGGCCACCGCCGTCAGGACCCGGCCCACCTCGGAGACCGGCCGCACGAGGTCCTCGACGAGGGCGTTGGAGTTGTCCACGGCGGTCGCCCAGGAACCCTCGCAGGCCCCCGTCTCCAGCCGTTCCGTGAGTTTTCCCTCACGTCCGACCACCCGCCGTACCCGTGACAGCTCACCCGTGAGGTGGAGATTGCGGTCGGCGACCTCGTTGAAGACCGCCGCGATCTCCGACATCACGCCGTCACCGGACACCGTGAGCCGCTTGCGGAAGTTCCCGTCGCGCATCGCCACGAGAGCCACCAGCAACCGGTCCAGGGCGGCCGAATCCACCTCCGTGGTCCCGCCGCCGCCCCGCCGACCGCTCAGGGACTGTCCGCCCTTCGCGCGCGCCTTAGTGCCCCGCGTCGCTGCGCCAGACTCCACTGTGTCCCTCCCGCAGGGGTCGACCGTCACCACTGTGCCCGTACCACTGTGCTCGGATACCGCCGCAGTCGGCGTACCGTCTGCTTCGGCGTACCCGTTACTGCCGCGTATTCCTGCCGGATCGGATCCGGCCACACCAGGGGCTGCTGCCCGCCCGACACGCGACGCACTCAGCCTGCCCGTACCTTCATCAGAAGCTTGCCCAGTGTTTCACCCCGGCCGAACCAGGCCATAACAGTTCGGCAGCTTCGCACATCGTCCGCACACCCTGCGGCGTAAACACTGGCGACCGGCATCCGCTCGGACGGCGAAGGTAAGTAACCTTGCATGCGGCTGTCCAGCCGCGCCGGTTCATACGGCCTGGGCGGTGGCACGAGAACGAGCGGGCATTCGGAGGGGCGGCCGCAGACCATGACCACCGGAGTGATCCCCGGGGGACACACCCCGGAGCCACGGCCCACGGGCGAGCGGATGCCGCAGCAGCGGCACGAGCCGGCCGGCCGGGGAAACCCGCATGTCGAGACACGGTCGAGGAGTTCTGTGATCACCGCGCGCGCGGCCGCCAGCTTCGAGCCCGTCGGGCGATCGGTCGCGACCGCCCGCGCCTTCGTCCGCGACACGCTCCAGGGCTGGGGCTTCGCGGACGTCGTCGACGACGCCGTGGTCCTCACCAGCGAACTGGTGACCAACGCGGTTGTACACGCCGGCACCCACGCCGACGTCCTGTGCCTGCGCGCGGACGACGGGGTACGCATCGAGGTCGCCGACCGCTACCCGGAGCGCGAGGTCCCGCTCCAGGGCTCCGCCGTCAACATGGGCAGCCCCGACCGCGAGGGCGGCCGCGGCCTGCAGCTGTGCGCGGCCCTGGCCGCCCGCTGGGGTGTCGAGTACACGTCCACGTACAAGAACGTCTGGTTCCAGCTCGATCTTCCCGAGCGTCCGGTGGGCACCCGCGCGGCCGGCCCGTCCCTCCCCGCCGACCTGCTGCCCCTCGCGGACGGCCGGGTCCGGGTCGCGGTCGTCCAGATCGACCGCAAGGGCTCGATCACGGCCTGGAACGAGGACGCCGAGGAGATCTTCGGCCACACCTCGGCCGAGGTCACCGGCAAGCCGCTGACCGACCTCGCCGCCTGGCCGCACACCCCCGGCACCGGCACCGGCGTCGCCGAGGCCCTGCAGCTCTCCCGCTGGGAGGGCAGTTACGGCATCCGCGGCGCCGACGGCCGCGTCACCCCCGTCTACGCCTCGCACCTGAGGGTCCGCGACACCGGCGGCGAGCCCTCCACCGTCTGCCTGATGGTGCGCGACCACGAACGCGCGGTCCTGCAGACCCCGTTGCGCCTGCCCGCCGACGGCACCGGCGCCCCCGACGGCCAGAACGCCGACCCGTTCGAGGTGTTCATCGGCTCGCCGGCCCCCGACGACCTCGACGGTCTCCTCCAGCGCACGGTCGAGCGCGCCCGCGACATGCTCGACGGCGACTCCGCGTTCCTGCTCCTGGCGACCGACGACGAGACCGAGTTGGAGGTGCGCGCCTCCACGGGGCTGCCGTCCGCCCGGCAGCGCTTCGCGCGCGTGCCCGTCGAAGCCGGTCCCGGCCGCTACGGCTCGGCCCGCATGCCGGCCGTCCACGACGACCTGACGGCCGTTCCGGGCGCGGTCCCGCTCCTGGGCGGCACCGGCATGCGCTCGGTCGTCACGGTCCCGCTGAAGGTGGAGGGCCGGCTGACCGGCTCCCTGGGCGTCGCCGCCGAGTCCCCGGGCAGGTACTCCAACGAGGAGGCGCTGCGCCTCCAGTTCGCCGCCGACCGCATCGCCCTGGCCGTCGAGTCGGCCCGCCTGGGCGAACTGGAGCGGCTGCGCCGCGGTTCGCTCAGCTTCCTGGTCGAGGCCTCCGACCTGCTCGCCGGCACCCTGGACCGGGACCAGACCCTCGCCCTGATGGCCCAGATGACGGTCCCGACCCTCGCCACCTGGTGCGCGGTCTACACGATCGCCGACCAGGCCTCCGAGCCCTACCTGTCGTACGTCCTGCACGAGGACGAGGAACTCATCGACGGCATCAAGTCGTTGCTCTCCAAGGTGCCCCCGCCGGACCCGGTACCCACCCCGGGCGCCCGGGTCTGGAGCGCTCCCGGCGAGCACGCTCACCGGGCCGCCCTGCGCAGTTCCATGCGCAGCCTGGGCCTGACCGGCGGGCCCGCCCGCCAGGTCTCCTCCGCCATCGGCCCGACGCTCGCCACCGCCTCGGCCGTCGGCGGCGAGATCGTCGTCCTCCCCCTGGTGGCGCGCAACCGGGTCATCGGCATGCTCACCCTGGGCAAGCCCACCGACGAACACTTCCGCCAGGAGATCCTGGAACTGGCCGAGGACCTGTCCCGCCGGGCCGCTCTGGCCCTGGACAACGCCCGCCTCTACTCGGAGCGCACGGCCATCAGCCAGGCCCTCCAGCGCAGCCTGCTGCCCCCGGGCACCCCGCACATCGAGGGCGTCGAGGTCGAGGTCATCTACCGCGCGGCCGGCGAGGGCAACGAGGTCGGCGGCGACTTCTACGACGTCTTCCCCATCTCCGACGGCACCTACGGCTTCGCCATCGGCGACGTCTGCGGCACGGGCCCCAACGCGGCCGCCGTGACGGGCCTGGCGCGGCACGCGCTGCGCCTGCTGGCCCGGGAGGGCCTCAGCGGCCCGGCGGTCCTGGAGCGCCTCAACTCGGCCATCCTGGACGAGGGTTCCCGCAGCCGATTCCTGACCCTCCTGTACGGCGAGATGCGCCCGCGGGAGGACGGCAGCGCGGAGATGAAGGTGGTGTGCGCCGGCCATCCGCTGCCGTTGCGCCTGCGCCAGGACGGCACGGTGGAAGCCGCCGCCGAACCCCAGCCGCTCCTCGGCGTCATCGAGGACCTGGAGCTCTACGAGCAGACGATCACCCTCGACCCCGGTGATGTCCTCCTCTGCGTCACGGACGGCGTGACCGAACGCCGTGAGGGCACGCGCATGCTCGGCGACGACGGCCTCGCGGAGGTCCTCACGACCTGCACGGGCCTGACGGCGGGTGCGGTCGCCGCGCGCATCATGCGCGCGGTGGAGCGCTTCGCGTCCGACGCCCCGTCGGACGACATGGCGATTCTCGCGATGCGGGTCCCCGGTCTCCAGAACGACTGAGGGACCGGGAACGACTGAGGGACCGGGCGCGAGGACCTTCCGCCCCGACGAGTGAGCGACACCATCCCGATTCTGGATTACCCATTCAAGATTGCCTGCTACGCTCCCTTCATCGACAGCGGCTCCGGCCCGGAGAACACCGGCCGCCCCTGTCGTACCGAAATTGTGTAATGATCATTCCAGAACAGGATTCGTCATGGAACTGCACCTCAAGGGCAAGGTCGCCGTCGTCACCGGAGCCAGCAAGGGCATCGGCCTGGCCGTCGTCGCGGGCCTGGTACGCGAAGGCGCCAAGGTCGTGGCGGGCAGCCGCACCTCCACCCCCGAGCTGGACACGCTGGCAGCCGAACACGACGTCACGGTCGTGGCGGTCGACCTGTCCACCCCGGAAGGCGCCGAGACCCTGGTCCGGCGGGCCGTGGAACGCCACGGCCGTGTCGACATCCTCGTCAACAACGTCGGCGCCACCGCGCCCCGCGAGTCCTTCCTGAAGGTCACCGACGACGACTGGCAGAAGGTCTTCGGCCTGACCTTCTTCAGCGCCGTACGCGCCAGCCGTGCCGCACTCCCCCACCTGATCGCGGCCGGCGACGCGGCGATCGTCAACATCAGCTCGATCAACGCCCGGCTGCCCTTCCCGATGGTGGTCGACTACTCGGCGGCCAAAGCCGCGCTCACCAACCTGAACAAGGCACTGTCCGAGGAGTTCGCCCCCCAGGGCGTCCGAGTCAACGCCGTCTCCCCCGGGCCCGTCCGCACCCCCTTCTGGACCGCACCCGGAGGCTTCGCCGACGCCACCGCCAGCGCCGCCGGCACCACCGCGCAGGAAGCCCTCGACACCGTCGTACCGCAGAGCATGGGCATCACCACCGGCCGCATCACCGAACCGCACGAAGTCGCCGACCTCACCCTCTTCCTCGCCTCCCCCCTCGCCGCCAACATCACCGGAGCCGAGGTCGTCATCGACGGCGGCCAGACCAAGACGCTCTGAGGCGGCCCCGCGGACACCCGGAAGGACGCCCGGTGAGCGGCCCGGAACCGTCGCACCCCATGTACGTGACCGTCCTGGCGGAAGACAGGCTGACCGCTCAAGGCGTCGAAGCGCACCTCGCCGCCGACGAACGGGTGCGCGTCCTGGCGGCGGGCGCCGAGCAACCGCCGGACGTCCTGCTGGTCATCACCGGCGAGCTGGAGGAGAAGACCTTCGCGGCGCTCGGGCGCTACTGCCCCAAGGGGCCCGCCGAGGCGCCGCGGCTCGTCCTGGTGGCCCACAGGCCCACCGCCGCACAACTCGTCCGCGCCGCGGGGCTGGGGCTCGTGGCCTTCATGTCCCGCGAGCGGACCACCCTCGCGGACGTCACCGAGATGCTGTGCACCGCGGCACGCGGCGCGGCGCCACCGCCGCGGCCCGTGCCCGGACCACAGCCCGAGCGGAGCCGTGCCGGCCCACGGGACGCCGCGGCAGCCGAGACCGCCGACGAGCCGCCGTCCTTCTCCGCCAGGGAAATCGCGGTCCTGCGGCAACTGGCCGCGGGTTTCAGCACCACGGAGATCGCCGCGGCCCTGCACTACTCGGAACGCACCGTCAAATACGTCATCCACGAGGTCACCGCACGCCACGGCCTGCGCAACCGAGTGCACGCGGTTGCCTACGCCCTGCGCCACGGCCTTCTGTGAGCGGCCGAGCACGGCGCACGTCGTGCGGCCCCGGCCCACGCCCGCCCCGGCTCCCCCGGCGTGACCGTGATTACAGGCGAGTCCCAGCTACAGCCCTTCCGGCAAGATAGAACGTTCTATACAGTTCGTAGGACAGCTCACCGGGCGCCCGCCGCCCGGCCTCACCCCCTTGCGAGAGGACCCGACATGCCCGTGCCCGAGATCGGTACGCCCGCCCCCGACTTCACCCTCCGCGGAGTACTGCTGGGAGACGGTGGCACTGTCGAACGACAGGACTACTCACTGTCGGCACACCGTGGCCACCCCGTCGTGCTCGCCTTCTACCCCGGCGACGAGTCGGCGGTCTGCACCAAGCAGTTGTGCTCCTACACCTCGGACCTGGACCGGTTCCGTGACTTCGGGGCGAACGTGTGGGGAGTCAACTTCAGCGACCTCGACAGCCACGAGCGCTTCGCACGCAAGCGCGACCTGCGCTTCCCGCTGCTCGCCGACACCGACCGCTCGGTCGTGCAGGCGTACGGCATCCAGATGCCGGGCCTGGGCCTCAAGCGCTCGGTGTTCGTCATCGACGCCGACGGCATCGTGCGCTGGAAGCACGTCGCCCGTATCGGACTCACCTACCAGGACACCGAAACGATCACGAGGGAACTGGCGGCGCTCACCCGGCGCTGACCGCCGGCACCGCCCCCGCGAGGCCGGGCACCGCGAGGCCGACCATAGTTGATTGACTATTCCACATAGCGCGTTAGGCTGACTCCATGGCACGTACCAGGGAGTTCGACATCGACCAGGCCGTGGACCGTGCCATGGACCTGTTCTGGCGCCGCGGCTACGCCGAGACCTCCCTGCAGGACCTGCTGCAGGAGCTGTCCATCGGCAGCGGCAGCTTCTACGCCGCCTTCGGCTCGAAGGAACAGCTCTACATCCGCTCCCTGGACCGCTACGCCTCTCTCCAGGCCGCCGACCTGGAGAAGGCCGTCGACGGGACGACCGAGATCCGGGTCGCGATCCGCAAGGTGCTCACCTCCCTCGTCGAAGCCGATCTGACCGACCCCGCACGCGGCTGCCTCGTGGTCAACGCCTCCACACAGTGCGGCGACCAGCCGACGGCCGCCGAGCGCGTCACCGCCGCCCTCCGGCAGATCGAGTCCGCCCTGGCCGGCGCCCTGGAGCAGGCGCAGGTGCGGGGCGAGATCGCCGCGGACAAGGATCCGAGGAAGCTGGCCCGGTTCCTCACCACGTTCATGCAGGGACTCCGCGTCGTCGGCCGGGGGCGCATGGGACGGGAGTTCGCGGAGGACGCCCTGGCCACCGCGATGCGCGCTCTGGACTGACCAACCGGGGCACGCCCGCGTCGACGCCGTCTCCACGGGACCGGAGCGCGCCCCTTCCGGACACTGCCCGAAAAGGCAACCGAGGTGGTCAGGGCGCCCTTTCCGTCCCCCGCCGGCTCTCACACAACGGCTCAACGGCTCGACGTGCACCGGTATCTGTTTAGCATTCAACTTCCAACACCAATGGAGACACACATGTCGGTCAACGACCCGATCACCCCTGAGCCGCTCCTTCAGCTGGGCCTCGGCTTCATGGCTTCCAAGACCCTTCTCAGCGCGGTGGAGCTGGGAGTCTTCACCGTGCTGGCCGACGGCGGCCGCGACCGGGAGTCGCTCGCCTCCGAGGTGGGTCTGCACTCCCGGTCCGCCGCGGACTTCCTCGACGCCCTGGTCTCGCTCGGGGTGCTGACCCGTGACGAGACCGGCGTCTACGCCAACACCCCCGCCGCGGACCTGTTCCTGGACCGCGCCAAGCCGTCGTACGTGGGCGGCATCCTGGAGATGGCCAACTCCCGGCTCTTCGGCTTCTGGAACAACCTCACCGACGCGCTGCGCACCGGCGCCCTCCAGAACGAAGTCGCGCACAGCGGCGCCCCGTTCTTCGCCACCCTCAGCCAGGACCCGGCCGCCTGGCGGAACTTCCTCAACGGCATGAACGGCGTCAGCACCCCGCTGGCCGCCGCCCTCGCCGCCGACTTCGACTGGACCGGCCGCCGCCACGTCGTCGACCTGGGCGGGGCCCTCGGCGCCGTACCGGCAGCCGTCCTGCGCGCCAACCCGGACATCACCGGCGCCGTCTTCGAACTGCCTCCCGTGCAGCCGGTGTTCGAGGAGTTCGCCGCCGCCCACGGCCTGACCGACCGCCTCGCCTTCCACGGCGGGGACTTCTTCGCCGACCCGCTGCCCGCCGCCGACGTCTACGTGATGGGACAGATCCTCCACGACTGGAACCTGGAAGAGCGCCGGCTCCTGCTCAAGAAGGCCTACGACAGCCTGCCCGAGGGCGGCACCCTCATCGTCTACGACGCCATGATCGACGACGAGCGCCGTCACAACACCTACGGCCTGATGCTGTCGCTCAACATGCTCATCGACACCGAGGGCGGATCCGAGTACACCGTCGCCGACGCCACCCAGTGGCTCCAGGACACCGGCTTCGCCAAGGTCGAGGCCCGCCCCCTCATCGGCGGCTACACCGCCGTCTACGCCACCAAGTAGCAGCTCTCGGGCCCGCCGCCAGGAAGGCGGCCCGGAATGCCGCTCCGGCGCCGTCGACCAGCGAAGAGACAGACCGTTCTATGCTGACGACATGTCGAAGGCAAAAGACGCGTCCGTACCGATTCGCCCCTCCCCGGCACGTGAGCGACTTCTGCGCACCGCGAGCCGGCTCTTCTACGGCGAGGGCATCCGCGGGGTCGGGGTGGATCGTGTCATGGCGGAGGCCGACGTGGCGCGCGGCACCTTCTACCGGCATTTCGACGGCAAGGACGACCTTGTGCGCGCCTACCTGGAGGCGACCGACCACCAGATCCGGGAGCGCGTCACCGCGGCGGCCCAGGAGATCACCTCTCCCGCGGACTTCCTCCTCGCGGTGGCGTCCGGCATCGGCACCGAAGTGTGCGGCCCGGGATTCCGGGGCTGTCCGTTCATCAATGCCGCGGCCGAGTACCCGGATTCCGCGAGCACGGTCCATCAAGCCGTACTGGAACACCGCGCCTGGTTCCGTGACGTCCTGCGGGACGCCTTCCAGCGCCTCGGTGCGGCCGACCCCGGGGAATCGGCCGACTCGATGGTGGCGTTGCGCGACGGTGCGATGGTGGCCGGCTACCTCGGCGACGCCCGGACCGCCTGCGCGGTCCTGGTGCGCGGAGTCACCCATCTGGTCACCGTGCCCTGAAAACAAGAGAAGCCCCGCCCGAAAGGGCGGGGCTTTTCCTGTCGGAGCCCCCAAACGGAATCGAACCGTTGACCTTCTCCTTACCATGGAGACGCTCTGCCGACTGAGCTATAGGGGCCTGTTGCCTTTTCGGAGTTTCCCCCTCGGCAACGGAATAGATCATACCCCGAACAGACCCGGGTTCCCAAACTCGTTCAGAAGGCGGGCTGGAGCAGTCCACCGAGTGCGTTGCAGGCGGAGACGATCCGCTGCATCTCCCGCTTCGTCAATGCGGCGTCCACGGGCAGCGACAGCGTGCCGTCCGCCGCCAGCTCGGTCTCCGGCAGCGAGAGGCAACGCCGGAATTCCGGCAAGCGGTGCACCGGCGTCTTCACCGGTACCCGGCAGTCAACTCCCTTGCCCCGCAGCGCCCGCGCGAAGGCGTCCCGGTCGGGGCGGCCGTTCCCCGGCACCCGCACGACGTACTGCTGGTAGGTGTGCCCGTCGCCACCGTCCGGCGTCCGCACGCCTCGCAGCTTGGCATCGAGGTAGGCGGCGCGCTGCCGCCGCTGGGCGATCTCGTCGTACGGCGCCTCGGACTCGCCCTGCTCCAGGACCAGCAGTCCGTGGCGCTGCCCCAGCGCGTGCAATCTTCGGATGTCGGCCCACCGTCCGAAGCGGTGCACGACAACGACGGCCGCGGACCGGGGAGTTACCGCCGCTTCCACCGCCGAGGGGTCGAGGCAGTAGGTCACGGGATCTATGTCGGCGAACACCGGAAGCGCACCGGCGAGGGTCACGGCCTCGGCGACTTCCACGTTCCCGAAGGCCGGCACGATGACCTCGTCGCCGACTCCGACGCCGGCGGCCCTGAGCATTGCAGCAGTACCCATGCTGCGATGCTCGGCGCGCAACGTGAACTTTGCGTTACGCATACCAAAAAAGGGCTGGACCCGGAACGGAAGTTCCGGGTCCAGCCCTTTGAATGATTGTTCGGCGGTGTCCTACTCTCCCACAGGGTCCCCCCTGCAGTACCATCGGCGCTGTGAGGCTTAGCTTCCGGGTTCGGAATGTAACCGGGCGT
>NZ_JBHZAN010000019.1:0-74687 GCF_042754285.1 Streptomyces sp. NPDC059224
GTGGCGGCTGGTGTTGTCGGTTGAGACGCGGCCCCACCGGCGGTTCGGTGCCGTGCGGCCGGTGGCGCTCTCGGCGCCGACCGGCGGCCTTGCCCGGGGGGCGCCGGGGGTGGGGGAGTGCCGGGGCCGGCCGGTCACACGGGCTCGGCCACCCGGCGCCGGGAGGCGAGGACCACCAGGCCGCCGATGACGGCGAGGGCCGTCAGGACGACGGCGAACACGGTGGCGCCGTCGGTCAGCCCGATCGCGTCGCTGAGGTAGCCGGCCGAGACCGGCAGCAGGCCCGCCGGGACGTAACCGCCCACGTTGAGCGCCGCAGCCACGTCCGCGTCGACGACCTGAACGCGCGTTTCCCCGGCCTGCTCGACCTGGTCGCGGCCTGGACGCCCGCCGAGGTCTGAGCCCTGCGGTCCTCCGCCTCGCCCGCCGCGGCCTGCCGTTCGGGTGTGCGTGAGGATGCGGCCGGTTCCCCGCTGTGGCGCCGCCGTGGTGTCGCGCGCGGTTCCCCGCGCCCCTGAAAGGGCGCGGTGGGCCCCCGTCGCGGCGCACGGGCCGACCGCGTGGGGAGGGACCGTGACGCGGCCGGATGGTGCCTGGTCCGGCGCTGTTTGAGATTCTGTGAGGGTGTTGGGTGTCGCGCGATGGTTCCAGTCCCACAGGGGGCCCGCGTCCGCCGACGGCCCGGGGTCAGTGGACGGGTCCACCACGGGCGCCGACACCGGCGCGCCCCTCAGAATGCTGCGGACGGCCGCGGCCGGCATCGGCACCACCCTCGACGAGGCCACGACCTGCACGGAACTGACCCGGGCGGCGGTACGGCTGACCGGCGGCGGGGCCGCCGTGATGCGTCGGGTGGGCGAGACCGTCTCCGGCTACGAGTCGATCACCGGCGACGCCGACGTGCTGCCCGACGCCCGCTGGGTCACCGCGGTGGCCCGGGACGCGTGCTCCACGGCGGCCGACCACTGGGTGGACCCCTGGCTGTCCCGCCCGGCCGGCAGCCGCACCCGTCCGGCCGTGTGCGTACCCCTGAACAGCGGCTCCGACCAGTACGGCGTCCTGGTCTGCGCCCGTGAGGGCATGGCCTTCATCCGGGCGGAGGCCGAACTGCTCGCCCTCCTGGCCGAACGCGCCGCCTCCCACATCCGGCACGCCCGCGAGTACGAGCACGTCAACCGCACCGCCGGTGACCTGCAACGCGCCCTGCTGTCCGAGCCCGGCCGACCGCATCCCAACCTGGACGTGGCGATCCGCTACCTCCCGGCAGGCGGCCGGGTGCTGGTCGGTGGGGACTGGTGCGAGACGGTGCGACTGCACTTCGGCCGCTCCCTGCTCGTCGTCGGCGACGTGATGGGCCACGGCCTCGAGGCCGCCGTCGACATGAACGCCTACCGCTCCTCGCTCCGCTACATCGCCTCGTCCGAACTGCCCCCGCACCGGGTGCTGCGCCAGATGGACGCCATCGCCGCCAACGAGGCGGACCGCAGACCCGCCACCTGTCTGCTGGTGCGCGTCGACCCGAGCCGCCGTCAGATCACCCTGTCCAGCGCCGGCCACCTCCCACCGGCCCTGATCACCGGGGAGGGCCGGACCTCCCTCGTGCCGGTCCCGGTGGGTCCGCCGCTCGGGACCGGCTTCGGGGGCTACGAATCGGCCACCCACCAGTTCGACCCCGACCACGCCCTAGTCCTCTTCACGGACGGCCTGGTGGAACACCGTGACGAGGACATCGACCGCTCCCTGAACCGCCTCGCCGACCTGCGCTTCCCCCCGGCCGCCGGCGTGGACGCCCTCCTCGAGTCGATCGTCACCCGCCTGGACGCACGCAACGCCGAGGACGACGTCGCCGTGCTCGCGGCCCGCCCGCATCCGCGGCAGGGCGGCTTCACCTCCGACGCGGAGGAGGAACGGACACCGGGCCTGTGAGGCCGCCGGCCGGCTCCCCGGGCAGCGTCAGCGTGAACGTGGTCGTGCCGTCCTGGCCGGCGCCCAGCCCGATGGTGCCGCCGTGAGCCTCCACCAGGGCCCGGGCCACCGACAGCCCGAGCCCGCTGCCGCCGCGGTCGCGGCTGCGGGCCTCGTCGGCACGGTAGAAGCGGTCGAAGACCCGGACGCGGTCGGCGGCCGGAATGCCGGGACCGAGATCGGCGACGGTGACCGTCGCCGATCCGGGGGCCGTGGAGACCGTCACCGCCAGCGGCGTGCCGGCGGTCGTGTGGACCGCCGCGTTGGTCAGCAGGTTGTCCAGCACCTGGCGGACACGGACCGGGTCCAGGCGCAGCGGGACCGGGTCCGGACCGGCGGTCACCGTCAGCGGATGGCCGGCGTGCGCCGCCCGGAACGCGTCCGCGGCCTCCCGCACCAGCTCCGTCAGGTCGGTGTTCTCCAGCCGCGGCGGCCTCCACCTCGGCCGCGTCCAGACGGACCAGGAGCAGCAGGTCGTCGAGGAGGATGCCCGTCCGGGCCGCCTCGGCGCGCAGCCGGGCCAGGTGCTTGTCGCGTTCTGATCCGGCTCGTGCCGGACCTCGCGGACCGGGAGGTCTTCCTGTGCGGGCCGCCGCCGATCATGAACGCGGTCCTGCGCACCCTGGGCGACCTGGGCGTGCCCAAGCCGCAGATCCACTTCGAGCGTTTCAGCCTGGCGGGATGAGAGAGACACCGTGAAGCGAGCCGTACCCGTCGTCGCCCTGAGCATCGCCGGCCTGATCCCCGTCTGGCGCTGCGAACCGTCCACCGGCGGTACGACGACCTCCACCGCCCTTCCCGCGCCGAGTTCTTCGGCCACCACCGCCACGGGCACCGTCGTCCAGGGCGCGACGACCGACACCGAGAAGGGCCCCGTCCAGGTCCAGGTGACCTTCGACGGCGACCGGATCACCGCGGTGCGGATGCTCCGGCAGCCGGACCGTCCGCAGACGACGGCGGCTGTGCCGGTCCTGATCTCGGAGACGCTGAAGGCGCAGAGCGCCGACGTCGACACCGTGTCCGGTGCGACGGTCACCAGTGACGGCTGCAAGGAGTCCCTGCAGGCCGCCATCGACGTGAAGGGCTGACCGCGCAGCGCGCCGAACACGTCATGGGCTTCCCGGTCTTCCTGCGGATCGACGACCACCACGTCCCAAGGAGCGCGGCGGACGCCGTGTTCTCGTGGCTGCGCGCGGTCGACGAGCGGTTCAGGCCGTTCAGGCCGGACAGCGAGGTCTCCCGGCTCGACCGGGGCGAACTCCCCGAGTCCGAGGTGAGCCCGGACCTCGCCGAGGTGCTCGCGCTGTGCGAGGAGTACCGGCCGGCGAGCGGCGGCGCGTTCGACGTACGGCTGCCGGGCCGGGGCCTCGACCCGTGCGCGGCGGTGAAGGGCTGGTCGGTGCAGCGGGCGGCGGAGCCGCTGTCGGCCGCCGGGGCACGGCGGTTCGTGCTGGGCGCCGGCGGGCCGTGGCGTGTCGGGGTGCGGCACCCCGAGGACGCCGACCGCCTGCGCACGGTCCTCGAACTCACCGGCGGAGCCGCGGTCGCGTCCGCCCGCTACGAGCGCGGCGACCACATCGCCGCCGGCCGCACGGGGCGTCCGGCGACCGGACCGCGCAGCCTGACGGTCGTGGCCGCCTCGCTGACCGAGGCGGACGCCGTGGCCCACGGCCGCGTTCGCGATGGGCGCCGAGGGCGTCGTCCGGGCCGCGGCTCGTCCGGGCCGCGAGGTCCTCGCCGTGGACGCGGGCCGGCAGGTACTGCGGACGGCGGGTTTCCCGGGACCGTGTGATCCGGGGCCCGGCCGGCTTCCGCCCGGCGAACGCCGGCCGGGGGCCGGAAGCGGCCCGGACGGGTGGCAGGTCACAGAGTGAAGACGACAAGTCAGCCGCCAAAGTGCTGAAACACTGGCGGTCTAGACTCTCCCCGCAACGGTCTGCGCCACGGCGACCGTGGTCGAAACCGGGCAGCCTCAGCCAAACCCGAAGGGCATTCGGCGTTTTGATACGGATAGATTCAGTCACCAAGCGGTACCCGGACGGTACGGTCGCCGTCGACCGGCTCTCCCTGGAGATACCGGATCGCTCGATCACCGTCTTCGTCGGCCCCTCGGGCTGCGGCAAGACCACGACCCTGCGGATGATCAACCGGATGATCGAGCCCAGCGACGGCCGGATCCTCCTCGACGGCGCCGACATCCAGGCACAGCCGGTCAACACCCTGCGCCGGTCGATGGGTTACGTCATCCAGAACGCCGGTCTCTTCCAGCACCGCACGATCGTCGACAACATCGCCACCGTGCCCCGGCTGCTGGGGTGGAGCAAGCAGAAGGCGCGGGCCCGCGCGGCCGAGCTGATGGCGCGGGTGGGCCTGGACTCGGCCCTCGCCAAGCGCTACCCGTACCAGCTCTCCGGGGGCCAGCAGCAGCGCGTCGGCGTGGCCCGGGCGCTCGCCGCCGACCCGCCCGTGCTGCTGATGGACGAGCCGTTCTCCGCCGTGGACCCGGTGGTCCGCAAGGGCCTCCAGGACGAACTCCTGCGCATCCAGGACGAGCTGGGCAAGACCATCGTCTTCGTCACCCATGACATCGACGAGGCGATCAAGCTCGGCACGACGGTCGCCGTGATGCGTACCGGCGGCCACCTCGCCCAGTTCGCCCCGCCCGCCGAACTGCTCACCGACCCCGCCGACGCCTTCGTCGAGGACTTCCTCGGCGCCGACCGGGGCATCCGCCGGCTCTCCTTCTTCCCGTCCGCCGGGCTGGAGCTGCAGCGGGCCCCGATCGTGCCGGTCGACGCCGACGCCGCCAAGCTCGACGCCCGGACCTCGACGGACGCCCCGTACCTCCTCGTGACGGACCTGGACGGCAGGCCGCTCGGCTGGGGCGAGCCGCACACCCTGACCGCCGGTTCGATCGACCCGGCCCGACTGCTGTCGTTCGGGCTGCCGTTCGTGCCCGGCCGGGACTCGCTGCGCGCCGCCCTCGACGGCTCCGTGCTCTCGCCGACCGGCTGGGCGGTGGCCGTGGACGGTGAGGGGCGCGCCGTCGGCGTCGTCTCCCAGCAGGTCATCGGCGCCGCGATCCGCGCCGCCCACGCCGAGGGCCGCGACGACGCGAAGGCCGGGGGATGAGCGGCTTCTTCGACATCCCCAGCGACCTCCAGAACACCTACTTCGGGCTGATCGGCCTCCACCTGCGCGAGGCCCTCATCCCGGTGCTGGCGGGGCTGGTGGTCTCCCTTCCGATCGCCCAGCTCTGTGTGCGCTTCCGCTGGCTGTACCCGCCGGTCCTGGGCGTGACCACGATCCTGTACGCCATCCCCTCCCTGGCCTTCTTCGTGGTCCTCATCGACTACACCGGCCAGACCGAGACCACGGTGATGATCCCGCTCGCGGTGTACAGCCTGGTGGTCCTGGTCCCGGCGATCGTGGACGGCGTCCGCTCGGTCCCGGCCGAGACCCTCGCCGCCGCCACCGCCATGGGTCTCGGCCCGGTACGCCGTTACTTCCAGGTGCAGTTGCCGATCGCCGTCCCCGCCATCATCGCGGGCCTGCGGGTGGCCACCGTCTCCAGCATCTCGCTGGTCAGCGTCGGCATGCTGATCGGCAACCAGGGCGCCCTCGGCAACCTGCTCAACGACGCCAACATCTACCACCGTCCCGAGCTGGCGGTGAACTCGGTGGTGACGACGGCCGTGCTGGCGATCCTGGCGGACGCCCTCCTCGTCCTCGTGCGCCGTGTGCTGACGCCCTGGATGCCGAAGGAGAGCACCCGGTGAACGTCCTCAACTTCATCCACGCCTTCTTCAGCGACAGTGCGCACTGGCACGGCTACGACGGCATCCCCACCCGCCTGTGGGAGCACATCCAGTACTCGCTGCAGGCGCTCGCCTACGCGGCCGTCATCGGCCTGCCCATCGGCCTGGTCACCGGCCACTTCGGCCGTGGCGGCAACACCCTGGCCCTGATCGCGACGGCCGGCCGGGCGCTGCCCAGCTTCGGCCTGCTGGTCCTGATGTTCATCTGGCTCGGCTTCGGCATGCTGCCGGTGATGATCCCGCTGGTGATCCTCGCGGTGCCGCCGATCCTGGTCACCACGTACGAGGCGATGCGCTCGGTCGATCCGTCCCCGGTGGACGCGGCGCGCGGCATGGGCATGGCGGAGGCACGCGTCCTGTTCCAGGTGGAGCTCCCGGTCGCCCTCCCGCTGATCCTCAGCGGCCTGCGCTCGGCGGCCATCCAGATCGTCTCGACGGCGACCATCGCGGCCTACGTCAGCCTGGGCGGCCTCGGCCGCTACATCATCGACGGCCTCTACCAGAAGAACTACGAGAAGGTGGTGGGCGGCGCGACGCTGGTCGCGGCGATGGCCCTGGCCACGCTGGGCATCTTCTGGGTGGTCGCGCGGCTGACGGTCTCTCCCGGCGTACGCAGGAGCGTCTGACGTCAGGTGCGGGGGACCGCATCGGCATGCGGACCGCCGCGTGGGCGCGACCAGCCCCACGCGGCGGACGCGTCCCCGTCCGCCGCACTACCCCTCGCGCCGCGCCAGCGCCAGTTCCAGGACGACGAGCAGCGCGTCCCGCACCGAACCCCGTTCCCGCGCGTCGAAGACGACCAGCGGAGTCCCCTCCGCCACGTCCAGCGCCCAGCGCACCTCGTCCAGCGTGTGCTCGACCTGTCCGTCGAACGCGTTGATGGCGATGGCGAACGGGATCCCGCGGTGCTCGAAGTAGTCGACCGCCGCGTAGCAGTCGTCGAGCCGCCGCGTGTCCACGATCACCAGCCCGCCGAGCGCCCCCTCGACGATGTCGTCCCACATGAAGCCGAACCGTTCCTGCCCGGGTGTCCCGAACAGGTACAGCTTCAGCGTCGGGTCGATGGTGATGCAGCCGAAGTCCATCGCCACGGTCGTGGTCGTCTTGCGCGGGGTGAGCGTCAGGTCGTCCACGCCCGCCGCGACCTCGGTGATGGACGCCTCGGTGGTCAGTGGCTCGATCTCCGAGATCGAGCCGACGGCGGTGGTCTTGCCCACGCCGAAACCGCCCGCGATGACCATCTTCACCGGCAGCGGCGGCCGTACGGCCGTACGCCCGGGGCCCCGGGTCAGCGAGTCAGTCGGTGTCACGGAGTACCCCTCGGGAGTCTGGGATGGCCCGCAGGCCGTCGATAACCCTGCGCAGGACGGACGAGTCGTGGGTGGCTTCGAAGTCGGGCACGTGCACTGTCAGCTGCCCGGCCTCACGCAGGTCTTCGGCGAGCACCCGGACCACGTTCAGGTGCAGTCGCAGCCGTGCCGCCAGTTCCGCCAGCGACTGCGGGATCCGGCACGCGGCGATGATGTCGTGCTGCTCGAAGGAGAGCCGGGCGAGGGCGTCGAGCCCGGCGGTGGTCGCCACCACCTGGGTCTCGACCGGCATCGCCGGTCCGGAGGCGCTGTCCGCCACCCGGCCGGCGGTCACCAGGAACGGCCGTACGGCGGAAGCCGGACCTACCGGGTCGGGGCCCGGGGGCTGGAAGCCGTCCGCCATGGCTGTGTCTTCCTCTCTCGACCGGCTCCGCCGGTCAGCGCGTCTGTGGGACGCCGACGCTGTTCTTCAGCTCCAGGACCAGCTGCGGACTGAGCGCGGTACCCGCCCGGTTGGCGAACAGGGTCATCTCGTAGGCGATGTTGCCGAGCTTGGCCTCGTTGTCCGCGACGACGCCGAGCACGGCGCCGCTGCCGATCGCCGAGACGATGACATGGCCGCCCTCCAGGTCGATGATGACCTTGTTGAGGCCGCCCAGGCCGTAGTTGCCGGACGCGCCGGCGGCCAGGCTGGTGATGCCGGAGACGATCGCCGCGAGGCGTTCGGAGTGCGCGCGTTCACGCAGCTCCGACACGGCGATCAGCAGGCCGTCGGAGGAGACGGCGATCGCGTCCACCACCCCCGCCGTCTCGGTCGCGAAGCGGTTCAGCAGCCAGGTGAAGTCGGCTGCGGCCGCCTGCAGGTCGGTCGGCGTGGCGGCGCCGCCCGTCGGGGTGTCACCTGTCGACGTGCTCACTGCTCGGCTCCTTCCGGAAGGTGGATCTGGTGGTGCGACGGGTTGGTCTCGGAGGGCGGCGCGGGCCGCTCGTGGCTTGCGGTGTCGCTCTCGCGCCGGGCGCGTTCCACCGCGGCCTCGAACTCCTCCAGCGCGTCCCGCTCGGCGTCGGCGTCGCGGTTGCGTGCCGGCTGGGCGAGGGTCTGGGCGGCACCGGCGGTGGTGCGCAGGGTCGCGCCGCGTACCCGGCGGCGCAGCGGCCGCGACCCGTCGGGAGAGTCGGCGGGGGGTTCGCCGGTGCGGGCGGCCGGGATCAGCGGGGCCGGTGCGGCCTCCGGCCCGGTGGCCGGATCGCGGCGCGGCACCCGCCGGGGGAGCGGGCTCTCGGGCTCGGCGGCGGCCGGGACGGAGGCGGCCGGGACGGAGGCGGCCGGGGTCGGTCCGGTCGGCTCGGCGGACGCCGTCGCTTCCGGAGCGAGCGGGGTGCCGGAGGCGCCGGAGGTGGTCGTCACCGCGCTCATCGTCAGCAGCAGCCGCGAGGGCAGCGTCACTTCGGCGGTGACACCGCCGCCCGGGGTCCGGGTCAGCTCGACGCCGATCTCCCAGCGGCGCGCCAGCGCACCCACCACGAACAGGCCGAGCACCTTGGTCGGCATGAGGTCCAGGCGCGCACGGCGGATCAGCCGGGCGTTCTCCTCGGCCAGCCGCTCGGTGCTCATGCCCAGGCCGTGGTCGGTGACGACGATGTGCGCGCCGTGGTCGCCGGTGCGGACGGTCACCTCCACGGGGCTGCCCTCCGGCGAGAAGGACACCGCGTTCTCCAGGAGTTCGGCCACCATCAGGGTGAGGTCGCCGATGATGTCCGGCTCGATCATGGCGTCCGTGCCGGCGTACAGCCGTACCCGCTGGTAGCCCTCGATCTGGCCGAGCGCGGCCCGGACCACGTTGGACAGCGGGGTGGGACCGGAGGAGAGCACCGTCTCGCGGATGCCGGCCAGCAGCATCAGGCTGTCGGCGTTGCGGCGCAGGCGGACGGCGATGTGGTCGATGGAGTAGAGGCGTTCCAGCAGGGCCGGGTCGGTCTCGGCGCGTTCCACCGCGTCGATGAAGGCCAGCTGGCGGGTGGTCAGGTTGCTGACCCGGCGGCCGACGTTGCCGAACATCTCGGCGGTGTTGCGGCGGCTGAGCACCTGGCGTTCGAGGAGCGCCGCGGCCGTGGTCTGCACCTGGTTGAACGCCTCGGCCAGGTCGCCGATCTCGTCGCGGGCGGTGACCGGCATGTCCCGCAGCCGGGGCGGGCCGGCGTCCTCGGCGTCGTCGTCGGCGACCCGGGCGAGTTCACGGCCGGCCACCTCGGCGACCTCGTGCGCGACTCCGGTCAGGGCCTGCACCGGGCGGATCACCGAGCGGCGCACCAGCGCGGCGAGCGCGATCCACAGGACGAAGCCGAGCAGGGTGGCGGTGAGCAGGTAGACGGCGCGCCACTTGGCCGAGTCGGCGGTGGCGTCGGCCCGGTCGGCGATCTGACCGATGAGCGAGGCGGTGATGTTCAGCCGGGCGGTGGCCTGGTCCAGGTAGTCCGGGTAGTCGGCCAGCGCGTCCTTGACCGCCTTGCGGATGGCGGCCTGGCTGCCGGCCTGCAGCCGGCTCGGGTCGATCTGCAGCCCGGCGTAGGACTCCGCGATCTCGCCCTGTGCCTTGGTGTGCTCGACGGAGGCCAGCTGGGCCGCCTGCCCCTCGGTGGCGAACCGGGCGAAGCGGTCGGCCTGGTGCTGGTACTGGTCGAAGGCGCCGACCGCGTTGGTGAACTCGATCAGCGCGTTGGTGTCCCCGGTGGTGGCCGCGAGCACGTTGGTCTCGAAGGCGCCGTGGGCGGCGTCCGCGCGCAGCAGCGAGTCCAGCAGGTTGCCGGTGAAGGTGGCGGCGAGGTCGGCGTTGCGGTCCAGACCGAGGCCGTCGATCAGGTCGTTGGCCGCGTTGGAGTACGCCGGGTCGATGTTGTCCGCGGGCAGGTACGACTGCTCGACGGTACCGCGCAGGCTGCTCAGACCCTCGACCTGCCGCAGCGCGTCCGACTCGGTGCCCGGCAGCCGGTCGCCGAAGGTGTCACGGACCGTCTGCACCTGGGCGGTGACCGCTTCCTGGGCCGCCTGGTAGGCGGCCGGGGAGGGGGCGCTGTCTCCGGACTCGTACCGTGCCGAGAGCAGGATCGCCTGCTGGTGCTCCGCCTCGACCTTGTCCACCAGGCGTGCCACCTGGGTGCTGTCCCGGACCAGCTGCGCCGCGTCGTCCGCGCTGGTGGACTGCTGCACCAGGTCGCTGAAGACATAGGCGAGGAGTACGGCGATGACGGCGAGCGGCACACCGACCAGCAGGTTGAGCTTGCGCCGGAAGGGCCAGCGGTCGGCGAAACCCCGTATCCCGGCGCGCTCCGGGGCGGGCCGGACGGGCGCGTCCACCTGGTTCGTGGACACCGGGCCTCCTTCATGAAGGTGTCTCGACTGTGGGGGCGTCTTCACCCCGAGCTGTTGTGGAACGACACCGAGTAGCGGGCCCCGTGCACCGCTGTGACCGATATCAACTGCCGTGAGACTACAGCGTTATTGAAGCTCGATTCCGCTTGCTCTTTATCAAGAATCCGTTACAAAGAGACCGCTCTCCGTCCACAAGTGGCCACGGATTGAAGCCAATCGGTGACCCGGAGGCACTTGACTGACCGAGAACCGGCTGGATTGGATCGTGTGGAGTGGTTCGCAACAACCCCACGTGGTTCGCGACACCCCCACCCTTCTGTCCACAGCTCCCGGAACGGCAACCGTGACTTCCAACACCCTTACCAGCAGGTCAATCCGGACATACCGAGGTGCGGCGGCCGTCGCGCTCGCCGCGACGACGGCCCTGCTGGCGGGCTGTTCCTCCTCCGACGACAGCAAGTCCGACCCGCTGTCCGACAGCAAGGCGAGCGGCGACACCGTCGTCGTCGGCTCGAACAACTTCGCCGAGAGCATCCTGATCGCGGACATCTACGGCGAAGCCCTCAAGGCCAAGGGCGTCAAGGTCACTTACAAGTCGAACATCGGCAGCCGCGAAACCACCTACGGCCTGCTCAAGAACGGTTCGATCTCGGTCCTGCCCGAGTACAACGGCGCCCTGCTCGCCTACCTCGACCCCAAGGCCGCCCCGAAGACCGTCGAGGAGACCACCAAGGCCATCGAGGCCAAGCTCGACTCCAAGCTGACGCTGCTGGACCCGGCGGAGGCGCAGGACAAGGACACGGTGACGGTCAACGCGACGACCGCGTCCAAGTACAACCTCACGGAGAAGTCCTCCATAGCGGACCTCAAGGCCATCGCCAAGGACCTGGTCATCGGCGCCTCGCCGGAGTTCCAGACCCGCCAGCAGGGCCTGGTCGGCCTGAAGTCCGTGTACGGTCTGGAGTTCAAGTCCTTCAAGGCCCTGGACGCGGGCGGCCCGCTCACCGAGGCGGCCCTGACGAAGAACGCCGTGCAGGCCGGCGACATCTTCAGCACGGACCCGACCATCTCCAAGGAGAAGTTCGTCGTCCTCCAGGACCCGGAGAACCTCTTCGGCTTCGAGAACGTCCAGCCCCTGGTCTTCAAGAGCGCCCTGAACCAGACGGCCACCGACGCCCTCAACGCGGTCTCCGCCAAGCTCGACACCGCGACCCTGCTCGACCTCGACACCCAGGTCCAGTCCGACAACAAGGACCCGCTGGACGTGGCCCAGGCCTGGCTGAAAAAGGCCGGCCTCAGCAGCTGACCCGCACGCGGCCCCGTGCCGTGCTCGACGGCGACGGCCTCGGCCTGTCCGGACTCGTCCGGCTCGCCGGCGCCGTCGCCGACCCGGTCGTGCCGCGCGGCCGTTGGTGCACGGCCCTCTCCCACGGCCTGGAGGGAAGCAACGGGTGAGGGCGCGACCGAGGTGCCGAGCGCGCCCCACCCCTCACCCCCGGCGGCCGGTCAGAGGTCGAACTCGTGCGGCGGCAGGTCGAGCGTGAAGCAGGCCTCGCGGACCACGGCCTGCTCGGTCTTGTCGAAGTCGCCGTCCGCGCCGCCGATCACGATGCCGATCTGGATCACGGCACGCGCCTCGGCCGGCTTCTTCTTCGCCTTGGCGACCTCCTGGAGCACACTCACCTTGCCGAAGGCGAAGTCGGCGGTCAGCTTGTTCAGATTCTCCTCGAAGCGCCGGCGCAGGTCGTCGGCCGGGAAGTTCTGGAGCACCTCGTTGGTGGCGATGAGCTGGGCGACCCGCTGGCGCTCCGACGGGTCGATGGAGCCGTCGGCGGCCGCCACGAGCGCGCACATCGCCATGCTCGCGTCGCGGAACGCACCGCTCTTCAAGTCGTTCTTCTTCGCCACGAGCTGGGTCTGCATCTGATTCGCGGAGTCCTTGATGCGGTCCCACAGAGCCATGCGCACTCACTCCTCGGTCGGTATGTGCTCGCCAGGAGTCCTGCTTGCCAAGAGTCCTGGGTGTCAGGAATTTACTTCTACAACAACGTAGAAACTGACACGGCCGCCCAGAAGTTCCCGCGTCCTAGACTGTTCCCTCCGATCCGGCAGGGATGCCCTCGACGCGGTGGACAGGAGGAGTACGACAGTGGCGCCAGCGCCCGCCAGCGGCTACGACGACCCCTCCGCGGACGTGCTCACGGAGGCCGCCGCGGCCTTCGGACTGCTCGCCTCGCCCGCCCGGCTGCACATCGTCTGGGCACTGGCCCAGGGCGAGAGCGACGTCACGGGCCTCGCCGAGCGGGTGGGTGGCGCGTTGCCCGCCGTCAGCCAGCACCTGACCAAGCTGAAGCTCGCCGGTCTGGTCCGCTCCCGCCGGGAGGGCCGCCGCCAGGTGTACCTGGTGGACGACCCGGACGTGGTCGAGGTCGCACGCCTCCTCGTCGGCCGTCTCACCGCACGCGCCACCGCCGCCGGACTCCCGGCCCCCCGCCTCCGTGGCCTCTGAGGGCGAGGCCGCCACCGCACTGCAGGTGCTGCGCGGGCTGGACACCGGACCGCGCGGGCTGACCGAGGCCGAGGCAGCGGCCCGGCTCGCCGGCGTCGGCGAGAACACCCCGCCCCTCCCGCACTCCGGCTCCTGGCCGCTGCGCTGTGCCCGCGCCCTGCGCGACCCCTTCACCGCCGTGCTGCTCACCCTCGGCCTGGTCTCGGCCCTCGTCGCCTCCTGGGGCACGGCCGTGGTGAGCCTCGCCCTGGTCGCGGTCAGTTGCGGGCTGCGCGCCGCCGGCGAACACCGCGCCGACCGCTCCCTGGCCGCCCTGCGCGAACTCGTCGCCGGCACCGCCACCGTGCTGCGCCGCACCGGGGACACGACGCCACCGCGGGTCCGGGAGGTCCCGGTCTCCGATCTGGTCCCGGGCGACGTCGTACGGCTCGGCCCCGGCGACCTGGTCCCGGCCGACGTACGGCTCCTGCGCGCCCGCGGGCTGAGCGTGCACCAGGCCGTGCTCACCGGCGAGTCGGCGCCCGTCGCCAAGGCCGCCGTCGAGGTCCCCGGCGCGGCCGACCCGGGTCCCTTCCGGGAGCCTCACCTCTGTTTCCAGGGCAGCTGGGTCGCCTCGGGCAGTGCCACGGCGGTGGTCGTGGCGACGGGGGAGCGGACCCGGTTCGCCGCCGCGCACAGCGCGCGGGCCGGGCGGCGGGAGGCGAGCGCCTTCGACCGGTCCGTGCACGGCATCTCCTGGGTACTGATCCGGTTCATGCTGCTCACCCCGCCGCTGGTCCTCATGGCCAACGCCGCCCTGCGCGGCCGGGGTCTGGAGACGCTGCCCTTCGCGGTCGCGGTCGCCGTCGGGCTCACGCCCGAGATGCTCCCGGTGATCGTCACCACCTGTCTGGCCCGGGCCGCCGCCCTGCTCGCCCGCACCCACCGGGTCGTCGTGCGGCGGCTGCCCGCGCTGCACGACCTCGGCGCGGCCGATGTCCTCTGCCTCGACAAGACCGGCACACTCACCCAGGACCGGCCCGTGGTCGAAGGCGCCCTCGGCCCCGACGGGCACCCCGACCCGGACGTGCTGCACTGGGCGGCCGTCGGCGCCTGGTGGACGCTCCAGCTCGCCGAACTGCCCGCCGCCGACGCCCTGGACGAGGCCCTGCTCACGGCCGCCGGACCGGTGGGGGAGGAGTACGAGGGGATCGGCGCGGTGCCCTTCGACCCGGGGCGGCGCACCGCCACCGCCGTCGTCGCGGGCGGTCTCGGCACCCATGTCCTGGTCACCAAGGGTGCCGCCGAGGCCGTACTGACCCGCTGCGGCCTCGACCCCGCCGAACACGAACGCCTGCTCGCCCTCGCCGCCCGCGAGGCCGGCGCCGGGCTGCGCGTCCTCGCCGTCGCCACCGCCGAAGGCCCCGCCCGCGCCCGCCCCTGCCCGGACGCCGACGAACACGGCCTCACCTTCCGGGGTCTGGTCACCTTCCGGGACGCCCTCGCCCCCGGCGCCGCCGAGGCCCTGCGCACCCTCACCGGCCTGGGCGTCGGCGTCCGTGTGCTCACCGGCGACCACCCCGCCACCGCCGCCCGCGCCTGCCGGGACCTCGGCCTGGAGGCGGGGCGGGTGGCCGTGCCCGGTGATCCCCTCGAGCTCGAAGCGGACGTCGTCGCCCGCTGCACCCCCGAGGACAAGGCCCGGATCGTCAGCGGGCTGCGCGCGGCCGGGCACACCGTCGGCTTCCTCGGCGACGGCGTCAACGACATCCCCGCCCTGCGCGCGGCCGACGTCGGCATCGCGCCCCGCGTCGCGGTGGACCTCGCCCGCGAGACCGCCGACGTGGTGCTCGCCGAGAAGGACCTCGGCGCGATCGGGCACGCCGTCACCGCCGGCCGGTACAGCAGCGCCAACATCGCCTCCTATCTACGGGTCACCCTCTCCTCCAACCTCGGCAACGTCATCGCGATGCTCCTGGCCGGCCTGCTGCTCCCCTTCCTGCCGATGCTCCCGGTCCAGGTGCTGGTCCAGAACCTCTGCTTCGACGCCGCCCAGCTCGCCTTCGCGTACGACCGCCCCGGCCCGGCGGCCCTGCGCCGCCCGACCGTGCTTCGGCCGCGCGCCTTCCTGCGGTTCATCACCGGCTTCGGGGTACTGAACGCGGTCGCCGACCTCGCCACCTTCGGCGTCCTGGCGCTCGCCCTGCGCGGTCCCGACGTCCTCGACGACCAGGCCGTCTTCCACTCCGCCTGGTTCACCGAGAACCTGCTCACCCAGGCCCTGGCGATGTTCCTGCTGCGCGGCGGCACCCGGCCGGGACCCGTCGGGCGGGCCGCCGCCGCGCTCGCCGCCGTCGGCCTGCTGCTTCCGGCCGGCCCCCTGGGCGGGGCCCTGGGCATGACCGGGCTGCCGCCCGCCTGCCCGCCGCTGCTCGCTGCCGTCCTGGGGCTGTACGCGCCGGCCCTGAGGGCGGTGCGGGCGCGTCACGACCGGCGGCGGCCGTAGCGATCGCGCGGCCGGGGCGGGGGGGTCTTCCCGAGCCAGGGTTGTACAGTTGCGCAATGTGGCAATCGTCGCTGTCCGGCCGGGGCGCGGAAAGCGCCCCTCGCCGGCACGGAACAACGTGAGAAAGGGAGGGGGCGGTCATGCTCCGTAACGGACTCGAACCCTGGCACCTGCTGGTCGTCGCGATCGTCTTCATCGTGCTCTTCGGTTCCCGGAAGCTGCCCGACACCGCCCGGGCCCTGGGCAAGTCGATGCGCATCCTCAGGAGCGAGGCGAAGGCGATGAAGGCGGACGACCCGGCCGCACCCGTAGCCCCGACGTCGGTGCAGATGGCGGCGGAGCCGACCGCGGCCCCCGTGCAGCCGGAAGCCGGGAAGACCGCCGAGCCGACCGTCGCCGCGGGCTGACGGGCCCGCTAGGCCTCGTCCCCCTCGAAGAAGTCCCCGATCTCGTCCACCACCTCGGCCGCCACCATTCCGCCGACCACGCCCAGCGCCAGCCCCGCCGCACCGGCGGCGACCGCCGTGCCGAGGCCCGGTCCGGATCGGTGGGGGTCGTCGTGCTGTCCGCCGTGGTGTCCCTCGTGGCCGTACGCCGCATGGGTGCCGTAGGCCGCTCGGTGCGTGATCAACTGGCGGATCCAGCCGTCCACCTCGCTGTTCCAGTCCAGCGTGTGGGCGTCCTCGTGGCGCACCGTGAAACGGGTCAGCGTGTCCTGCCCGGAGGAGAACGGCCCGCCGCGCTTGTCGGCCTCCAGCACGACCTCCAGACCGGTGGGTGAGGCGAGGAAGGTCAGCTCGATCTCGCTGACCGCGTGCGCGTACCGGGGCGCCGGGATCAGCTCGACCTCCTGGTAGAAGGGCAGTCGCCGGCCCGTACCGCCGATGCGGCCGTACTCCAGATCCGCCGAGCGGAAGCCGCACCCCAGTTGTCCGAGCGCCTCCAGCACCGCCTCCTGGGCGGGCAGCGGACGCACCGTCAGCGGGTCCAGGTCGCCCGTGTCCCGGGCGCCGGCCACCCCGACCTCCGTGCGCACCCCGAGCACGATCCCGAGCGGCTGCCCGTACAGCTCGGTGACCGGTGTCTCCCACGGCAGCGGCACGCCGAACGGCACGTCCCGCTCCTCTTCCGCACCGAGCCGGAACCCTCCGCCCACGGTGAACCGCTCGAAGACGACCGCGCCCTCGCTCTCCCCTTGCTCGTGCTCCGCCTCGACCCGCGCGAGCAGGTCGAGCCCGATGTGCCCGACCTCCACCGCCGTCGAGCCGCCTCTCAGCAGCACCCGCCCCGACAACACCCCGCCGGGCACCACCGCGGCACCGTCCAGCACCGTGTCCACCGAGGGGCCGCCGACCCCGATCGCGCCCAGCAGCCGTTTGAACACCATGAAGCCGCCGCTCCTTCGCCGCACTCGTCACTCACGCCCGGGCGGACCACACGCCACCCGGCTGCCCGATGAACTGACGGCGACGGCAAAGAAGTTCCCAAGTCACCTGTTCGGAGGACACGCGGCGGCCCGTGCCCCTCGACACGGAAAAGAGGCGGACCGGGAACCGCCGGCCCGCCTCTCGACCCGCTTCACACCGGTTCCGTTCCCTCTCCCCACCCCCGCGCGGCAGCCCGCGCGGTCCTGCGCCGCCTGCGCCGGCCGACGCGCGGCTCCTGGTCCGGCAGCCAGCCGAAGATCAGGCAGCTGCCGACGGCCCCGAGGGCCAGGCCGACGAAGAAGCCGCCCAGGTTGGAGGTGACCCAGGAGCCCAGGGAGCACAGGATGCCCACGATGGAGTAGAAGAGGCGCTGCGAGGGGCTGAAGAGGGCGAGCAGGCCGCACACGACCATCACCAGCGGCAGCAGATAGCCCGCCAGGCCCTGCATGCCGACATGGATGACGACCTTGAACGCGGCCTTCTCGGTGAGCAGGATCCACCCGCCGCCCAGGGTCAGCAGCAGCCCGCCCCAGAACGGCCGACGGGCGCGCCAACCGCGGAAGGCGGGCCGCCACCCCTGGCGTGGAGTGTCTGAGCCGGACATCAGCAACCCGTGTCGCTGAAGCTGAGTTTCAGGCCGGGGAGCTTGAAGACCGCAGCCGTGGTCGCGTAGTTGGTCTGCCGCAGGTTGTCGATGTGCACGGTGTCGGCCTGCTGGCTGAAGACGCCCGCGGGACCCTTGACCCCGGCCTTGTCGAGGGTGCTCGCGTCGTTGCCGATCTCGATGTTGTTGAAGGACGCGTTGCCCGACAGCTCGGTCGAGTCGGTGGTCAGATCCGTCGCCTCCACCTTCGAGGAGCCGCTGCCCGCCTTGATGAGCAGGTTGATGCCGCCGAGGTCGACGCTCTGGCACAGGCTGTCCAGGGTCGCCTTCTTGATCGCGGAGGTCACGATCAGCACCTGGCCGCCGGTGTCGCCCTCGTTCGGGCTGTCCTTGATCATGTTGTCGAGCCCGCCGAACTGCTCGAAACCGGTGCCGTCGAGCGACTTGGCGGTGACCGTGAAGGGCATGCCGGAGATGGCGAACTGGACGCCGAGCACGCCCTGCGCGGTGAAGACCGCGAGGCCGGCGACGGCCAGGGTGGCCGGCACCGCCATCACCGCGGCCCGACGCGCGCGGACCCGCCCCCGTCTGTGCGGCCCTCCGGTCGCGCCGGCGGTGTCTGGTATGTCGGAAGGAGAACCGCTTCCCGGGTTCTCAGGCGTGTTGTCGGCGGACGGAACGTCCGGGGACGAGGCCATGTCTGCTCCCATGCATTAGTCATGCGGGTTGGGCTTCAGTGGCACGTTGTCCTGGCGCGGACAGCGGCTGCCACGCACGCCTCCTCGCAACTCCCGGCGGACGCAAGGGCTTTCTCGTTACGCAGCAGTAGCCACGCCGCAAGTTACCGGCGGTTACTTTAATGGGTCAAGGCAGTTGTGAAAAAAGGGTGTTGAATTCGCGTCAGTTCCGTTCCGGCCTCGCATTTCCTTGATCGAATGCTCAACTCCCTTGTTGAGCCTTGACGTTGACGGTTGATCAGGTCTACAAATCTCCCTGGTTTCCTTCGGATCCGTGGCGCCGGATCCGCCGAGCGGCATCGGCCGTCTCCCGGCCTCTTCGACCACCGCTCCGCTCACGGCGTAGGCACGGCCGCTTCCCCCCGGGGGCCGTGCCCGAACGCCCGCAACCGGCCCGGCCGGAGGCCTAACCCCCCCAGGCCTTCGGCCGGTGTCCGGCTCGACTGCCGTTGTCGGTCCGTCACGTACGGAGAAGGCGTCACGGGCCGGCAACGGCCGGCGGCGCAGCCGCGCCCGCCCTGAACCCCCCACCTCTCCTCACCTCAGGCAAGTCCCCCCAAGGAAAGAGGCACCCGCATGCGTACGCGATCCCTGCTCGCCCTCGCCGGTACCGTTGTCGCCCTCTCGGCCGCCGCCACCGTTCCCGCCTCCGCCGACGGCGCGGTGCTCACCACCGGCAGTGCCGGCGGCACCGCCGTCGCCGTCGGCGACGTCCTCAGCGCCCCGCTGGCCACCGGCACCAGCGCCACCCTCTACTCCAGCGCCACCGGCACCAGCGGCGTGAAGTGCACGTCCTCGGTCTTCACGGCCACGGTCACCGACAACCCGGCCGCCCCCGGCACCGCCACCGAGTCGGTCAGCGGGCACACCTTCGACGCCAGCAGCTGCAGCAGCAACGTCCTCGGTGTCACCGGCGTCACCAGCATCACCGTCGACAACCTGCCGTACACCACCACGGTCGCCTCGGACGGCACCCTCACGGTCACGCCGGCGAGCGGTTCCACGATCCAGACCACCGTCAAGCTGAAGACCCTGCTGGGCAGCATCACCTGTGTCTACCAGGCGCCGAGCCTGACCGGTACGGCCAGCAACACCGACAACAGCATCAGCTTCACCAACCAGGCGTTCACGAAGACCTCCGGCTCCTCGCTCTGCTTCGCGGCCGGATACTTCACCGCCAAGTACGCCCCGGTCACCGACAACGGCGCGACCGTCTTCGTCAACTGACCCGCACACAAGGGCGGTCAGCGTCGACGCAGACGCAACGCCAGGGCGGCGCCCCCGGTGAGCACCAGCACCGCGGCGGCGCCGCCCGCCATGAGCGGCGCCGACGGGCCCGTGCCCGAGTTCGTGTCGGAGGCCACGGGAGTGCTGTCGGCGGCGGCGGTCGTGGCGCTCGGGGAGACCGGTGCCGCCGTCGCCGTCCGCCGTGTCGGGGCGGCGGGACTCCGCGAAGCCGAAGGAGCCGGCTTCGCGGAGGCTCTCGGAACCGGCGTGGCGCTCGCCCGCGGCCGCGCGCTCGCCGCCGCGGCCCCGGCGTTCCTCTTCGCCGGGAACACCACGTCGGAACACGAGTAGTAGGTGTCCGACGTACTGCTGTTCTGCCAGATCGTGTACAGCATCTGACGGCCCGTCCGGTCGGCCGGCAGCGTCGCGGTGAAGTGGTACGCACCGTTCGACAGCGCCGGGTCCTTGAACTCGGCGAAGGGCTGCGCGGGCAGATCGGACCACTTCAGCGGCTTCTCCGGGTCGTACCCCTGCTTCGTCAGGTACAGCCTGAACGTGCCGGCGTGCGCGATCGTCGAGGCGTACGTCATCGTCATCCGGGCGCCCGGGGCCAGTCGGGTCGCGGGCCAGTCCGTGCGCGCCAGGTCCAGCCCCCGGTACGCCGGCAGGTTGCCGCTGCACAGTCTGCCGTCCGGAATCACCTGCCGGTCGCGGCCGTCGACCCCCGCCACCCGCAGGTTGTCCCACGCCACGAAGTTCTGCCCGCTCGCCGCGATCGCCGCCTTGCAGGCCGCCGTCGCCGCGCTGCCGCCGCCGGGGGAGCAGGCGTAGACCCGGCTGACGGGGGCGGTGGGCGCGCCGTGCGCCTGGGCGGACCCCGCCGCACACGACAGGAGCAGCAGCGGAGCCGCGACGGCGGCTCCCGTCACACGGGCGGTCGTCCGGGTCATCGGGACGTTCTCCTCGGCAGGCACGGGTACGAAGTCTGCCGAGGAGATACGGAATTCGGGCGCGCGCCGTTCAGCGCGGTCGAGGGCGGGGCGGGGTGGTGTGCGGGCGCCGACCGGGGCGTCCGTTTTGCGGACCGCGCAGGCGTCATTGAGAACCGACCGTCCGGCTCGTATTGTTGTGATCGCCGATGCGCGTCCGGCCGCCGCATCGCCTCCGTGGACCGGGGTGCACACAAGGGAGTGGCGCGTCCCGGTCTCGTGCGTTCGCGCAGTGTGACCCCTGATCGCCGCGTCACGCCCGCCACTTGCGTGTGTCCGTCACCAGGTCCGCACAGTCGCCTCCCGTTGGCGCACGGTGAGCTATCGTGTGCACGGGGTAAGAAACAAACCGCATGCCCCGTCGGTTTGGAGCCGTGAGGAGTGTTGAGTCGATGGCGAGGCAGTTACGCGCGGAGCAGACCCGCGCCACGATCATCACGGCCGCCGCCGACCTCTTCGACCGGCGTGGCTATGAATCCACCAGTCTGAGTGAGATCGTCGAACAGGCGAAGGTCACCAAGGGGGCGCTCTACTTCCACTTCGCCGCCAAGGAGGATCTGGCGCACGCCATCATGGAGCTCCAGTCCCGTACCTCCAGTCAGTTGGTGAGGGAGCTGGACAGCCGTGGGTACTCCTCGCTGGAGGCCCTGATGCGCATCACGTTCGCGATCGCCCGGCTCTCCGTCGACGGCCCGATCCCGCGCGCCGGACTGCGGCTCGCCACCGCGGACGTCAGCGTGCGGCCGCCGCTGAGGCACCCGTTCACCGAGGGCCTGGAGTTCGCCACGCGCAAACTCCAGGGCGCGGTCAAGGAGTCCGACGTCCACCCGGACATAGACATCGGCGCGGTGGCGCACTCCCTGGTCTGCTTCTTCGTCGGCACCCGGGTGGCCGGCCGCAACCTGGAACCGGTGGGACGACTGCCGCGTCGCGTCGCGGAGATGTGGTACCTGATGATCCGTGGCCTGGTCCCGGTGCACCGGCGGGCCCGCTACATGACCCTCGCCACCCAGCTGGAGCGCGAGATCAGAACGGCGTGACAGGCGCCGTCGGTTCGGCGGAGCCGGGCACCCCGCGCGATAGCGTGGCGGTCATGCCCGACTCCGCCGCCGCACCCGTGATCCTCGGCACCACCGGCCCCTTCCCGCACCGTGTACTGGCCGAACGGCACCCCGCGATCATCCGCCAGGTGCGGGACGCCTTCCCCTACGGCCCGGCACAGCACCGCGACCTGGACACGCTGCTGCACAACTGCACCGAGGGCGTGATCGAACCGCTGCCCGGCGACCACCGGTGGCACGGCTGGGGCCTGGACGATTACCTCGGACAGTCCTGGTTCGACGTGCCGTGGCTGTGGTCGGAGAGCTACTTCTACCGCCGGCTCCTGGACGCCGTCGGCTACTTCGGCCCCGGCCCCTGGCAGGGCATCGACCCTTTCCGCCCCTTCAAGCTCGCCGAACTCGACGCCAAGGAGACCGACGAGGAACTGGCCGCACTCGACACCCTCGGCGACGACCCGGACCGCGCCCTGCTGCACGGCTCCCTCTGGGGCAACCGCGCCGACCTGGGGTTCCGCCTCTCCGCCGAGTCGGGTGAGGCCGTCTCCGCCCTGGTCGCCGACGACAGCGCCGGACTGTGGCGGCTCCTGCGCGGCGGCACCCTGTGCCTCGTCGCCGACAACGCGGGCCGCGAACTCGTCCCCGATCTGCTGCTGATCGCCCACCTCCTGGACACCGGGCGTATCGCGGACGCGGTCCTGCACATCAAGCCGTACCCCTACTACGTCTCCGACGCCACGACCGCCGACGTGCTCGACGCCCTGCGCCGGCTCACCGCCGCACCCGGTGCGGCCGCCGCCTACGGCCGCACCCTCTGGTCGGCGCTGTCGGACGGCCGGCTGACCGTGCGCGCCCACCCCTTCTCCTGCGCCCCGCTGCCCTACGCCGAGATGCCCCAGGACCTGCGCGCCGAGTTCGCCTCCGCCGACCTCACCCTCTTCAAGGGCGACCTCAACTACCGCCGCCTGGTGGGCGATCGGCTCTGGCCGCCGACCATCCCCTTCGCGGACGTCACCACCTGGTTCCCGGGCCCGGTGGCCGCGTCGCGCACCCTCAAGTCCGATGTGATCACCGGCCTGGCACCGGAGACCGAGGCGGCCCTGGACAGGGCCGAGGGGCAGCGCTGGCGCACCGCCGGCACTCACGCCCTGATTCAGGTCAACCCACGGACACCGGCAGTGACTTGAGGCCGTTGATGAAGTTGGAGACCAGCCGTTCGGCGGGCCCGGCCGGCTCCAGGGCGGGCGCCTGTGCGTAGAGGGTACGCAGCTGGAGCCGCGCGAAGTGGGCGCCGAGACAGACGTGCGGCCCGTCACCGAAGGAGACGTGCGGGTTCGGCGTCCGGCCTAGGTCGAGCCGGTCGGGGGCGGCGAAGGCCCGTTCGTCACGGTTGGCCGACGCGTGCAGGACGACCACCTTGTCCCCCGCCCGGATCCGCCGGCCGGCCAGCTCGGTGTCCCGGGCGGCGGTCCGCCGGAAGGTCAGTACCGGGGGGTGCCAGCGCAGCAACTCGTCCACGGCGGCGTCGGCCCGCACCTTCCCCGCCCGCAACAGGGCGTACTCGTCGCGGTGTCCGGCCAGCGCCAGCAGCCCGCCGGGGGCGGCCGACCGCACGGTGTCGTTGCCCGCGATCGTGAGCAGGAAGAAGAACATCTCCAGCTCACCCTCGGCCGGGTCGGGGTCCCGGGCCAGCGCCGTCATGATGTCGTCGGCGGGGTTTCGGCGCTTGTACGCGGCGAGCTGACGGGCGTACCCGAACATGTCCCGCAGCAGCGCGGGTGACCGCGGGTCGACCGGCCTGCCCGAGCCGTCGCGCACCCGGGGGCCTGCCTCGTCCGGGTCCTGGTAGCCGATCACCCGTTGCGTCCAGTGCAGCAGCAGGCCCCGGTCGGCGTCCGGTACGCCCAGCAGGTCGGCGAGGTTGAGCAGCGCGTACTCGTCGGTGACGGCGGCGACCAGGTCGACCGTGCCGTCCCCTTCCCGGGCCGTCTGCACCGCCCCGGCGAACAGGGTGCGCGCCCGCTGCCGTACCACCGCCTCGAACCGGCCGATCCGGCCCGGTGTGAAGGCCCGGCTCACCAGGCGCCGCAGCCTGCCGTGGTCCGGGGGATCCTGATTGAGCATCATGCGCCGGATGAACGGCAGGTCCGCCGGGTCAGGATCCCGGATCTGGGTCGCGCCCAGGCGCGACGAGTACGTCAGCGGGTCCTTGAGCACCCGCACGACGTCCGCGTGCCGGGCCACCGCCCAGAACCCCGGCCCGGCCGGCCACCCCAGCACCTCCGGCTCCCGCTGCCAGGACACCGGGTGGTGGTCGCGCAGGACGCGGTAGTCGTCGTACGGCACGGCGGTGGCGTACCGGCGCGGATCGAAGACGTCGGGCACGGACGGACCCTCGCCGCCGGCAGAGGTGGTCATACACCCACGGTGACCCGCCCCGCGGGACCCGGCAAGAGGACAGGTGCGGGCCCTGTGCCGGATGGCCGGTCCGTCGTCGGGAAGGCGGCGACGGCGACGCGCGGGGCGGACGCCACAAAGACCGCCCGAAGTCTCCCGGTTTCCGTCCCGGTTCACGCGATGGTGTGATCATGTGTACCCCGGCGGATGGCCGTTGGAGCCCCCGGGTAGGGCCCGGCCATGACGCAGCCGTTCGAACTCCCGCACTTCTACATGCCGTTTCCCGCGCGGCTCAACCCGCACCTGGAGGAGGCCCGCACCCATTCCGCCGAGTGGGCCCGGGGGATGGGCATGCTGGAGGGTTCCGGGATCTGGACCGAGGCCGACCTGGAGGCACACGACTACGGCCTGCTGTGCAGCTACACCCACCCCGACTGCGACGGCCCCGCCCTGTCGTTGATCACCGACTGGTACGTGTGGGTGTTCTTCTTCGACGACCACTTCCTCGACATGTACAAGCGGACCCAGGACCGCGCCGCCGGCAAGGCCCATCTCGACCGGCTCCCGCTGTTCATGCCGCTCGACCCGGCGACGCCGGTGCCGGAGCCGCGGAACCCGGTCGAGGCCGGCCTCGCCGACCTGTGGGCACGCACGGTGCCGTCGATGTCGGTCGACTGGCGCCGCCGTTTCTCGGTCGCCACCGAGCATCTCCTGAACGAGTCGATGTGGGAGCTGGCCAACATCAACGAGGGGCGGATCGCCAACCCCGTCGAGTACATCGAGATGCGCCGCAAGGTCGGCGGCGCCCCCTGGTCGGCGGGGCTCGTCGAGTACGCGACGGCCGAGGTGCCCGCGCCCGCCGCCGGGACGCGTCCGCTGCGGGTGCTGATGGAGACCTTCGCCGACGCCGTCCACCTGCGCAACGACCTGTTCTCCTACCAGCGTGAGGTGGAGGACGAGGGCGAGAACAGCAACGGCGTGCTGGTCCTGGAGACCTTCTTCGACTGCACCACCCAGGAGGCCGCCGACACGGTCAACGACATCCTCACCTCCCGCCTCCACCAGTTCGAGCACACCGCCCTCACCGAGGTCCCCGCCCTCGCCGCGGAGAAGGGCCTCACACCCGGTCAGGCCGGCGCGATCGCCGCCTACACCAAGGGCCTGCAGGACTGGCAGTCCGGCGGCCACGAGTGGCACCTGCGCTCCAGCCGTTACATGAACCAGGGCGCCACCCGGTCCTCCTCCTGGCAGCACCTCACCGGCCCCGGCACCTCCGCCGCCGCCGTCGGCGCCCTGCTCGCGTCCGCCGCGGCCGAGCGGCTGCGGGCCTACTCCCATGTGCCCTTCCAGCAGGTCGGTCCCTCCCTGCTGCCCGCCTTCCACATGCCCTACCAAGTCGAGCTCAGCCCGCACCTCGACGCCGCCAGGCCCCGGCTGACCGCCTGGATGCACGGCACCGGCATGCTCGCCGAGGGCGTCTGGGACGAGGACAAGCTGGCCGCCTCCGACCTGGTGCTCTGCGCCGCCGGCCTCGACCCGGACGCCACCCCGGAGGAACTCGACCTCAGCGCCCACTGGCTGGCCTGGGGCACCTACGCCGACGACTACTACCCCCTGGTCTTCGGCACCCGGCGCGACCTGGCCGGCGCCCGGCTCGCCACGGCCCGTCTCTCCGCCTGCATGCCCCTCGGCGACGAGCCCGTCCCGGTGCCGGCCAGCGGCATGGAGCACGGCCTGATCGACCTGTGGGCCCGCACGACCGCCGACGCGAGCCCCGAGGACCGGCTCGCACTCAGGCAGTCCGTCGACCGGATGACCGAGAGCTGGCTCTGGGAACTGTCCAACCACCTCCAGCACCGCGTCCCCGACCCCGTCGACTACCTGGAGATGCGCCGGGCCACCTTCGGTTCCGACCTCACGCTGAGCCTGGCCCGCCGTGGCCTGGGCCCCGCGATCCCCGCGGAGGTCCACCGCAGCGGCCCGGTCCGCTCGCTGGAGAACGCCGCCATCGACTACGGCATGCTCATCAACGACGTCTTCTCCTACCAGAAGGAGATCCAGTACGAGGGCGAGTTCCACAACGCGATCCTGGTCGTCCAGAACTTCTTCGGCGTCGACTACCCGAGCGCGCTCCGCGTCGTGCACGACCTGATGACCCAGCGGATGCAGCAGTTCGAGCATGTCGTCGCCAATGAACTCCCGCTCGTGTACGACGACTTCGAGCTGTCGCCGCAGGCGCGCGAGGCCATGGACGGCTATGTCCGCGACCTGCAGAACTGGATGGCCGGGATCCTGAACTGGCATCAGCGGGTGGACCGCTACAAGCCGGACCACCTCGCCCGCCGGGCCCACGGCTTCCTGCCGGACCGGCCCCCGCTCGCCCCGGCGCTCCCCGCCGGCTGACCACACCCGGCGCCACCGGCGCGGACCGTTCCCGGAGGGTCCGCGCCGGCCCTGCACCGCGTGGCGGCCTACCGGAGGGCGGTGTGCAGCCCCCGGGCGCGCTCGGCCTGCGGCAGGTCGCCGAGCCGCTCGAACTCCTCGGCCAGCCGGAGCAGCGGTGACAGGTCGAGGTCCCTTCTGCTGCCCGGCCGCAGCAGCCGGCTCTGGTCCATGTACAGGTCGTCCAGCCGGCGGATCAGCGCCACCCGGGCGGCCTCGGTCATCCCCTGCTCGGCCGCCAGCCGGGTCCAGGTCCACAGCGGCTCGGCGGCCGGATCGCCGGGGACCTCGTGCCGTACCCGCTCCCACAGGGGCGGCCGGGGGTGCGGGTCGAGCAGGTCGTAGGCGCAGCCCTCCTCCGCGTTCAGCAGGAGGAAGTCGGGCTCCGTGCGCAGCAGCGCCGCATGCAGCATGCCGAGCAGGTCGACGGGGGAGCGGTCGGGCAGGCCCAGGGCGGCCCGGAGTTCGGCGCGCTCGGCGTCGATGCCGTGGTACTCCCGGATCTCCTGCTCGGTCTCGGCCACGTGCGCGAGGATCCTCTCCTCGCCGTCCGCCGGAGTCAGGCCCAGGCAGTCGCGCCAGCCGGGCAGGCCGATCACGGTCTCCAGTGCCTCGTCGACGGACGCCCCTATGATTCCGGCCGAGCCCTCCGAGTCCGCGTAGAGCAACGAGCCGTCCGCGCAGACGAAATACGTGCCGCCGGTGTCGGATCCCGCCACCGCCTCCAGGGAGCCACCGGAGGCGAGACGGACCGGCTCGGCATGGCCGTCGACGGCACGGTCCAGGTCGAAGTCGAAGGGGAACGCCGCCAGTTCGGCCAGGGGGCGGTGGAGCCGGAGCAGCCGCAGACAATGATCGGTCATGTCACAGAACGTAACAGTGGCCCCTGACAACGGACTCCGGCCGCGGCACACCGGCTCGCGCCCGGCCCGGGGCGGGACCCACCGGCCCCGGGCGCGAGCCGCCCGCGGCGTCAGTCTCACTCGTTCGTGTCTCGTCGCGCCCGTGTGCGCCGGGTAGAGCTGCGGGTGGAGGCGAACCATGGAACAGACCGCACTGCGTCCCAAGCCGATCCCGGGTCAGGAACGCCGGGACGACCCCGACCCCGAACCCGAACCCGCCCCCGGACCGTCCCGGCGCCCGCACGCCGCACGGCGGCGCGGCCGGCGGGTCAGGTCCCTGCTGTTCGGCCTGCTGGTCGGCTCGGTCCTGGTGCTGACCGGGGTCGGACTCGGCACGGCCGGTGCCACGGTGATCGGCCTGAGCAGACTGGCGGAACTGCGGCAGCAGGCCCCGCCGCCGGCACCGGCCCCCGCACACCCGGCCAGCCCGGCGCCCTCGCCGACGGCCGCCGCGACCCTCGGCGTGGAGGCCGTGGACGCCGAGAAGGTGGGTGCGCTGGTGGTGGGCGTCCACGTGCCGGGGCCGGGCTACGCGGCGGGCCTGGTGCGCGGCGACGTGCTCCTCCAACTCGGCGACCGGAGGATCGACAGCGCCGCGGACCTGACGCGCGCGGTCGCCGAGGCGCACCCGGGGAAGGAGGCCAGGCTCACGGTGCGGCACGAGAGCGGGGGGTACCAGCAGCTGACGGTGGTTCCCGGCGTCGTGACCTGATCCGTCCAGGGCCGCGGGGCCGCATACCGGTGCGGCTCTGCGCGAATCGGCTCGCGCGGCCCCGCCGCACCCGGCAGGATGCTCCCGGAGGCACCCTCACCCCGTGCACGGAGGCCCGATGACCGGCACCACCCCCGCCGTCCCCTTCACCGCCGACGACTACAGGTCCCGCATGACGCGCGCGGCGCACACCGCGGCGGACGCCGGCCTCGCCGGCCTCCTGATCGCCCCGGGCCCCGACATGGTGTGGCTCACCGGGTACACCCCCACCGCGATCACCGAACGCCTCACCCTCCTCGTCCTGACCCCCGGCAGGGACCCCGTGCTGATCGTCCCCACCCTGGAGGCCCCCGACGCCGCGAAGGCCGACGGCGCGGCCGTGCTGGGCCTGCGGGACTGGACCGACGGCACGGACCCCTACGCCGTGACCGCCGGCCTGCTCGCCGGGGACGGCCGCTTCGGCATCAGTGACAACGCCTGGGCCATGCATCTGCTGGGCCTGCAGAAGACACTCCCCGACACCTCCTACGCCTCCCTCACCGACGCGCTGCCCATGCTCCGCGCCGTGAAGGACGCGGCCGAACTCGAACTCCTCGCCGCCGCCGGAGCGGCTGCCGACGCGACGTTCGAGGAGATCCGCAAGGTTCCCTTCGCCGGCCGCCGCGAGTCCGACGTCGGGCACGACCTCGCCGACCTGCTGCGCCGCTTCGGCCACGAGCAGGTCGACTTCACCATCGTCGGCTCCGGCCCCAACGGCGCCAACCCGCACCACGAGGTGGGCGACCGGGTCATCCAGGACGGCGACATGGTCGTCCTCGACTTCGGCGGTCTCAAGGACGGCTACGGCTCCGACACCACCCGAACGGTGCACGTGGGCGCGCCGACCGCCGAGGAACGCGAGGTGCACGACATCGTGCGCGCCGCCCAGGAGGCCGGCTGCCGTGCCGTACGCCCCGGTGCCGCCTGCCAGGAGGTCGACCGGGCCGCCCGCGCGGTCATCGACGACGCCGGGTACGGCGAGTTCTTCATCCACCGCACCGGCCACGGCATCGGCGTCACCACGCACGAGCCGCCGTACATGATCGAGGGCGAGGAACAGCCGCTCGTGCCCGGGATGTGCTTCTCCGTGGAACCCGGCATCTACCTGCCCGGACGCTTCGGGGTCCGGATCGAGGACATCGTCACGGTGACCGAGGAGGGCGGGCGTCGTTTCAACAACACCACCCGCGAGATGGTCACCGTGGGCTGACCGGCCCGGCTCCGGCACACCGTCTCGCCCCACCCCACCCCGAACGGCAACGGCGCGATCCATGACCCAGGCACCGACACCCACCGCGGACACCGTCCGCCGACTGGTCCGTTCACTGCTCAAGGAGGGCGCGGCCGGCACCCCGGGCCTTGACGTCCGGCCCGTGACGGCGGCCGGTGAACACTCCACCTGGTGGGTCGGCACCCGTTACGTGCTGCGTCTGGCACCCGACCGCGAGGCCTCCGCGCGCCAGCGCCGCGAACTGCGCCTGCGCGACCTGGTACGCCCGCACCTGCCCGTCGCCGTCCCGGCCGGCGTCGCGCACGGCGAGTGGGCGCCGGGGCTGACCTACACGCTGGACACCGCGATCCCCGGAGGTACGGCCGAGGAGCACGACGTCTCCGCGGTGGGCGAGACCGACCTGGCCGGGCTGCTCACCGGGCTGCGCGAGGTGCCGGTACGGCAGGCTGAGACGCTCGGCGTGCCGCGCACCCCGCCGCGTTCCCTGGAGGCGCTGCGCAGGATGGCCGTGCCCGCCGCCGAACGCCTCGCCGTCGCCGACGAGTTCGACCCCTCACCCCTGCTCCACTTCACCTCGCCGGGCGCCGCCCAGCTCACCGCCCAGCCCGGTACGGCCGTGCTGGCCCACCACGACCTCAAGGGCGAGCACCTGGTGGTCGGTGCCGACGGCAGGGTGCGCGGCGTCCTCGGCTGGACCGACGCGGCGGTGGGCGACCCCGCCGAGGACATCGCCGGGCTCGCCCTCGCGGTCGGCTCCGGCGCCGCCGTCCGCGCGGCCACCCTCGCCGGCTACGGCGTCCGGCCCTGCCTGCGCGGCCTGTGGCTCGCCCGCTGCGACACGGTCATCCGTCTCACCGACCGCCTCGAAGGCCGCGACGACAGCCCCCTGCCCCTGCTGCGCACCCAACTCCGGCGCGCCTGGGAGGCGATCATGCTGGAGCGCGTGTCGGACCTGCGCGAGGACGACACGGGCGAGGAGCCGTGACGCGCCCGCCACCGCTCCTCGGCACGGGCGCTCACGCCTGGGTCAGGACCACGCACGATTCGCCCGGCACCCGCAGCAGCCCGTACCCGTCCGGCGCCGTCACGGTGTCCCACGCGGCCAGGACCTCCACCCGCGCGGTGCCCAGCGGGATCGCCGCCGGCTCCCTGCCCAGGTTGACGGCGACCCGCACGTCACCGCGCCGGAACGCCAGCCAGCGCGCCTCCTCGTCGTAGGCCACCTTGGTGTCGGCGAGGTCGGGGGCGGTGAGGTCCGGCCGCTCGTGCCGCAGGGCGATCAGCCTGCGGTACCAGGCCAGTACGCGCGCGTGCGGATCCCGTTCCGGCTCCGCCCAGTCCAGGCAGGACCGGTCCCGGGTCGCCGGGTCCTGCGGATCGGGGACGTCCTCCTCGGCCCATCCGTGGGCCGCGAACTCCCGTCGCCTGCCGCGCCGTACGGCCTCCGCCAGCTCCGGGTCCGTGTGGTCGGTGAAGAACTGCCAGGGGGTGCCCGCCGCCCACTCCTCGCCCATGAACAGCATCGGCGTGAAGGGTGCCGTCAGCGTCAGCGTGGCCGCGCACGCCAGCAGGCCGGGGGAGAGGGTGGCCGAGAGCCGGTCGCCCTGGGCGCGGTTGCCGACCTGGTCGTGGGTCTGGGTGTAGCCGAGCAGCCGGTGCCCCGCCACCCGGGCCCGGTCCAGCGGGCGGCCGTGGTGACGGCCCCGGAAGCTGGAGTAGGTGCCGTCGTGGAAGTAGCCGCCGGTGAGCGTCTTGGCGACGGCGGCCAGCGGGGCGCGCGCGAAGTCGGCGTAGTAGCCCTGGGACTCCCCGGTCAGCGCGGTGTGCAGGGCGTGGTGGAAGTCGTCGTTCCACTGCGCGTCCAGGCCGAGCCCGTGCTCCGCGCGGGCGGTGATGACCCGGGGGTCGTTCAGGTCGGACTCGCCGACCAGGAACAGCGGCCGGCCCGACTCGGCCGCCAGACCGGCCACGGCCGACGACAGTTCCTCCAGGAAGTGGCACGCGCGGGTGTCGCACAGCGCGTGCACCGCGTCCAGGCGCAGCCCGTCGATCCGGTAGTCGCGCAGCCAGGCCAGCGCGCTGCCCACCAGGTAGGCACGCACCTCGTCGGAACCGGGCGCGTCCAGGTTGACCGCCGCGCCCCAGGGCGTGTGGTGGGTCTCCGTGAAGTACGGCCCGAACGCCGGCAGGTGATTGCCCGACGGGCCCAGGTGGTTGTGGACCACGTCCAGGACGACCCCGAGCCCGAGACCGTGCGCCCGGTCGACAAATCGCTTCAGCGCCCCGGGTCCGCCGTAGGGCTCGTGCACGGCCCACAGCGAGACCCCCTCGTACCCCCAGCCGTGCCGGCCCGGGAACGGACACAGCGGCATCAACTCCACGTGGGTGACGCCCAGTTCCCGCAGGTGCTCCAGCCGGTCGGCGGCCGCGTCCAGGGTGCCCTCGGGGGTGTACGTGCCCACGTGCAACTCGTAGAGCACCGCGCCCGGCAGCGCGCGTCCCGGCCATGCGGTACGCCACTCGTACTTTGCGTGGTCGACGACCGCGCTGAGTCCGTCGGGTCCGTCCGGCTGGCGGCGCGAGCGCGGGTCGGGCAGTACGGGGCCGTCGTCCGGCGCGAAGCCGTACCGGGTGCCGTCCTCGGCGTCCGCCTCCCCGGCCCACCAGCCCGGCCGCCGCGGATCGCGCTCCAACGCGCGTACGGCGCCGTCGCAATGGAGCGTCACACGGTCTGCCTGCGGTGCCCACACCTCGAACTGCACGGACGGTTCCCCTTCGTCTGGCTCATCGTGAGGTAGTCCGTCCATCGTGCCGTGAAAAGAGATCAATCCGCTTTGAATCCCGGCTTTGCCGACGGGTGTCGCCTACGTACGCGCGCGTGACGGCCGTTTCCCCGTTTTCTGGACACTCGGGGTTCACTGACCCAGAATCGGCAGCGTGACGTCGTCCTTCGAGTTCAACACCTTTCCCGCGCGGCTGTCCGACGCGGAGCGCGAGAAGGCGCTGAGTGTGCTGCGCGACGGCGTCGCCATGGGACGGCTGTCGCACGACACGTTCGTGCGCCGTATGGAGCTGGCGCTGGCCGCCCGGCGTGCGGACGAACTCGCCGTGCTCACCGCCGACCTGCAACAGGAGAACCGCTTCGCGCGCGTGCTCTTCGGCACCGTCGAGGCGGTCTCCGGGTTCACGGCACGGCTGCGCCGGGCCTGGCAGTCCGAGCGGCTGCCCAAACTGCTGCTGCCGCACCCCGGCACCGGACACCCGCTGCGCATCGGCCGCGACCCGGCCAACGGGCTGCGGCTCAACCACGAGACGGTCTCCAGGGTGCACGCCGAACTCCGCCGCCAGGGCGGCCTGTGGGTCCTCAGGGATCTCGGTTCCACCAACGGCACGACCGTCAACGGCCGCCGGGTGACCGGCGCCGCCGTCGTCCGCGAGGGCGACCAGATCGGCTTCGGCCGGGTGTGCTTCCGGCTCTCCGCGCACTGAGTTCGCGCCTTGTCTTGAGTGGCTGAAAAACGTATGTCCGCCGCGGTGTTGACGTACCCCCCAAGTCGTGACTGACTGTGCGTACTCCATGTACATCATGTGACTCGACGGCGCAGCATCGTGGAGGTGTGCCCTGCCGCCCCTCCACCGCTTTTTGTCTGTGGACGAGCTGTCCGCGCGGGCGGCCGCACTGGTCGCCGACCATCCCCGGGACGCTCGGCTGCGCCGGATCGGGACCTCCCGTGCGGGCACTCCGCTGTGGCTGCTTTCGATCGGTCACGGCAGCAGGCACACCCTCGTGGTGGCCGGCCCGCACGCCAACGAACCCGTCGGCGGCGCCACCGTGCTCCGCCTCGCCGACCGGGTCCTGGCCGGCCCCCGGCTGACCGAGGACGCCGACGCCACCTGGAACCTGCTGCTGTGTCTGGACCCGGACGGCGCGCGCCGCAACGAGGGCTGGCTGGCGGGCCCGTACACCCTCGGCCACTACTTCCGGAACTTCTTCCGGCCCGGCTTCCTGGAGCAGCCCGAATGGCTGCCCGACGGGGCCGACGCCGTCGCGCTGCCCGAGACCCGGGCCCTGCTGGACCTCCAGGACGAACTGCGGCCCGTCCTCCAGTGCTCGCTGCACGGCGTCGACGTGGGCGGCGGCTTCGTCGAGCTGACCGACGACCTGCCGGGCCTCGCCCCGCGGCTCGCCCACACCGCGAGCCGGCTCGGCATCCCCCGCGAACTCGGGCCCTACGACACCCTGTACTGGCCCTCCCTGGGCCCGGCCGTCTACCGGGTACCGCCGCCCCGGCGGGGCGGTCTGCCCGCGGCCATCACCGAGGCGGCCGTCGAGTCCACCTGGTTCCGTCCGCACCGGCACGGCACCGTCACCGCCATCGTCGAGGCGCCCATGTGGGGTGTGGCCGCCGTCCAGGACGGCGCACCGCTCGCCGACCGGGACAACGCGCTGCGCGCCGTCAGCCGGACCCTGCGGCACGACGCCCACCTCCTGGAGGGCGTCCTGGCCCGGATCCGGCCCCAGCTGTCCGCCGCGCCGGACGCGGCCCGGCTGCTCGCGCCGGTGGACGACTACCTGCTGGTCTGGCCGGGCCTCGCCGACGCGTGGGACCCCGGTGCCGACGCGGGCAGCGCCCGCCCGCTGCCCCCGCTGGGCACCGCCCATCTGGCCGCCCTGCGGATCGCCGGACGCCGGCTGGTCCTGCGTACCGCCGGGCTGCTGCACCGCCTGCTGCGCTCCACCGGGCACGACCCCACCGGCGCCCTGCCCGACCTGGACCGGCTGATCGACACCTGGTGCGCGGACTACCAGCAGGCCTTCGGCGCTCGCTGGATCCCGGTCGCCCGGCAGGCCGAGTACCAGACGCGGGTGGTCCTGAGCGCCTTCGAGCTGGCGCACCGCCACGCGCGCGTGCGTGCCCGTTCGGGTGAGCCGGGCTGGGGCGCCGAGCCCGCCGTGCCGATGCACAGGGAATGACTCATCTGATCAGAGCGACCGCGGCCGGCGGTGCCCTGCTGGCGGCCGCCGCCCTCCTCGCCGCCGGCCCGGCCCAGGCCGCGCCCGGCGCCGCCCGCGACGGCGGCTACCTGTATCTGACCGTCACCAGCGGCGACAGCGGGTCCGGCGACACCCGCGGCACGTTCCTGCTGTGCGACCCGCTCCAGGGGCATGCCCGCGCCGCCGAGGCCTGCGCCGAACTCGACGCGGTGGGCGGGGACATCGACCGCCTCACCCCGCTCAAGGACGCCGTGTGCCCGATGATCTACGCCCCCGTGACCGCGCAGGCGCGCGGGCAGTGGAACGGCCGGCCGATCGAGTACCGCGAGACGTTCTCGAACTCCTGCGGGCTGGCGGCCCGCACCGGACCGGTCTTCGCCCTCGACCGCTGAACCCGCCGGCGGCGTGCGGCTCCCGGGGGACATGCTCCACCGGCCCGGCCCCGGAGCCTCACGCCGCCCGCTCGCGGGCGTGCTGCGCGGCCGCGAGCACCGTCCTGGACTGGTGCTCCACCTGGCGCTCCAACGGCACCCAGCGGGCTTGGAAGCGCTCCCCGTACGCGTCGCACCAGCCGGACACCAGTTCCTCCAGCCGGGGCGCCGTACGGTCGTCCGCCTCCCGCAGCACCCGCAGCAGCATCGACGCGGCCCGCAACGGCAGCCGCCTCCCGAAGGCGTCCACGCTGCCCACGTACGCCCTCGTGGTATCGATCGGCGGCCGGTGGATCCAGTCCTCGGCGAGCCCGGGGATCAGCTCCAGCGCCCAGCGGGCCGCCCGCAGCAGCGGACCGTCCAGGAGGCCGTTCAGCCGGGGCAGCGCCTCGGCCAGCACCCGCTCCACCTCCCGCGAGTCCCGCAGCAGCCGGCCCGCCAGCCGCCGCATCGCCGCGGCCGGCGCCGGATGCGGCGTCGGGTCGTCGACCAGGTCGCTCGCCCACATCGGCACCTCGACCACGGCCGTCAGCCCGCCGTAGCGGTGCGCGTGGTACCAGGTGCTGTGCCGTGCGTCGTCCGGCAGGCTCGGGTAGGCGACCCCCGACCCCGGATCCGGCATCACTCGCACCCCGGGACCGGAGGCCGGCCAGCCCGCGGCGTCCGAGGCGCCCGTCTCCACCGGGATGTGCAGCTCCGCCGCGGACTTGGCGAACGGTTCGGCGAGCCCCGGCACGTCCTTCGTCAACTGCACCCAGCTGCCCCCCAGATCGGTGCCGTGCAGGGTCACCTGGAGGTAGGGCCGCACCTCGTCGATCACGCCGAGCAGGGCCAGTGTCTCGGGCGGCAGCCGGTCCGGGGGCAGCACCGAGGGCGACCACTCGGGCTGTTCGGGCCCCGCCGGGCGGTAGAAGCCGTGGTGGTAGTCGAGCAGGCTGCGCGGTGCCGGGGTGACGTGCAGGCTCGCCCCGTCCGGGTCCGCGCACAGCAGGAAGTGCCAGGAGGTCTCCGCCCGCAGGTCCCGCTCCTTCAGCACCCGTTCGGCGAGCACCTGGAGGGTGCCGCCGCCGGCCGGCTCGTTGGCGTGGGCGCCCGCGACCACCAGCACCGCCCGCCGGGCGTGCCCGACGGACAGCAGGTGCAGCGGTCTGCCCGCGCGGGAGACGCCGATCTGCCGCAACGTGCACAGGCCGGGCCGGTGAGCGGCCAGCGCCCGGGCGGTCACGACGAGTTCGGGAACACTGGGGTAACGCAGCTCCGGCAGGAGACTCACCCCCGACTTGTCCGCCCGGCTTCGCATTCCCCAGTCCCGCACGGCATAGGTGAACTGTCAAGAACCTCCCGGGGGAGGCTCCAGGGGGCGCCCAGGTGCATGCGCCGTCGGCCGACGGGACGGTTGGCGCCGGCCGGGGTGCGAAGCCGTTACGGGGCGCGGAACGGCTCCGCGCACCTTTACCGACGCGGCCGGGTGGCCGCCGGGTTTCGGCAACCCCGCGACCCGGCCTCATATTCACCCGTTCGAGTGAATGTGAGGTCGGCGGGACCCTCAGCGCCCGTCGGCTTCCCCGCCGTCGCCGTCGCCGTCGCCGTCGCCGTCGCCGTCGCCGTCGCCCTCGCCCTCGCCGTCGCCGTCGACTCGCTCGAGGAGTGCCACCGGCAGCGCCCCGAAGAGCTCGGCCACGCGCGCGTGCCCCGTGAACTCGCGCTCCGGTGCCAGCACGTCCGCCCAGCGCCCCGGCGGCAGCGGCAGGACGGTGTCGCCCCAGCCGCCCGCCCCGGCCAGCCGCAGCGACAGCCGGGTCACCGCGGTGACGACCTCCCCGGAGCGCGTGAACGCCAGACAGTGCGCGGCGGCCGCACCCTCGGCCGGCAGCGGCGCGTACGTCGCCGTGACGCCGAAGGCGCCCGGGCGGCGGGCCCGCAGGCGGAGCGCCGCCGCCGTCACCGCGTCCTTCTCACCCGGGTGCTCGGGCGGGAAGGAGGCCGGCCGCCGGTTGTCCGGGTCCACCAGCGCCCGGAACTCGCCCTCCGTGCCCTGGTAGACGTCCGGCACACCCGGCATCGTCAGATGGACCAGGGCCGTGCCGAGGACGTTCGCCCGGACGTGCGGGGCCACCGAAGCCCGGAAGGCCGCCACGCGCTCTCCTGGCGGCCCGCACGGCCCCGCCGCGACGAACGAGGCCACCGCCTCCTCGTACGGCGGCTCCTGCTCCGTCCAGCTCGTGAACAGGCCCGCCTCCCGCACATGCTTCAGCAGCGCCCCCTGTACCCGCTCGGGGGCGGCCGGACCGAGCCCGAACACCGTCTGCCAGGCCGCCCAGGCCAGCTGCGCGTCCGGTACGCCAGCGCCGTCCCCGGTCACCTCGGTCAGCACGTCCGCCCACCGCTCCGGGCACTCCGTCAGCACGGCCAGCGCCGCCCGCACGTCGGCGCTGCGCTTGGTGTCGTGCGTCGTCACCACCGTCCCGGTCAGCGGCCAGTCCCGCTGCACGCGCGCGCAGTACGCGTGGAAGTCGCCGGGGCGGACGCCCGGGCTGCCGGGAGATCCGCCCACCTCGGTCGCGGCCAGCAGCGGCACGTAGCGGTAGAACGCCGTGTCCTCCACGGACTTGGCCCGCAGCGCCGAGGAGGTCTGCGCGAACCGCGTCCGGAACTCCGCGGGCACGGGCCCGTCGTCCCCCGACAGCAGCAGCCCGCGCACCACGTCCACCGCCCCGCCCTCCTCGGGCACCATGAAGGCCGACCGGGCCTCCTCGGCCGCCTGTCCGGTGACCACCTCGGCCGCGTCACCGGAGGCGTAGGGCCGGTACACCCGCATCCGCACCAGCAGTTCCTCGAGCGCGATGCGCAGCGCCCAGGGCGCCCGGTCGCGCAGCGCGGGGTCCGGCGACGTCGTGCACGCGCGCGCGGCGGCCCGGGTCAGCCGGTCCGTCTCGGCCGCCAGCTCGTGGGTGAGGACCTTGTACGCGGCCCGCCGCACGGTCGCCGCCCAGTCGCCGCCCCGGTCCGTCTGGGGCGCCGCGAACCGCCGGTAGCCGGCGAGCAGATCACCGGCACCGGCGGGATCCGTGAACAGACCGTCCACCTGGCGCAGCGCGTCGTACCCGGTGGTCCCCGCGACCGGCCAGCCGCCCGGCAGCCGCTCGCCGTCGGCCAGGATCTTCTCCACGACCGTCCAGCGTCCGCCGGCCGCCTCGTGCAGCCGGGCGAGGTAACCGTCGGGGTCGGCCAGCCCGTCGGGGTGGTCGACGCGCAGCCCGTCCACCACCCCCTCGCGCAGCAGCTGGAGGATCTTGGCATGGGTGGCCTCGAAGACCTCCGGGTCCTCCACCCGCACCCCGATCAGCTCCGAGATGCTGAAGAACCTCCGGTAGTTCAGTTCGGTCCGGGCCAGCCGCCACCACACCGGGCGGTACCACTGGGCGTCCAGGAGCTCCGGCAGCGGCAGGTCCGAGGTGCCCTCCCGGAGCGGGAGGACGTGCTCGTGGTAGCGCAGCACGTCGCCGTCGACGGTGAGCTGTTCGAGCACCTCGCCGACCGGGCCGCCGAGCACCGGCACCAGCAGTCGCCCGCCCTGCGCCTGCCAGTCGATGTCGAACCAGCGCGCGTACGGAGACTTGGGGCCCTCCCGCAGCACCTCCCACAGGGCGTGGTTGTGCCGGGGGGACATGGCCATGTGGTTCGGCACGATGTCGACGACGAGACCGAGACCGTGCGCCCGCGCGGTGTGCGCGAGCGCACGCAGCCCCTCCTCGCCGCCGAGCTCCTCCCGCACGCGCGCGTGGTCGACGACGTCGTAGCCGTGCGTGGAGCCCGGGACGGCCTCCAGGACGGGGGAGAGGTGCAGGTGGGAGATGCCGAGCGAGGAGAGATAGGGCACGGCGGCCTCGGCGGCCGAGAAGGGGAAGCCGGGCTGGAGCTGGAGGCGGTAGGTGGAGGTGGGCGTGGCGGCGGGGATCGGCTCGGCTGTCATGGAGAGCTACGTACCCGCGCTGTGGACGTTTGTGTCACAGCGCGGGTCCGGTGGGGGCGGGTCGCGCAGTTCTCCGCGTCCCTGAAGGGGCGCTCTACGCCGGCCTCTGCAGAACGGTCAGGCTCCGGCCCACCAACGTCAGGCGGGTCCCGCCGTCCACCTTCGGCCCGGGTGGCACCGGCTCCGCGCGTGCCGTGTCGACCACCACCTCCCACTGCCGGCCGTGGTTGATCGGCACCAGGAACTCCAGCGGCTCCGGTGACGCGTTGAACATCAGCAGGAAGGAGTCGTCGGCGATCCGCTCCCCGCGGGTGCCCGGTTCCGAGATCGCGTTGCCGTTGAGGAACACCGTCAGGGCCGACGCCTGTGCCGACCCCCAGTCCTGCTGGGCCATCTCGTGGCCCTCGGGGGTGAACCACGCGATGTCGGAGAGCTCGTCGTGGGTGCCCTCCACCGGGCGGCCGTGGAAGAAGCGGCGGCGCCGGAACACCGGGTGCTCCTTGCGCAGCCGCGCCATCGCGCGCGTGAAGGCCAGCAGACCGCTCTCGTCCTCGGGACCCGGCCAGTCCACCCAGGACACCTCGTTGTCCTGGCAGTACGCGTTGTTGTTGCCCTGCTGCGTGCGCGCGAACTCGTCGCCGTGCCCGATCATCGGCACGCCCTGGGACAGCATCAGCGTGGCGATGAAGTTGCGCATCTGCCGTTCGCGCAGTTCGAGGACCCCCGGGTCGTCGGTGTGTCCCTCCGCCCCGCAGTTCCACGAGCGGTTGTGGCTCTCGCCGTCCCGGTTGTCCTCGCCGTTGGCCGCGTTGTGCTTCTCGTTGTACGACACCAGGTCGTGCAGGGTGAACCCGTCGTGGCAGGTCACGAAGTTGATGGAGGCCAGCGGGCGGCGGCCGTCGTCCTGGTAGAGGTCGGAGGAGCCGGTCAGCCGGGACGCGAACTCCGCGAGCGTGCGCGGCTCGCCGCGCCACAGGTCCCGCACGGTGTCGCGGTACTTGCCGTTCCACTCGGTCCACAGCGGCGGGAAGTTGCCCACCTGGTAGCCGCCCTCGCCCACGTCCCAGGGCTCGGCGATCAGCTTCACCTGGGAGACCACCGGGTCCTGCTGCACCAGGTCGAAGAAGGACGACAGCCGGTCCACCTCGTGGAACTGCCGGGCCAGCGTGGCCGCCAGGTCGAAGCGGAAGCCGTCGACGTGCATCTCGGTGACCCAGTACCGCAGCGAGTCCATGATCATCTGGAGCACGTGCGGGGACCGCATCAGCAGGGAGTTCCCGGTGCCGGTGGTGTCCATGTAGTAGCGGGGGTCGTCGGTCAGCCGGTAGTACGACGGATTGTCCAGGCCCCGGAATGACAGCGTCGGGCCCAGGTGGTTGCCCTCGGCGGTGTGGTTGTAGACGACGTCCAGGATCACCTCGATACCGGCCTCGTGCAGCGCCCGGACCGCCGACTTGAACTCCAGGACCTGCTGGCCGCGGTCGCCCCAGGAGGCGTACGCGTTGTGCGGGGCGAAGAAACCGATCGTGTTGTAGCCCCAGTAGTTGTTCAGGCCCATGTCGACCAGCCGGTGGTCGTTGACGAACTGGTGGACCGGCATCAGCTCCAGCGCCGTGACGCCCAGCTCCGTCAGGTGCTCGATGACGGCCGGGTGCGCGAGACCCGCATAGGTGCCGCGCAGCTCCTCGGGCAGGCCCGGATGGCGCATGGTCAGGCCCTTGACATGGGCCTCGTAGATCACCGTGTGGTGGTACTCGGTGCGCGGCCGCCGGTCGTCGCCCCAGTCGAAGTACGGGTTGATCACCACCGAGGTCATGGTGTGCGGGGCCGAGTCCAGGTCGTTGCGCTTGTCGGGGTCGCCGAAGTGGTAGCCGTACACCTCCTCGCCCCAGCGCACCGACCCGCTGACCGCCTTCGCGTAGGGGTCGAGCAGCAGCTTCGCCGAGTTGCAGCGCAGCCCGCGTCCCGGGTCGTACGGACCGTGCACCCGGAAGCCGTAACGCTGCCCGGGCATCACCCCCGGCAGGTACGCGTGGCGCACGAAGGCGTCGCTCTCGCGCAGTTCCACCGCCGTCTCGGAGCCGTCGTCGTGCAGCAGACACAGCTCCACTCGGTCCGCGGTCTCCGTGAACACCGCGAAGTTGGTCCCGGCGCCGTCGTACGTGGCGCCGAGCGGATATGCCTCTCCAGGCCAGACCTGCATGAAGTCGACTCTTCCAGGTGTGCATGGCGCGCGGGGGCGCCTTGGTCATGAGTCTGCCCGAAAGTAATGGAACCCCAGGTGACTTACGTCCCTCTTACCCCGCGACCAGTGCACACAGCGCCCCCGGGGCGAAGTGTGCCGAACCAGTGGGGCAGACACGTACTCCCTGTGACCAAGGGGGAGTAGGGGGAAGATGTGCGCAAGATAGTGCACCGCCATCTGGGCAAGGTGGTGGCCGGTGCGGGCTTGGCGGTGGCGGGGACCGCCGTGATGGTCGGGATAACCCTGCCGGGTACGGCCGGGGCTGACGACTCGGGAGGGAGCGACGGGACCGGTTCGGTCGTCGCCCAGCAGGCGGGGCAGGGCACGGCCGCCGTCGAGCCGGGCGTGGTGGAACGGGCGCCGGCCGAGGGGAAGAAGGGCACGGGCAGTGACCCGCTGACCGACGACGAGACCAAGCGCGTCGAACAACTCGCTCTGACCAAGCAGATGTTCAACGCCGGGGAGAACGTCGAGGGCCGGCGCGGCCCACAGCGGATCAGCATCGACCTGGCCGAGCCGGACGCGAGCGAACTGGACGCCACGAACGCGCCACGGCGCGCCGACGTGACGTTCTACGACTACCGGGACGACAGCCTCGTCACCCGGACCGTCAACCTCGACACCGGGAAGGTCGAGCGGACCACCACCCGGCAGGGCGTCCAGCCGCCGCTCAGCCATGACGAGAACGTCGAGGCGCTCCAGCTGCTCGTCGCCGACCCGCTCGGCGCCGGACTGAAGGCGGACTTCAAGGACGCCACGGGCGCGGACCTCACCTCCCCGGAGCAGCAGCTGCTGCTCAACAGCGCGGTCTACCGCGCAACTGAGGGCGCCCAGCCGGCCGCGCTCGACAAGTGCGGCGAACACCGCTGCGTGCGGCTCTTCCCGAAGGTCAAGAACGGACCCTGGATCGACGCCCGTTCCCTGATCGTCGACCTGAGCGCGCGCAAGGTCGTGAAGCTCGCCCGCTGAACCGGCCGGGCCCGCCCGTCCTCACTCCTTATCTCGACTGCATCTCCCGCACGAGGAGTCACTTCGTCATGCAACCGAACAGAATCCGTCGCGCCCGCCGGACGGCCGCCGTGGGCCTGTCCGCAGCGGCGCTGGCCGCCGGCGCGACCACGGCGGCAGGCCCCGCGGCCGCCCAGCCGAAGCAGGCCGCCGCAGCCGCCGCCGACTGCTCCGCCGCCTACCGGATCGAGCAGAAGCTCTCCACCGGTACCACCTGGCGGATGTGCTGGCGCTACGACAGCAAGGCCGGGCTGGTCCTGGAGCACATCTCCTACCAGCCCAAGGGCGAGTCTGCCCCGATCAAGGTCCTCTCCAGCGCCCGCCTCGGCCAGATCGACGTCCCCTACGACGACGGCAGCGTCGAGTACGACGACCTGACCGGCTTCGGGTTCGCCCAGGGCCTGGTCCCGCTCGCCTCGGCCGAGTGCCCCAGCGGCACCATCAGGACCGTCAAGGTCCCCGACGCCTGGGACCCGGCCCACCCGAACGTCAACGGCCTGTGCACCACGACCCGTTCGCGCGGACACGCGTACCGGATGCAGGCCGACACCGGCAACCGGGTGTACCAGCAGCAGGGCAAGGACCTGCTGGTCTACACCGTCAACAAGGTCGGCTGGTACGAGTACATGACCGAGTGGCGGTTCCAGGACGACGGCACGATCAACATGAACGTCGGTGCCACCGGCAGCCTTTCGCCGGGCGACTACGACGCCGGTGACGGCCGTGGCTGGCCGATCGGCAAGGGCGCCCACGCCTATGCCACCAGCCACAGCCACAACGTCTTCTGGAAGCTGGACTTCGACCTCGACGGCTCCTCCAAGAGCCGCGTCGAGCAGTACGACTCGGTGGTCAGCGCGCCCGTGCACGGTCAGGAGGCGCCCACCAACAAGACCACCCGCACCAACGTCACCAAGGAACTCGCCGGCGACTCCAAGAACATGCGCTGGTGGCGCGTGGTCAGCACGGCGGGCAAGAACAAGGACGGGCACGCCCGTTCGTACGAGATCGTCCAGGGCGCCACCAACAAGTACCCGGGTCACGGTTTCACCAAGCACGACGTCTACTTCACCCAGTACGACAAGTGCGAGCTGTTCGCCAGCAACAACCCGGGCTGCGCCAACGGTCACCCGAGGACGGTCGACCGGTGGGTGAACGGGCAGACCCTCACCAACCCCGTGGTCTGGGTGAACGTCGGTTTCCACCACATCGCGCGCGACGAGGACCAGCAGCCGATGCCGGTCCACTGGCAGGGCTTCTCCATCGCCCCGCGGGACGTCACCGCTATGAATCCGCTCACTCCGGCCGCTCTCGCTGATCAGAACGGACAGCCCGGAAACGGTAGTTGAGAAACGACCTGTCCATCCTGCTGCACCGCCTACCGCTCCCGGAGTACCCTTCCTTGATCGTTGGCACGGGGTAGTTTCGGGGGAGCGGAAGGCGGTGCACGGGTGGGCTCGGGAGGCCTGGAGTTGCCCCCTGGTGACGAGGGTCACGAGGGGAACTCCACAGACGTCCCGCCCGGCGCGGTGTCCCTGGCCCGGCCGATGGACGCCTCGGGCTCCATCGGTCCGGAGCTGGAGTGGGACGCCGACGCCTGGCTGGAGGTGCGTACGCGCGCCCAGCGGGCCGGCCGTGCCTACATCTGGCTGAACCTCGTCGAACAGCGGCTGCGTACGGTCGTGGCCGCCGTGCTGCGGCCCATCTACGAACCCGTCCACGGCGACGAGTGGGTGGTCGCCGCGGCCGGGCCCGCCGGTCAGGAATGGGTCCAGCGGGCGGTCGCGGTCCGCGAGGTCAGCCGCCGCAAGGGCTACCTGCTGGATCCGGCCGACGACAACGTGATCAGCTTCCTGACGCTCCCGCAGCTGCGCGAGCTGATGGTGCAGCACTGGCCGTGCTTCGAGCCGTACTTCGACGAACGCCGCGACGTCGAACTCGCCCTCGACGAGCTGGAGGTGACCCGCAACGTCGTCTCCCGAAACCGGGCGCTCTCCGAGGCCGTCCTGGGCCAGGCCGAACGGGCCTCCGCCCGGCTCCTGGAGATGCTCGGCACCGGCGGTGACGTGCCCTCCGCGCGCCGGCTGCCGGTGGACGCGGTGGAGGACCTGGTGGGCGACCGCTACGCGGACGTCGTCGCCGTCCACCCCGACCGGGTCCGCCTCATGCGCCAGTTCCCGGCCGAGGACCTCTTCGGCGGTGCCCGCCGGCTGGACGCCGTCGGCATCGGCCTCAACCTGCTGGTGCAGAACTTCTCCGGCCGCCGCCTGGTGCGGCTCGCCGAGACCGGCTGCCGGGTCCGGCTGCTCTTCCTCAACCCCGCCTCCAGCGCCATCAAGCGCCGCGAGCGCGAGCTCGGGATGAAGCGCGGCGAACTCTCCCGTTCGGTCGAGATGAACATCCTCCACATGCGCCGGGTCCGCTCCCGGCTGCGCGATCCGGGAGCCTTCGAGATCCAGGTCTACGACGACACCCCCCGCTTCTCCGCCTACCTGGTGGACGGCGACGGCGCCGACGGCGTCGCGATCGTCCAGTCCTATCTGCGCGGTGCGCGGGGCATGGAGTCGCCGGTGCTCGTGCTGCGCAACGGCGACAAGGTGGTCAAGTCGGTCGACGCCCTGGAAGCGGGACTCTTCCCGACATACCGTGAGGAGTTCGAAATGGCCTGGGCGGATTCGCGCCCTGTCTCCTGAGGCGGGCGCGACGGTAAGCGGAACGCGGTCCCCTGATTGTCAGTGGCGCATGCGAGGGTGGACACCACTGGGGGAAAGCACCACCAAGAAGGGGGACCGCCCATGGGCTGGCACCAGGAACTCCTGATCGGCTTCGATCTGGAGACGACGGGTACGGATCCGCGCGAGGCGCGCATCGTCACGGGCGCCGTGATCGAGGTCAGGGCCGGGCAGGAGCTGGGCCGCCGCGAGTGGCTGGCGGACCCGGGCGTGGAGATCCCGGCCGACGCGGTGGCCGTGCACGGCATCAGCAACGAGCGGGCGACCGCCGAGGGCCGCCCGGCCGACCAGGTCGCCGACGCCCTTGCGGACGTCCTCACCGGATACTGGAAGACGGGCGTCCCGGTGGTCGCGTACAACGCGACCTTCGACCTCACCCTGCTCTCGGCGGAACTGCGCCGGCACGGCCTGCCGTCGCTCTCCGACCGCCTCGGCGGCCTCGACCCGGCGCCGGTCATCGACCCGTACACCATCGACCGCTGGGTCGACCGCTACCGCCGCGGCAAGCGCAATCTCGAAGCGGTCTGCGCCGAGTACGGTGTCACCCTCGCCGCCGCCCACAACGCGTCGGCCGACGCGGTGGCCGCGGCCCGGCTGGCCGGGGCGATAGCCGACCGTCATCCGAAGATCGCGGCCCTGGGCCCGGCCGAACTCCACCGGCGTCAGGTGGAGTGGTACGCGCAATGGGCGGCGGACTTCCAGCAGTTCCTGCGGCGCAAGGGAGAGGCCGACGCCGTGGTGGACGGGGCGTGGCCGCTGCGGGAGCTGGCCGAAGCGGTCTGAGTGCCGGGCCGGTCACCTGATTCGTCCGGCGCGGGCCGGTGGGGGCCGGTCGCGCCCACGCGGCGGTAGCCGCACATCCGACACGGCCCCGCGGGCCTTCGGGGAGGGTGCTGCTCAGCGTCCGCGGCTCAGAAGGGATACCAGCGCACCGACTCGTCGCCGTCCCGGAGCGACGCCACCCGGCGTTCGAACTCGGCGTGCGCCTTCGGGTTGCTCGGCGCGTGCTGGGCGACCCACGCGCAGCTCGCCGTCTCCCGGGCCCCGCGCAGCACGCCGCACCCCTCCCACTCCCGCACGTCCCACCCGTAGGCGGCGACGAAGGAATCGTAGGCATCGGCCGGCAGCCCGTACCGGTCCCGGGACAGCGCCATGACCACCAGGTCGTGCTCGCGCAGGTCGGACGAGAAGGTCTCCAGGTCGACCAGGACCGGCCCGTCCGGTCCGACGTGCACATTGCGGGGCAGTGCGTCCCCGTGGATCGGCCCCGGAGCCAGTCGCGGCGTCAGCGCGGCCGCGGCCGCCGCGAATCCGTCCCGGCGCGCGCGCAGATACGCCGCGTCGGCAGGGTCGATCGCATCGCCCGCGAGCCGCAGCCAGCGCTCCACACCGCCCAGCAGCTCGCGGGGCGGCAACACGAAGGAAGGGGCCGGCAGCGCGTGCACGATCCGCAGCAGTCCGGCCAGATCACGCGGCTCGGCCGGCCGCACCGGGTTTGCCAGCCGGTGCCACACGGTCACCGGGTGGCCCTCCACGAGCCGTGCCTTCGGCTCGGCGGCCCGCACGGCCGGGACGCCCGCCTCCGCCAGCCACCCGGCGATCTCCAGCTCGCGCCGGGCCCGGTCGAGGAGTTCGGCGTCCCGGCCGACCTTCACCACCAGGTCCCCGGCGCCGAACACCGCGTTCTCGCCCAGGGCGAGGAGCGCGGCGCCGGCCCCCGCACCGGGCAGTACGCCCGCCGCGGCCAGTACGTCCCGCGCCGTTGCCTCGTCCATCGTCCGCCTCCGAGTCCGTTTTCCCGGCGCCCACGCGCCCACCGCTGTGCGGGTGCACACGGCACCGTCTGCGCGCCGTCCGCCGGCCAGTCTCGCATCCACGGAGGTCGCGCCATGTGCGCAGTGCCTTGACGGGAGCACCTGCCTTCACGACCATGACGGGGCCCGACCGGGCCGCGCAAAGGGGGATGACGTGGCATTGGCGACGAACGTGGCCACCGTGCGGCGACCGGCCGCCGCACGCCTGACCGGCCACGGCGCCTGGTTCCTGGTCCTGCCCGCACTGATCCCGATCCTCGTCCTGAGTGTCGGCCCGCTGCTCTACGGGATCCTGCTGGCCTTCACCGACGCGCAGTCCGGCCGCACGGCCGCCACCCGGTGGATCGGCGGCCTCAACTTCCAGGACCTCCTGCACGACACGCTCTTCTGGGAGTCGTTCCGGATCGGCCTGGTGTGGGCCGTCGGGGTCACCGTCCCCCAGTTCCTGCTCGCCCTCGGTCTCGCCCTCCTCCTCGACCAGGAGTTACGGCTGCGCTGGCTGGCCCGCGCCCTGGCCGTCGTGCCCTGGGCGATGCCCGAGGTCGTGGTCGGCGTCATGTGGCGGCTGGTCTACAACCCGGACGCGGGGATCCTCAACGAGACCCTGCGCGACCTCGGTCTCGGCGACGGCCGGGACTGGCTCAGCGGCCTCGGCACCGCGCTGCCCGCCGTGATCGTGGTCGGCGTCTGGGCCGGCCTGCCGCAGACCACGGTCGCCCTGCTCGCCGGAGTGCAGAACACCCCGCGCGAACTGCACGAGGCGGCGGCCGTGGACGGCGCGGGCGCCTGGCGCCGTTTCCGGACGGTCACCTGGCCCGCCCTCAGACCCGTCGCCCTGGCGGTCACCGCGCTGAACCTCATCTGGAACTTCAACTCCTTCGCCCTGGTCTACGTCCTGACCAGCGGAGGTCCCGGCGGCAAGACAAGGCTGCCCATGCTGTTCGCCTACGAAGAGGCCTTCCGCTACGGACAGTTCGGCTACGCGGCGGCAATGGGCTGTGTGATGGTCGCGGTGATCGCCATTGTGCTGGCCGTCTTCCTGGCGGGACGGCTGCGGGGAGGCGAGGAGGAGTGAGGACCCGCACCGGCGCTCGCGTCGCCCAGTACGCGGCCCTCCTCGGCTACCTCGTCTTCCTGGCCTTCCCGCTGCTGTGGCTGCTCTCCACGGCCTTCAAGTCCCCGACCGAGCTGGGCAGTCTGCACCCCACCTGGATCCCCCGGCACCCGACCCTGGCCAACTTCCGGCAGGCCTTCGACGAACAGCCCCTGCTGCGCGCCGGCCTCAACTCGCTGCTCGCCGCGCTCGCCGCCGCGGTCATCGCCGTACTGCTCGCGACGCCGATGGCGTACGTCATGGCCCGGCGGCGCGGGGCGCTGTCGAGGGCGGCCACCGGGTGGGTGGTGGTCAGCCAGGCCTTCCCGTTCGTGCTGGTGATCATCCCGCTGTTCCTGGTGCTGAAGAACCTGCGGCTGATCGACTCCCTCTTCGGGCTGGTGATGGTGTACGTGGTGTGGTCGCTGCCGTTCGCGCTGTGGATGCTCGGCGGCTACGTCCGCGCGGTCCCCGTCGAACTGGAGGAGGCCGCGGCCGTGGACGGGGCCGGTCGGCTGCGGACCCTGGTGTCGGTGACGGCACCGCTGCTGGCGCCCGGGATCGTGGCGACCGGGCTGTTCGCCTTCGTCACCGCGTGGAACGAGTTCTTCTTCGCCCTGGTGCTGCTGAAGACACCGGAGAAGCAGACCCTGCCGGTCGTCCTCACGCACTTCATCGGCGCGGAGGGCGTGGCCGACCTCGGACCCCTCGCCGCGGCCGCCTTCCTGGCCACGCTGCCCTCGCTGGTCGTCTTCGCGCTCGTCCAGCGGCGGATCACGGGCGGGATGCTCACCGGGGCGGTGAAGAGCTGATGCGGACCAGAACCGGCACGGCACTCCTCGTCCTGCTGCTCGTGCTCGCCGGCTGCTCGGCGGGCGGGAGGGCCGACGGCGGTCCGATCACCCTCCGTTTCCAGTCCCTGGCCTGGCAGGAGGACTCGGTCGCCGCCAACAGGGAACTGGTGAAGGAGTGGAACGACACCCATCCGAGCGTCAAGGTCGCGTACGTGCAGGGGAGCTGGGACAGCGTTCACGACCAGCTGCTCACCTCCTTCGAGGGCGGTGAAGCCCCGGACATCATCCACGACGCCTCCGACGACCTCGCCGACTTCGCCTACGGCGGCTACCTCGCCGACCTGACCGGCCTGCTGCCCGAGCGGCTCAAGTCCGACATCCCGCAGCGGAGTTGGCGGACGGCGACCTTCGGTGACGGCATCTACGGGGTGCCCTTCCTCCAGGAGCCGAGAGTGCTGATCGCCAACAGCACCTGGCTCGCGAAGGCGGGAGTGCGCATACCGACCCCCGGGCACCCCTGGAGCTGGGACGAGTTCCGGCAGGTCACCAGGGAACTCAGCGGCGACGGCAGGTACGGCGTCGCCTGGCCGCTCAGGGAGCCCGTCTCGGCCACGCTCAACCTCTCCCTGTCGGAGGGCGGACAACTCTTCCACCGTGGGGCGGACGGCAGGGTGACCGTGCGGTTCGGGGCCGCCGACCAGGTCGTGCCGCGCACCGTCCACGACCAGGTCGACGTCGACCACAGCGCGCCCGGGTCCACCCTGGGCAGCGGCGGCTCGGACACCCTGCCGGGCTTCTTCGGCGGCAAGTACGCGATGGTCCCGCTGGGCTTCTCCTACCGTCAGCAGATCGTCCAGCAGGCGCCGAAGGGCTTCCGCTGGCAGGTGCTGCCCGCCCCGGCCGGCGCCGGCGGACTCGCCCAGGGCGTCAGCCCGCAGACGCTGTCCGTCGCCGCGGACAGCCCCCACCGGAAGGAGGCGGTCCAGTTCATCGACTTCCTGCTCCGGCCGGAGAACATGGTCCGGCTCGCCCTCGGCGACTGGATGCTGCCCACCGGCACCCAGGCCCTGGACGACCCGGCCCTGCACACCGCCACGGACGGCTGGGCCACCGGCACCGCCCTGGCCGGCCACCTCAGCCCCGCACCCGCCCAGACGGTCCGCGGCTACCCGGAGTGGAAGGACAAGGTGGCCACCCCCGCCCTCCAGTCGTACTACAGCGGCGCCATGGGCCTCGGTGAACTCCGCCACCGCCTGGAGCACGACGGCAACCTCGTCCTCGCCCGCTACCAGCGCTGAACACCCGCGGGCGTTGAACAGGGCCCGCCGGCTCACCCGGAGACCGACGGGCCCTGTGCCGGGGGGCGTTGCCCGGAGCTCAGACCGGCAGCCGGTCCGGCTCCCCCCGGTTCACGGCGGGCGCCACCGGCTCCGGGGACTCGTCGTGGGTGAGGTCCGGCAGCCAGTGCAGCCAGCGCGGCAGGTACCAGTTGCGCTCGCCGAGCAGGGCCATCACCGCCGGGAGCAGCACACCCCGGATGAGCGTCGCGTCGATGAGGACCGCGGCGGCCAGGCCCACGCCCATCTGCTTCATGGACTGCATGGACAGTGTGCCGAAGATCGCGAACACGGCCACCATGATGACGGCGGCGCTGGTGACGACCCCGGCCGTGGTGACCACACCGTGCCGGATCGCGTCCTTGGTGGACCGGCCGCGCAGCCGCGCCTCGCGGATCCGGGAGACCACGAACACGTGGTAGTCCATCGACAGGCCGAACAGGATCACGAAGAGGAACAGCGGCAGCCAGCTGACGATGGCGCCGACGCCCTCCGCGCCCACCAGGGAGGCGCCCCAGCCGTGCTGGAAGACGGCGACGAGAATGCCGTAGGCGGCGCCGACCGAGAGCAGGTTGAGCAGGATCGAGGTGATCGCGACCGTCAGCGAGCGGAACGACAGCAGCATGAGGAGGAAGGCGAAGACGACCACGAAGGCGAAGACCGGCACGACCGAGCCCATCAGCTGGTCGTTGAAGTCCTCGTTGCCCGCGACGTTCCCGGTCACCGGTGCCTGCACCCCGTCGACCCTGTCGAGCGTGGCGGGCCGTACCTCCTCGCGCAGCTTCACCAGGCTGTCGCCGGCCCTGTCCAGGTCGGAGCCGCCGACCAGCGGTACGGAGATCAGGGCGACGTTCTGGGCGTCGTGCACCCTGATGTCGACCGGGCCGCGCGAGGCACCCGAGCTGATCGCCTGCTCGCGGAAGTCGGTCAGTGCCCGCCGGACCTCGGGGGCGTTGATGTCCTTCGCCCTGACGACCACCTCGGCCGGTTCGGAACCGCCGGGGAAGGCCTCGTTGACCCGGTCGTAGGTCTGCACGATCGGCAGTGAGCCGCCGAACTCCTGGTCCAGGGTGAGCTGGGAGGTCTTCATGCCGAGGGCGGGCGCGGCGACCGCGAGCAGCGCCCCGACCGCGACGAGCACGGAGACCAGCGGCCTGGCGAGCACCCCGCGCAGCACGGCGGTCCAGAACCGGCTCTCGGAGGGGCCGTGGGCGCGCCTGGCGCGACGCAGGAACGGGATCCGGCCCTTCTCGACCCGACCGCCCAGCAGGGAGAGCAGCGCGGGCAGGACGGTCACCGAGCCGACCATGGCGACCGCGACGACCATCAGGGAGGCCAGGCCCATCGCCTCGAACTCGGCGAGGCCGGTGAACAGCATGCCCGCCATCGCCACGCAGACCGTGACGCCGGAGACGATGATCGCCCGGCCGCTGGTGGCGGCGGCGATCCGCAGTGCCGCGTCCGCGCCCCGGCCGGCCTCCCGCTCCTCGCGCTCCCGGCGCAGGTAGAACAGGCAGTAGTCGACGCCGACGGCCATGCCGACCAGCAGCATCACGGAGTTGGCGGTGTCGCTCATCGGCTGCAGATGGCTGACCAGGCCCATCAGGCCCATCGTCGCCATGATCGCGGTCACCGCCAGACCGACCGGCAGCAGCGCCGCCACCAGTGCGCCGAAGGCGATCAGCAGGATGCCGAAGGCCACCGGCACGGCGGAGTACTCGGCCCGCTGGAAGTCCTTGCCGAAGGCGTCGGCGTACTGCTTGTTCATGCTGGCGCCGCCGATCTCCGCGATCCGCAGCGTGCCGTGCGCCTTCTGCACCCCGGCCACCGCGTCCAGGACCGGCTCGACCCGGTCGGCGGCGGTCTCCGCGTCGCCCCGCATGTCGAACTGGACCAGCGCGCTGCGGCCGTCCTTCGAGATGGTTCCGGAGGTGTACGGCGAGGTGATGCCGGTGGCCCTGCCGGTGCCGCCGACCGCCTTGACGACGTCCGCGACGGCGGCCCTGAACCCGGCGTCCGTGGCCTTGACCGACGGGTCCTCGGACTGGATCAGGACCGTCTCGCTCGCCGGTTGCCTGATCCCCGCGTCGTCGATGATCCGCGCCGCGGTGTGGGTCTCGCCCTTGAGCTGGTCGCTCTCGTCGACGTCGACCCGCCCGGCCGCCGAGCCGAGTCCCATGGCCAGGACGACGAACAGCACCCATATGCCGACGGCGGCCCAGCGGTGCCGGGCGCTCCAGCCGCCGGCCCGGGCGGCCAGGCCCCGCACCCGCGTCTCTCCGTTTCCCATGACGGGATCCATGACCGGATCGCCCCCCTCGTGTGCGGTGGCGGCCCCGGCCGCCACGGATTCTTCACGACTTCCTCTGTTCGATTCGAAGGTATGGGGCGGACGAGACCGACTCCTCGTGCTGGCCGGTGAAGTCCGGCGGCCGGCTCTCGTCGCCCGGGAGGATGTCGGGCCCTTACATCTATCGACCCATCTCGGGGGTGATGATCAGGGCTGTCCCTTCCGACGACGGGGATCCGCTTTGTGATTACAGAACCTTGTTGAACAAGTCACAGGTGCGTGTAGGAGTTGATCCGGAGCGGTCCGATCGGCCAGAGTTTCGGGCAGTCCGGCATGCCCGGCACGGCCGTCGTGCCCACCCCCACGGGGCACGACGGCCGTTCTAAGGTGTTCGAATGACGATGTATGCGGCACTGCTGCGCGGGATCAACGTGGGCGGCAGGAAGAAGCTCCCGATGGCCGAGCTGCGGGCGCTCATGACCGGCCTCGGGTACGAGTCGGTGCAGACCTACCTCCAGAGCGGACAGGCCGTCTTCGCCGCCGCCCGGGGGGACGCCGAATCGCTGGCCGCCGAGCTGGCCGGGGCGGTCGAGGAGCGGTTCGGTTTCGTCGTCGACGTGCTCGTCCGCGACCACGCCTATCTGAGGGCGGTCGCCGAGTCCTGCCCGTTCCCGGCCGCCGAACTGGAGGCCAGGCAACTGCACGTCACCTACTTCTCCGCGCCGCTCGCGCCGGAGCGGTTCGCGGACATGGATCCCGCCGCCCACCTCCCCGAGGAGTTCCGCCTGGGCGACCGTGCGCTGTACCTGTACGCGCCGGACGGCCTCGGCCGTTCCAAGCTGGCGGAGGCGCTGTCCCGGCCGCGGGTCAACAAGGGGCTGATCGCCACCACCCGCAACTGGAACACGGTCGTCAAGCTGGTGGAGCTCACCGACCCGGCAGCGTGACCGTCCGCCGGCCGAGGAAGGGCGCCGCCGACACGATCTCGCGCGGTACGGCCAGCCGTGGGTCCGCGGCCAGGCGGCGCAGCCCGTCGGGGTCGTCGGTGGATGCCACGGTGTCGAGAAGCGCCAGGTCGTCCGCCGTGACCGGGGTGTCCGGCCCACCGGCGAGGCCCCAGCCGTCCCAGGGCAGCGGTTCGGTGCCGTGCCGGGCGGCGAGGTCCAGGACCAGGTTGTGGCGCACGAGCCACAGACCGCGCAGTCCGGGATCGGCCCACACCCCGAACGTGCCCGGATCGGCCTCGCCCGCCCGGCAGGCCCGCCAGGCCCGGCCCGCCACCACGAACCGGTCCCTGGGCACGTCCAGCGGGTCGAAGGGCACGTCGTAGACGTCCGCGGACACCTGCGCGTCCGCGAGCCGCCAGCCGCCGTCCGGCCGCTGGTACTCGGTCACCCAGTGGTCGTCGTGGAAACCCTCGGCGAAGTAGGTGGCGTAGCCGCCCCGGAGGCGCGCCGGCGTCCCGGTGGCCCGCAGCAGCGAGCACAGCAGCAGGGAGTAGTCCCGGCAGGTTCCGACGAACTGCTCGTCGTAGGAGCGTGGCTCGGTGAGCGGAGCGTCCTTGCGCTCGCGCAGGATGCGCAGGATCTCGCGGACGTAGCGGGCCTCACCGTCGTGGTGCAGCCGGTCCCGCGGGATCTCGTGTCCGAGCCGTTCGCCCTCCAGCCGGTGGACGACGAGCCCGCGGACGAGGCGGGTGAGCTCGCGCGGGTCACGGGGCAGGCCGGCGGTGTCGAGCGGGCCCGGATCGCTGTACGGCGTCTGGTTCAGGCAGCTGTCCATGACCGCACTTTCGACCCTGCCCCAGGGGCAGGGTCCAGCGCCACGAGCCGGATGCCGAGTTCGTATACACCTGCGCCGTGTCGCCGTGCTCACCCGGTCGACTGACGCACGGGGCGGGTTGTCGGCAACCGTACCGGTAAGGGACCCGGTGTGACACGTTCGCCGGCCACGGCGCAGAAGTAAGAGCCGGGCTCGGCGGCACCGCTCGACGGAGCGCCGCCGCCCGGCCGTTCGCGGTCCGACGTCACAGGGGAGCGCCGGACCGCGAACCCCGAAGCAGACCCCGCTCAGGCTCCTACGGCCGTCAGGGCGGGGGTACGGGCCGCGTCGTACCGCTCCAGCAGCAGCCGGGCCACCTCCGGGGCCGGGCCGAGCACCTCGGCCAGCACGTCCGCCCGCGCCGCGCCTCGCGCGATCCGGTCGGGCAGGAAGCCGGGGGCGAGGACGTAGGGGGCCACCGCGACCCGGGCACAGCCGAGTTCCCGCAGCTCCCGTACCGCGTCCTCGGTACGCGGGAGGGATGCGGAGGCGAACGCGGGCCGCACGGCGCACCAACCGGTGTGCCGCCACTCCCGCGCGATTTCTGCGATCACCGCGATCGCCTCCGGGTCACTGGACCCCGCCGAGGCCAGCACGACCCCGGTCGAGGGTTTGTCGGCGGGAGTCAGCCCCGCCTCGTGCAGCCGCCGTTCGAGGGCCGCCAGGAGCAGCGGGGACGGCCCGAGCACGTCCGCCTGCCGGATCCGCAGCCGGGCGGGCGCGCCCCGCAGCACGGCGGGTATGTCGGCCTTCGCGTGGAAGGCGCGCGTCAGCAGCAGCGGCAGGGCCACCACGTCACGGACGCCCTCCGCCGCCAGGGACTCCATCACCCCCTGCACCGAGGGGACGTTGAAGTCCAGGAAGCCGGTCTCCACGCGCAACCCGGGCCGCAGCGACCGTACCCGCCGTACCAGGGCGTGCACGGTCGCCGCGTGCCGGGGATCGCGGCTGCCGTGGGCGATGACGACCAGAACCGGCCTGCGCACGGGCGACCTCAGCCCTTCACCAGCAGACCGCGGCTGCGCAGCACGTAGCGCTCCAGCGGGCTGAAGATCAGCAGGTCGATCGCGATGCCGACGAACAGGATCAGGATGATGGCCTCGAACACCATGGCCATGTCGCTGGCGGTGCGCGCGTTCTCCAGGAGCTGGCCCAGGCCCACGCCGAGGTCCGGGAAGCTCGCGATGATCTCCGCCGCCATCAAAGAGCGCCAGGAGAACGCCCAGCCCTGCTTCAGGCCCGCCACATAGCCGGGCAGCGCCGCCGGCAGCACCACGTGCCAGATGCCCTTCACGCCCGTCGCGCCCATGGTGCGTCCGGCGCGCAGGAACAGCGGGGGCACCTGGTCGACACCGGAGACCAGTCCGTTGGCGATGGAGGGGACCGCGCCGAGCAGGATCACCGCGTACATCATCGAGTTGTTCAGGCCCAGCCAGATCACGGCCGGCGGCACCCACGCCACCGACGGCAGTGACTGCAGGCCGGACAGGATCGGGCCGATGGCGGCGCGCACGAACCTCACCCGGGCCACCAGCAGACCCAGCGGGGTGCCGATGACCAGCGCGAAGAGGAACCCGAGGAGGCCACGGCTGACACTGGTCCAGATGTAGCCGAGCAGGTCGCCCTTGAGCCAGGCGTCCTTGAACGCGTCTCCCACCGCGGTGGGCGAGGGCAGCTTGGACGGGTCGTCGACGACCGGGACGAGGAGCGTCCAGACCACGAGGACCACGGCGAGCGCGATGATCGGTGGCAGGATCTTGGCGGTGAAGACCTGCCGGAAGGTCGGGCGGCCGACGGTCGACGTCTCCAGCGCGTCGAGGCCCGCCTCGACACTTCCGGCGTCCTTGGCCGCGGTCGTCTCAGTGCTGGCCATGACGGCGGATCTCCCCACGCAGTACATCGGTGATCTCAAGGGACAGTTCGGCCACGGGCGCGTCCTCGATCCGGCGCGGCTGCGGGATGCCGACCGTCCACTCGCGCGCTATCCGGCCCGGGCGGGACGACAGCAGGATCACCCGCTGGGCGAGCCGCACCGCTTCGCGCACGTTGTGCGTGACGAACAGGACGGAGACCCCGGTCTCCTGCCAGATCCGGGTCAGCTCGTCGTGCAGCACGTCCCGGGTGATGGCGTCCAGGGCCGAGAACGGCTCGTCCATCAGCAGCAGGTTGCTCTCCTGGGCGAGCGCCCGGGCCAGCGCCGCACGCTGGCGCATCCCGCCCGACAGCTCGTGGACGCGCTTGCCGTACGCGCCCTTCAGCCGGACCAGTTCGAGCAGCTGCTCGGCCCTGGCACGGCGGTCGTTCTTGGGAACCCCCTGGAGTTTCAGGGCGAGTTCGATGTTCTTGCCCGCGGTCAGCCACGGGAAGAGGGCGTGCTCCTGGAACATCAGGGCGGGCCGCCCGTCCGTCGCGATGGAGCCCGCGGTGGGCCGGTCAAGACCCGCCGCCAGGTTCAGCAGCGTGGACTTGCCGCAGCCCGAGGCCCCCAGGAGGGTGACGAACTCACCCGGCGCGACATCGAGCGTGATGTCGTCCAGGACGAGCTGCTGTCCGCCGGGAGTCGCGAAGGACTTCGAGACGTGCTCAAGGCGAGCCGCGTACTCCACCGACTCGCCGGCCTTGGCGAGCGTCGTGGTCGTGGCCATGGTCGTCACCTCCTGGGAACGCGTCGGGACCGCGGTCAGCTGCTGCCGAGACCGGCGGCGTCGACCGTGCTCGCGCCGTCGGCCTTGAGGATCTTGTTGAGGATCGTCAGGTCGTAGATGTTCTTCAGCAGCGGGTCGGAGAGCAGACCGGCCTTGACGGCGTGCTCGGCCTCGGTGTTGAGGGTGGAGGCCAGCGGGTCGTCGGTGAACTGGATCGACTTCCAGGCCGGGTCCAGGACCTCGGCGGGCAGCGCCTTGCCGGAGTCGGCCTCCAGCTGCTTGTTGGCGGCGGCCTTCGCCTGGTCCGGGTTGGCGTTGATCCACTTGTTGGCCTCGACCGAGCCCTTCAGCACGGCTTCGACGACCTTCGGGTGCGCCTTGAGGAACTTCTGCGACACGATGATGTTCGTGATCACGAACTTCTTGTCGGGCCACAGCGTGGACTCGTCGAGGAGCACCTTGCCGCCCTCGGCGACCAGCTTGGACGCGGTCGGCTCGGGCACCCAGGCGCCGTCGATGGAACCGGCCTTGAAGGCGTCCGGGGTGATCTTGTTGTCCGTGCGGACGACCGTGACGTCGCCCTTGCCGCTCTGCGCGTCGACCTTCCAGCCCTGCTCGGCGACCCAGTTGAGGAACGCCACGTCCTGCGTGTTGCCCAGCTGGGGCGTCGCGATCTTCTTGCCCTTGACGTCCTTCAGGGACGTGATCTTCTTCGGGTTGACGACCAGTTTCACGCCGCCCGACGCCGAACCGCCGATGATCTTCAGGTCGGTGCCGTTGGACTTGGTGTAGCCGTTGATCGCCGGCGAGGGGCCGATCCAGCCGATGTCGATGGAACCGGAGTTGAGCGCCTCGATCTCCGAGGGGCCGGCGTTGAAGATCGCGTACTTGGCCTGGGTGGCGCCGAGCTCCTTCTGGAAGAAGCCCTTCTGGTTGCCCACCAGCGCGGTCGCGTGCGTCAGGTTGCCGAAGTAGCCGATCTTGACGGTGTCGAGGCCGTCGATCTTCTTGGCGCCGGCGGCGACCTTGGCCGTGTCGGTCTTGTCGGAGTCCGACCCGTAACCGCAGGCGGCGAGGGCGAGCAGGGGAAGCGCGGCTATCACCGCGAGACTGCGGCGGAAGGCTTTTGTAGCAGGCACGGGAGGTGTTCCTCTCGGAGGCCCGGCGGTCACGGTCTCTCAGGTCGTGGCCGGGAGGTCGGCAGGTCTTCGTTCACGGCAGTGGGGGGTGAGGGCGCGCAGGCAGTGCGCGTACGTCAACGCACACATCGCGCCACTCCGCCCTGCCCGCTGCCGAGACTGCCGCTGCCGACGCGGCCGCCTTCCTTGGCGAACGTGGAGTAGTAGTCGGTGGAGTTCACGTCAGAAGTCCCACCCGTCGTCCTCGGCCTCGTCCTTGACGGGCTCGGGGGAGGCGAACGACTCACCGACCATGCCCGCGGTGAGCGTGGTGCCGTCGGCGGGGTCGATGAGGATGAAGGAGCCGGTGCGGCGCGAGTCGGCGTAGGAGTCGACCGGCAGCGGCTCGGCGGTACGGATCTTCACCCGGCCGATGTCGTTGGCGACGAGCTGCCCCGGGTGCGGGTGCAGGGACAGGTCGTCGAGGGTGAGCCGGGACGGGATGTCCTTGACGATCGCCTTGACCGTACGGGTGCCGTGCTTGAGCAGCACCCGGTGGCCGACGGTCAACGGCTGGTCGGCCACGTGGCAGACGGTCGCCTCGACCTCCTGGGTGGTCGCCGGCGCGTCCTTCGTCGGCACGATCAGGTCGCCGCGCGAGACGTCGATGTCGTCGGCGAGCAGGAGGGTCACCGACTGGGTGGTCCAGGCCGAGTCGACCGGCCTGCCGAGCAGGTCGATGCCGGAGACCGTGGTCGTACGACCGGACGGCAGGACCGTGACCGGCTCGCCGACGTGGAAGGTACCGGCGGCGATCTGTCCGGCGTAGCCCCGGTAGTCCGGGTGCTCGGCGGTCTGCGGGCGGATCACGTACTGCACGGGCAGCCGCGCGTGGCAGTGCGCCAGGTCGTGGCTGACCGGGACGGTCTCCAGGTGCTCCAGGACAGTCGGGCCGCCGTACCAGTCCATGTTCGCCGACGGTTCCACGACGTTGTCGCCGACGAGCGCCGAGATCGGGATCGCGGTGACCTCCGGGACGCCCAGCTCGGTCGCGTAGGCCGTGAACTCCTCGGCGATCCCGGCGAAGACCGCCTCCCGGTAGCCGACCAGGTCCATCTTGTTGACGGCGAGGACGACGTGCGGGACCCGGAGCAGGGCGGCGATCGCGGCGTGCCGGCGGGTCTGCTCGACGACCCCGTTGCGGGCGTCGACCAGGACCACGGTCAGTTCGGCGGTGGAGGCGCCGGTCACCATGTTGCGGGTGTACTGCACGTGGCCCGGGGTGTCGGCGAGGATGAACCGGCGCCGGGGTGTGGCGAAGTAGCGGTAGGCCACGTCGATGGTGATGCCCTGTTCGCGCTCGGCGCGCAGTCCGTCGGTGAGCAGGGCCAGGTCGGGGGTGTCCTGTCCGCGGGATGCCGAGGCGCGTTCCACGGCCTCCAGCTGGTCGGTGAGGACCGACTTGGAGTCGTGCAGCAGGCGTCCGACGAGGGTGGACTTGCCGTCGTCGACCGAGCCGGCGGTCGCGAAACGCAGGAGGGTGGCCTCGGTCAGGCCGAGTTCCGTGGTGGTCGTGCTCATCTCTAGAAGTACCCCTCGCGCTTGCGGTCTTCCATCGCGGCTTCGGAGAGCTTGTCGTCGGCGCGGGTGGCGCCGCGTTCGGTGAGCCGGGAGGCGGCGATCTCGGCGATCACCTTCTCGATGCTGTCGGCGTCGGAGTCGACGGCGCCCGTGCAGGACATGTCACCGACGGTCCGGTAGCGCACCTGGCGCTTCTCGACGCTCTCGTCGTCCCGGGGGCCGCCCCACCCGCCTGCCGTCAGCCACATCCCGCCCCGCTGGAACACCTCGCGCTCGTGCGCGAAGTAGATGTCCGGCAGCTCGATCTCCTCGCGGGCGATGTACTGCCAGACGTCGAGTTCGGTCCAGTTGCTGAGGGGGAAGACGCGGACGTGTTCGCCGGGGGCGTGGCGTCCGTTGTAGAGGTTCCACAGCTCGGGGCGCTGACGGCGGGGGTCCCACTGGGAGAACTCGTCGCGCAGGGAGAAGACCCGTTCCTTGGCGCGCGCCTTCTCCTCGTCCCGGCGGCCGCCGCCGAAGACCGCGTCGAACCTCTCGCTCTGGATCTTCTCGGTGAGCGGCACCGTCTGCAGGGGGTTGCGGGTCCCGTCGGGCCGTTCGCGCAGTGCGCCCCGGTCGATGTAGTCCTGTACGGAGGCCACGTGGAGGCGCAGCCCGTGGTGCTCGACCGTCCGGTCGCGGTAGGCGAGGACCTCGGGGAAGTTGTGGCCGGTGTCCACGTGCAGCAGCGAGAAGGGGATCGCGGCGGGGGCGAACGCCTTGAGTGCCAGGTGCAGCATGACGATGGAGTCCTTGCCGCCGGAGAACAGGATCACCGGCCGCTCGAACTCGCCCGCCACCTCGCGGAAGATGTGGACCGCCTCGGACTCCAGCGCGTCCAGGTGGGACAGGGCGTACGGGGTACCGGTGCCCTCCTCGTGGGTCGCCACGGTCGTCATGCCAGTCCCTTCTCGGTGAGCAGGGCGTGCACGGACGCCGCGGACTCCTGCACGGTCTGGTGCTGCGACTCGATCCGCAGATCGGGCGTCTCAGGCTCCTCGTAGGGGTCGTCGACCCCCGTCAGCCCGGTCAGCTCACCGGCTGCCTGCTTGGCGTACAGACCCTTCACATCGCGTACGGAGCACACCTCGACCGGGGTCGCCACATGCACCTCGACGTAGGCGGTGCCGTTCTCCTCGTGGCGCTTGCGCACCGCGTCCCGGCTGTCCGCGTAGGGGGCGATCACCGGGACAAGGGCCATGACGCCATGACGTGCCAGAAGTTCGGCGACGAAGCCGATGCGCTGCACGTTGGTGTGCCGGTCCTCACGGCTGAAGCCGAGGCCCGCCGAGATGAACTCGCGGATCTCGTCGCCGTCGAGCACCTCGACGCGGTGGCCCTCGGCGCGCAGCCGGTCCGCCAGCTCGTACGCGATGGTGGTCTTGCCGGCGCTCGGCAGACCCGTGAGCCAGACGGTGGCTCCGGTCGTCACGTGATTCTCCTGTGTGTCGGTGGTCGTCGCGAGGGGGGTGCCGACCTGCGCCCCGAAGGCCTGTGCGGTCATCCGTGCAGGCCGCACTCGGTCTTGGCGCGCCCTGCCCAGCGGCCGGCGCGCGCGTCCTCGCCCTCCAGCACCCGGCGGGTGCAGGGGGCACAGCCGATCGAGGCGTAGCCGTCCATCAGCAGGGGGTTGGTCAGCACCCCGTGCTCCGCGACATACGCGTCCACGTCGTCCTGGGTCCAGCGGGCGATCGGCGAGATCTTGACCTTCTGCCGCTTCTCGTCCCAGCCGACGACCGGGGTGTTCGCCCGGCTCTCCGACTCGTCGCGGCGCAGCCCGGTCGCCCAGGCCGTGTAGTTCGCCAGGCCGCGCTCCAGGGGCAGGACCTTGCGGAGCCGGCAGCACAGGTCCGGGTCGCGGTCGTGCAGCTTCGGCCCGTACTCCGCGTCCTGCTCGGCTACCGTCTGGAGCGGGGTGAGCGTGATGACGTTGACGTCCATCACGGCCTCGACGGCGTCCCGGGTGCCGATGGTCTCCGGGAAGTGGTAGCCGGTGTCGAGGAAGACGACGTCGACCATGCCGTCGCTCCTGCGGGCGCGTGAGGCGAGGTGGGCCACCACCGCGTCCTCCATGGAGGAGGTCACGCAGAAGCCCTTGCCGAAGGTGTCCACCGCCCACTGGAGGATCTCCAGGGCCGAGGCGTCTTCGAGATCGCGGCCCGCCTGCTCGGCCAGTGCCTTCAAGTCGTCGGTGGTGCGGTCTTCCTGAACGGTGGTCATATCTGTTCCCCTCCGGCCTCGGAGTGCTTCAGCCCCCGGGCGAGCAGCCCGAGGAACTTCAGCTGGAATGCCCGGTTGCACGCCGCGCATTCCCAGGCGCCGTGGCCCTGTTCGTTCGGACGCAGGTCCTCGTCGCCGCAGTAGGGGCAGTAGAACGGGGCGGCCCGCTCGCTCATGAGAGGGCCTCCTCACTGGCGCGGGACGCCCAGGCGGCGAACCGCTCGCCGTCCTCGCGCTCCGCCTGGAAACGCTTGAGCACCCGCTCGACGTAGTCCGGGAGTTCCTCCGAGGTCACCTTGAGACCGCGGACCTTGCGGCCGAAACCGGCCTCCAGGCCCAGGGCGCCGCCCAGGTGCACCTGGAAGCCCTCGACCTGCTCGCCCCGCTCGTCGAGGACCAGCTGGCCCTTGAGACCGATGTCCGCGACCTGGATGCGGGCGCAGGCGTTCGGGCAGCCGTTGAGGTTGATGGTCAGCGGCTCGTCGAAGTCGGGCAGCCGGCGCTCCAGCTCGTCGATGAGCGAGGCGCCCCGCGCCTTCGTCTCGACGATGGCGAGCTTGCAGTACTCGATGCCGGTGCAGGCCATGGTGCCGCGCCGGAACGCAGACGGCCTGGCGGTCAGGTCCAGCGCCTCCAGGGCCTCGACCAGCGAGTCGACCTGGTCCTCGGTGACGTCGAGGACGATCATCTTCTGCTCGACGGTGGTCCGTACCCGGCCCGAGCCGTGGGCCTCGGCGAGGTCGGCCACCTTCGCCAGGGTGGCCCCGTCCACCCGGCCGACGCGCGGCGCGAACCCGACGTAGAAGTTGCCGTCCTGCTGCCGGTGGACACCGATGTGGTCGCGCCAGCGCTGCAGGGGTTCGGCCGGCGCGGGGCCGTCGACGAGCTCGCGCTCGAGGTACTCCTCCTCCAGGATCCGGCGGAACTTCTCCGCGCCCCAGTCGGCGACCAGGAACTTCAGCCGGGCGCGGGTGCGCAGCCGCCGGTAGCCGTAGTCCCGGAAGATGCCGATGACGCCGGCCCAGACCTCCGGGACCTCCGCCAGCGGCACCCAGGCGCCCAGCCGGACGCCGATCTTCGGGTTGGTGGACAGACCGCCGCCGACCCACAGGTCGAAGCCGGGGCCGTGCTCGGGGTGCTCCACGCCGACGAAGGCGATGTCGTTGATCTCGTGCACCACGTCGAGCAGCGGCGAACCGGAGATCGCGGACTTGAACTTGCGCGGCAGGTTGGAGAACTCCTTGCTGCCGATGTACCGCCGGTTGATCTCGTCGATCGCCCAGCTGCCGTCGATGATCTCGTCCTCGGCGATACCGGCGACCGGCGAGCCGATGACCACGCGCGGGGTGTCGCCGCACGCCTCGGTGGTGGACAGGCCGACGGCCTCCAGGCGGTTCCAGATCTCGGGAACGTCCTCGATGCGGATCCAGTGCAGCTGGATGTTCTGCCGGTCGGTGACGTCCGCGCTGCCCCGCGCGAACTCCTGCGAGATCTCTCCGATCACCCGCAGCTGCTGGGTGGTGAGGCGGCCGCCGTCGATCCGCACCCGGAGCATGAAGTACTTGTCGTCCAGTTCCTCCGGCTCCAGGACGGCCGTCTTGCCACCGTCGATGCCGGGCTTGCGCTGCGTGTACAGGCCCCACCAGCGCATACGTCCGCGCAGGTCGTTGGGGTCGATCGAGTCGAAGCCGCGCTTGGAGTAGATCGTCTCAATGCGTGTCCGCACATTGAGACCGTCGTCGTCCTTCTTGAACTGTTCGTTGCCGTTGAGCGGGGTGAAGTGCCCCATGGCCCACTGCCCCTCGCCGCGGTGACGACTCACCTTGCGGCGGGGCGCGGAGGCGGGGTTCTGCGGGGTGGCGGCCATGGCGATATACGTCCTTCGGACAGGTGGGAAGCGGCTCTTACCTGCGCCTGCGGGCGCGTGGGGGCATGTCTGCGCGACACTGCGCAAGGAGAGGTCTGGACAGCGGGGAGCGGCGGTGCTGTGCTCTCAGCCCGCCGGACAGATGGCGCTGGACATGCGGCCGAGGTCGACGTGCCGCCGACTCACCAAGGCGATTCCAGTTCCAGACATGACGGAAGCGTGTCACGCGGATCTCGGGCCAGTCCACCATCGTCCGTGATTCGGACGGATCTATTCTGAATACTGAGACGCGATGGTGTGGGTCACGCCGCGGGCCGTGGATCCGGGTGGGCCCCCGGCCAGGGGCCCGGGGCCGAGACGTCCGGTTCCTCCTCGACCTTCGTGTCGAAGAGCCGGAAGCCCCGCCGCTGGTAGTTGGCCATCGCGTGCTCGCCGTCCAGGCTGCAGGTGTGCAGCCACACCCGCTTCGTCGGCGGCAGCCCGGGCCACCGGTCCGCCAGGTCCCAGGCGCGTGCGGCGCCGTGGGAGAGCAGGTGACCGCCTATCCGGCGGCCGCGGAACGCCGGGACCAGGCCGAAGTAGAGGATCTCCACGACCCCGCCCTCCTGCGGTTCCAGCTCGACGTAGCCGGCCGGGGTGCCCCGGTCGTAGCCGACCCAGGTCTCCACGCCCGGCCGCTCCAGGTGCTCGCGCCATCGGGCGTACGTCCAGCCCAGCCGGTCGGTCCAGCGGATGTCGCCGCCGACCGAGGCGTACAGGAAACGGCTGAACTCGGGGGAGGGGATCTCCGAGCGCACGACCCCGACCGTGCCGCCCTCCGGCACGGCGGCCGGGAGGAGGTCGGCGGACGAGGTCTGCTCCAGGGACCAGGTGGTCACGACGATGCTGCTCATGGGGCCAGGCAATCATCCCGGCCCCGGCCGTGTCGACGTCCGTTATCCGAGCGACGCGTCGATCGAGCGCAGCGGTACCGAGAACAGCATGCGACCGGTGAGCGACCACACCTCGCCGGTGTCGGAGGCGTAGGAGAGCGAGCCGGTGCTCTCTCCCCAGCAGCGGTGCGAGGCGTCCGAGCCGCAGCGGGCCGCCTGCGCGCCCTTCGTGTCCTGGCGCCACAGGCTGCCGTGCCCGTCCATGGCGCCGGGGAGGTGGCCGACGTACCACTCGGAGGCGGTGGCCCCCGGCGGGCGGTACGCCAGGACGCCCCGGATCTCCGAGGCCCCGGTCCGGTACGCCTCGACCGCGTCCGCCCGGCCCGCGGGGTCGGTGGCGAGCGGTCCGTCGTGCTTCGGGTTCTCGTCGAACGCGTACCGCCACAGCCGGGCCCGCTGATCGCTGTCCGCGGGTGTCCACTCGCCCAGGACCAGGCTGTCCGGGGCCGTCCCGCGGTCCACGGCGAGCGCGCTGGGACAGGGCGCACCGGTCTCGGAACAGGCTCCGGCGGTGAACCGGTACGAGCCCACGGCGGGCATCACGTACCGGAAGCCGTCGGCCGACCAGCCGCCGCGCACCCGGCCGATCGCGGCGGACAGCACGGAGGTGCGCTGGATCCGGTTCAGGTCGTAGACGTAGAGCGCGTCGGCGCTGCCCGGGGTGGTGGTGACCAGCAGCTTGTCCTCGTACCAGACCATGCCGGAGATCTGCGAGGCCAGCCCCCGGTAGGTACGGCCGTCGGCGCTGGGTACGGTCAGCAGCACCCAGGAGTAGGAGGGGTGTGCCGGGTCGTTCTCGTTCACGACCGCGACCCTGGCCAGGCCCCGGGAGGCGGCAGGGCCGCTGTCGGCGCTGTGCGTCCAGCCGGCCAGGACGACCCGGTTGGCGCCCCACAGGCCGTCGTCGTCCGCGTCGGAGGAGGTGGTCACCGAGGCCGGGCGCCAGTCGTCGGTGAGGGTGTCGGAGGGGTCCCAGCAGTACGCCGCGGTGGCCTCCGGGGTGACCGGCAGCGAGTCCCGGTCGGCGGAGTCGCAGTCGGCCGCGGTGCGCAGGTTGTGGTCGGCGTCCTCCAGTATGTCGGCGACTCCGATCGTGCCGCCCATCGCCGAGGCGAGCCGGTCCAGCGAGCGGCGCGGCACCAGGTTCTCCTGAAGCTGGAGCCGCCCGGTGTCGGCGGCGGAGGTCAGCGGCTTCAGCGCGCCGGGGTCCTCGGCGACCGTGGCCTGCGAGGCACTGACGATCGTGGCGGTCGCGGTGAGTGCCAGCGCGGCCCCGGCCAGGGCCGCACGCAGTGCCGTGCCCCGCCTGCGCCGCCGGTGTCTGCCGCGATGCTTCATGTGTCCTCCCGAGGCGGGCCAACTGTGCCTCATGGTCCGTACGTTGACCGAGGAGCAGTTGGTGATGCCCGTAACGGGATGCTACGGCAGTCGGGGCGCCCGTACCGCGAAGACCCCGCAAAAATGCGGAAGATACCTCCTCTGATGCCCCTGATGCGTCGAATGGGCGCCGGGGTGCGGACCCGCACGCCGGCCCGCACGCCACGTCGCGGCTTCAGCGGGACCGGGGGCCCGGCCCTCTGCCCGCTGCCACCGCCGGGGCGTTCGAGCAGGGCAGCAGGTCGTGCGGGTCGGCGGGGAGCAGCACCTCGATCTCCGCGTCCTCCCGGAACCGGTAGGGCCGGTGTTCTAGCAGCGCCCCCAGATAGCGCCGGATCCGGGACATCTCGGCGCGCACGGTCACCGTCCTGGAGGCGTCCCCGAAGACGTCCTCGGCCAGCCCGGCCGCGCTGCGCCCGGCGCGCCGCACCGCCAGCAGATACAGCAACTCGGCGTGCCGGGGACTCAGTTCCCGGGACCACGAGCAGGCGTCGCCGCCCACCGTCACGGAGGGCCGGCGTGGCCGGGCCAGGTCGAGCACCAGCCGGCCGCCGCCCGCCGGTGCGGGCTCGTCCACCCCCCGCAGCAGCCAGCCCCCGGCCAGCGGCTCCACCGCGCACAGCCCGAGCGCCGGCAGCCAGCGGCGGCCCGGCGAAAGGGACTTGGGCAGCGCGAGCCGCTGCGGATACGGCATGCCGATGACCGCCGCCGTCCAGCCGCCGGCGTCCACCACCAGTGCCCGCCCGGCCAGCCGGGCCAGCACCGGCGCCGCGACCGCGCGCAGCCGCTCCAGCGCGTTCAGGTGCAGTTCCCGCAGCCGGGCCTCGGCGAGTTTCGCCACCGAGTCCACCCAGGCCAGGATGGCCGGATGCATGGTCTCCAGCGGGCCACTGATGTCGACCACGCCGAGCAGCGTGCCGTCCCGGGGATCGGTGATGGGGGCGCCGGAACACGTCCATGAGGTGAGCGAGCGGGCGAAGTGCTCGGCGGCGAAGACCTGGACGGGGCGCCGCACGACCGCCGGGGTGCCGATCCCGTTGGTGCCCACCACGTCTTCGCGCCAGTCGGCGCCGGGTGCGAAGCCGACGCCGTCCGCCTTGCGCAGCACCGGCGAGGAACCCTCGCGCCACAGCACCCGGCCCTCGGCATCGGCCACCACCATGATGTGCTGGGCGATGTCGGCGACCGAAAGCAACCCCTCGCGCAACACCGGCAGTACGTCCCTGAGCCGTGACTCCTCTCGCCTGCGCCGTACCTCGTCGGGGGAGAGCGGCCCCGCACCGAAGTCGTGGTCGGGGTCGACACCGCTGCGCAGCGTCCGCCCCCAGGACTGCTCGATCACCGGCCGCGGTGCGATCCGCGCACGCTGCCCGGCGAGTCTCGCCTCCCGCAGTTCGCTCAGCAACCGCGCCGCCTGCGCCGCGTCCACCGCGGCGAGTCGCGCCACGTCCATCGGCGGGTTCCCCACTGAGGTCCTCCCGGACAGTCCTCGGAAAAGGTGTGGAAGTGTGTTGTCAAGCCGTCCGGGCGGCGGTTTCCGGTCCGGCTGCGCGTCTCATACTGCCGTTCTCCCGTGCCGGAGGCACACAGTCCGTCCACAGACACCGAGATGTTGCAACCCCTTGCAACCCTGGTGAACGGACCGCGGGTGGCCGAAAATTGAGCCGACGCTTCGGCGTCGGTGGCCTGACATGGGCCGAAGGAGCGGGGGTGGTGCCGTGTCGGCGCAGCACCACCCCCGTGCGCCTCAGGCCGGGACGCCTGCCCGGGCCCGGTCCACCACGGCCGTCAGGTCCAGGCCCTTGGGCAGGGTGCCGAAGGAGGAACCCCAGTCGTTGGCCAGTCGTGACGCGCAGAAGGCGTCGGCCACCTCCGGGGGCGCGAATCGGACCAGCAGGGAGCCCTGGAGCACCGTCGCCAGGCGTTCCACGAGGCGTCTGGCCCGGGCCTCCATGCCCTCCAGGTCGGCCAGTTCGGAGAAGAGGTCCTTGACCGCGCGGTCCAGCCGGTGGTCGGCGCCGTGCGCCCGGCCGATCTCCTGGAGGTAGGCGTCCAGCGCCCCCGGCTCGCGTTGCAACGCCCTGAGGACGTCCAGGGCCTGGATGTTTCCCGCGCCCTCCCAGACCGAGTTCAGCGGTGACTCGCGCACCAGCCGGGGCAGCCCCGACTCCTCCGCGTAGCCGTTGCCGCCCAGGCACTCGGCGGCCTCCACGGCGACCGGCGCACAGCGCTTGGTCACCCAGTATTTGGCGGCCGGCAGCGCCAGCCGCAGCAGGGCGCGTTCGGCCTCGCCGCCGTCGTCGTAGGCGGCGGCCAGCCTGAGTGCGAGCGCCGTCGCGGCCTCCGACTCGATCGCGAGGTCGGCCAGGACGTTGCGCATCAGCGGCTTGTCGGCGAGCCTGCCGCCGAACGCCTCACGGTGCGTGCAGTGGTGCACGGCCTGGGCCACCGCCTGCCGCATCAGCCCCGCCGAGCCCACCACACAGTCGAGCCGGGTCGCGGCGACCATCTCGATGATGGTCCGCACCCCGTGCCCCTCCTCACCCACCCGCCGCGCCCAGGTGCGGTCGAACTCCACCTCGCCCGACGCGTTCGACCGGTTGCCGAGCTTGTCCTTGAGCCGCTGGAGGAGGAAGACGTTGCGGGTGCCGTCCGCCAGCACGCGCGGCACCAGGAAACAGGTCAGTCCGTCCGGTGCCTGGGCCAGCACCAGGAAGCCGTCCGACATCGGTGCCGAGCAGAACCACTTGTGCCCGGTGAGCGCGTACGTCCCGGACTCGGCGAGCGGGGCGGCGACGGTCGTGTTCGCGCGTACGTCGCTGCCGCCCTGTTTCTCCGTCATGCCCATGCCGAAGAGGGCGCCGGCCTTCCGCGCGGCGGGCCGCAGCTCACGGTCGTAGATCACGGACGTCAGCAGCGGCTCCCATACGGCTGCCAGCTCCGGGTCGGCGCGCAGCGCGGGCACCGCCGCGTTCGTCATCGACAGCGGGCAGCAGTTCCCGGCCTCGGCCTGGGTCCAGACCAGGAAGGCGGCCGCCCGCCGGACGTGCCCGGACGGCCGTACCCAGCCCGTGGTCAGACCCGCTCCCACGCCCTTGCCGAGCAGCCGGTGCCAGGCGGGATGGAACTCGACCTCGTCGACGCGGTGGCCGTAGCGGTCGTGGGTGCGCAGTCGCGGCGGGTGCTCGTTGGCCTGCGCCCCCCACTCCTGGACCTGCGCCGAACCGGCCGAGACGCCGATCGACGACAGTTCGGCGCGCACCTCGTCGAGCAGTTCCGGGGCGGTGTGCCGGGCCACCGCCTCGACGAGGGCGTGGTCGGCGGCGAAGAGGTCGTATCCGACCAGCGGGGGCGGCTGGTTGGTCACGGTATGGGTGGTGGTGCCTGCCATGTCTGCGAACCTAACCGGGGGCGACGGCGGTGGTCTCCAGCGTGACACAGGGGTACCCCCGATCGCCGCGCAAGATCCCGTGGGGTCCGGAAGATCGCTCGGGGACCCCCGGAAGATGAGTACCGCGCCGGACGACGGATACCGTTAGGGCGTGCAGCCTGCAAGCGATACCCCCGAGCGGCCCTCCGGCCGGCTCCACCGGGCCAGGGCCCTCTACCGGAACGTCTCCAAGCGCAGGACGGCCTGGCTGCTGGTCAAGGACACCGTCAATTCCTGCATGGAGTACCGCATCCTCGGCCTCGCCGCCGAGGCTGCCTTCTTCACGCTGCTGTCCGTGCCGCCGCTGCTGCTCAGCCTCATCGGCCTGCTCGGCTACGTCGACGACTGGACCGGTGCCGACACCATCGCCAGCCTGGAGGCCAACCTCCTGGACGCCTCCCGGACCGTCCTGTCCGACAAGGGTGTCCGGGAGATCGCCGAGCCGATCCTGCACGACGTGATGCGGGGCGGCCGCCCCGACGTGATCTCCATCGGCTTCCTGTTCGCCCTGTGGTCGGGCTCGCGCGCGGTGAACGTCTTCATCGACACGATCACCGTGATGTACGGTCTCGACGGCGTCCGGGGCATCGTGAAGACCCGGGTGGTCTCCTTCCTGCTGTTCGTCGCGGCCCTGCTGATCGGCTCGGTGGCGCTGCCGCTGATGGTGGCCGGGCCGGACGCGGTGGTCCGGATCGTGCCGTGGTCGGAGACGGTCGTACAGGTCCTGTACTGGCCGGTCGTGATCGTGCTGTCCATCGTCTTCCTGACCACGCTGTACCACGTCTCCGTGCCGGTGCGCTCGCCGTGGATCGAGGACGTGCCGGGCGCCCTGGTGGCCCTGGCCATGTGGGTCCTCGGCAGCTTCCTGCTGCGCATCTACCTGACCAACACCGTCGAGGGCGCGACGATCTACGGCTCGCTCGCCGCGTCCGTCGCCGTGCTCCTGTGGATCGGTGTGTCCGCCTTCGCCGTGCTGGTGGGCGCGGCGATGAACGCCGCCATCGACCGGGTGTGGCCGGCCGCGGCCACCGCCGCGGCGCGCGCCGCCAACGAGCGGCTGCGGGAGGTCCAGGTCGCCGAGTACGTCGCCCGCGCGGCCGCGGCCCGGGACGCGGACCCGGGGGACCCCGACGACCCCGACATGCCGTCGGAGTTCCCCGAGCGCTGGTCCCGGTTCCTGCCGCCGGAGGACGTCACGGCGCGGTTGCGTACGCATGTGAAGAGCAGCCATCCGCCGCGCAAGCCTGACGGCAGCTGAACGGGCGCGTCTAGGCTGGCGTACGTGTACAAGGAGCGGGTGTCCCGGCTTCCCGGTGCCGTCGTCTGGGTGAACAGACCCGGCGAGGGCGGAGCCGGGCGGGTGCTGCCCGACGGGTGCATGGATCTGCTCTGGCACGAGGGGCGGCTGCTGGTCGCCGGGCCCGACACGCGCGCGTACGTCACCGAGGGCGCCCGGGGCGTGTGGGTGGGCCTCCGTTTCCACCCGGGCACCGCGCCCGCCGTCCTCGGCGTCCCGGCGCACGAACTGCTCGACCGCCGCGTGGAGCTGACCGACCTGTGGCCGCCCGCGGTGGTACGACGGCTGCGCGGCCGCGTCGGTGCCGCCGCCGACCCCGCCGCCGCGCTGGAGCGGATCGCCCTGGAACGGGACGTGCCGGCCGACCCGTTGCTGAAGCGGCTCGTCGAGGCGCTGGACGCGGGGCGTCCTGTGGGCGCCGTCGCCGACGAGCTCGGCCTGGGTGCCCGCCAGTTGCACCGGCGCAGTCGCGACGCGTTCGGCTACGGGCCCAAGACGCTCGCCCGGGTGCTCCGGATGCAGCGCGCCCTCTCGCTCGCCCGGAGCGGGGTGCCGCTCGCGGAGACGGCGGTCCGGGCCGGGTACGCCGATCAGCCTCACCTGTCCCGCGAGGTGAGGGAGTTGGCCGGACTGCCGGTGACCGGGCTACTCGGCGGGTAGCGGGGCGAACAGGTCGACGCCGTTGCCGTCGGGGTCGTGCACGGTGGCGTACCGCTGGCCCCAGAAGGCGTCCCACGGCTTGAGCTCGCCGTGGTGGTCGGCGCCGACGAGGTCCTCGTAGGCCGCGTCCACCTCGGCCGGTGATCCGCAGCGGAAGGCGAGCCCGACCCGGCCGCCGCCGGCCGGCGGGCGCCAGGCCGGGTGGAAGGAGCGGACCGTCTCCTCGGTGTCCAGGGCGAGGACGAGGCCGCCGGGCAACTCGGCCTCGACGTGCGGCTGTTCCTCGGCGCCGGGCGGGAATTCCAGGCCCAGGCGACGGTAGAAGGCGAGGGAGGCGGCCAGGTCGGAGACGACCAGGCCGATCACGGCGAATCGTGGAGTCATGACGTCACCGTAGGCACGGGCCGTGGCGCCGGTCTTGAAGGAATCGGACACTCAGGAGAAGGTCACGGCCCCCCGCGGGGTGTCGACGGTGAAGGAGAACGCCACCGGTCCCTCGGTCAGGACCAGGTCCGTGCCCAGGGCCCTCAGCAGAGGGCGGACCCGCGCGGGGTCGGGGACGGTCGCGGAGAGCGCGAGCAGCGGAGTGAGCGGCAGCCCGGAGGCCGTCGGGTGGAGCGAGGAACCCCAGTCGATCAGGAACGGCACCAGGCCCGAGGGATGCGCGGTGGTGCTGTCGGTCAGACGCCACTCGAGGAGTGTGCCGTCGGGGCGCCGGCGGCTCATCGGACGCGGGGTGCCGGGGTCGTAGCCCCGGGCCCGTGCGGCCGCGACCGCCCCGTCCAGGTCCGGCGGGCTGATCGCCCAGGTCACCGTACGGGCCGTGGTGAGTCCGTCGACGCCGAAGGGGCGGGCGCCTGGCGGTACGGACTGCTCCGGGTCCGGGCCGATGATCTCCAGGTAGCCGGTGCCGCCCAGCGACACCAGATGGTTGCGGGTGCCGAGGTCCGGATGGGCACCGCCGGGCACCGGCGTCACACCCGTCCGCCGCGCGAAGTCGGCGACCGTCGCGGCGAGGTCGGGGGTCGCGAGCACCAGGTGGTCGAGGAGGGGCGGGGTGGCGTTCATCGAGGCGAGCCTAGGGCCTGTCCGGCGGGGGCGGACAGGTGGCGGGGCGACCGGGAAAACCGGGTGCCCGTGGCACACCCGTGCGGCACGATGGGCGCATGATCCGTGCCGTGCGCGTCCTGCCGCCCCTGCTCCTGGCCGCCGCCCTGCTCAGCGGATGCGGTACCGAGAAGGCGGACCCCGGCGACTCCGGCTCGCCCGCCGACCCGGCCGAACTCGCGGCCAGGGCCGAGGCGTCGGGTATGAACCCGGACCTGGTGTACGTCACCGGGGCCCCGGGGTTCACGCTCGCCCGGCAGTCCGTCGGGGTGCAGGGCGCGGACGGCTTCTCCGCCGCGTACACGGACGGGACCGGCGCCGTCATCCACCTCTACACCGACCACCTGCGCTACGCCGGGCAGCACAAGTACGAGGTGAAGGAGAAGGACTGTGTGGTGTGGCTCGAAGGCGAGGGCGGCGTCTCCGGCGCCGTACTCGCCAAGGCCGTGCGCGCGGTCCACCGGCCCACCGCCGGCGAGCTCGACACCCTGCTGCCCACGCCCGACCCGGCCTTCACCGACGACCAGCCGGTGCAGCGGGGCGATCTGCCGTCCAACGGCGACGGCGCACCCGACAACAGCGTTCCGACGCCCGGCCTTTGAACCGCCGGCGGCCATGGGCGACCATGCGGTCATGGCCCCTCGACTGCTCGTGTGCACCCGTACCACCGGCTACCGCCACGACTCGATCCCCGACGCCGTCGCCGCCGTAGGGGAGTTCACCGATTTCGACGTCGACGTCACCGAGGACCCGGCCGCCCTGGAGCAGCCGCTGGACGGGTACGCGGCCGTCGTCTTCCTCTCCACCAGCGGCGAGATCCTGACACCGCGGGGCCGCGACCGGCTGGCCGCCCACGTCGAGGCGGGCGGCGGTTTCGCCGGCGTGCACGCGGCGGCCTGTACCGAGTACGGCTGGCCGTACTACGGCGAACTCCTCGGCGCCCGCTTCGACCGCCATCCGGAGTACCAGCCCGGCCGGGTGCTCGTCGAGGACCACGGCCATCCCGCGACCCGGCGGCTCCCGGCGGTCTGGGACTTCACCGACGAGTGGTACGACTTCCGGGACAACCCGCGCGGCCGGGTACGGGTGCTGCTGCGCGCCGACGAGTCGTCGTACGACGGCGGCACCATGGGGGACGACCATCCACTGGCCTGGTGCCGCGAGCAGGGGGCCGGACGGGTGTTCTTCACGGCACTCGGCCATGCCCCCGAGGCCTACCGGGATCCCGGCTTCCTGACCCATCTGCACGGGGGGCTCGCCTGGGCCGCTCGGCTCGGCCAGTGACGTTTCTCCGGTGAACTCGATCCACCATTGGGGTGAGTAAAGCTCGCGCACACAGATAGTCACGTGCGTATCTATAGATGCTCTTGTCTTGGCAAAGGGCTGTCGAGACGCGGAGGCCACGGAGCCGCCGCGCCACCCACCCACAGGAGGAGCCGGACCTTGACTTACGGGAAGAAGCTGCGCGAGCAGATCGCCGGGCCGGGGACCACCCCGCTGATCGGCGTGTACGACATGTACTCGGCGTCGATCGCAGCCAAGCACTACGACGGGATGTTCGTCTCGGGCTTCGGCTTCGCCGCCTCGTACTACGGCCTGCCGGACATCGGATTCATCGCCTGGCCCGACATGGTGGCCTTCGTCCAGCGGCTGCGGGGTGCGTTCCCGCACCACCACCTCCTCGTCGACATCGACGACGGGTACGTCGACCCCGAGGTGGCCTGCCACGTCGTGGAAGGGCTGGAGCGGATCGGCGCCTCCGGGGTGATCCTGGAGGACCAGAAGCGGCCGCGCCGCTGCGGGCACGCCGACGGCAAGCAGGTGCTGCCCCTGGAGGAGTACCTGGACAAGCTGGAGAAGGTCCTGGAAACCCGCCAGGACCTGGTGGTGGTGGCCCGCACGGACGCCACCGACGAGCACGACATCCTGCACCGCGCGGAGCGGCTGGCCGCCACCGACGCGGACGTGATCCTCGTCGACGGGGTCCGCAGCGAGGAGTGGATCCGCCGCATCCGCAAGGTCGTCGGCGACAAGCCGCTGCTCTTCAACCAGATCGGCGGCGGCAAGTCACCCCGGCTCTCGCTCACCGAACTGGACGAGCTCGGCGTCGACGTCGCCATCTACTCCACCCCCTGTCTGTTCGCCGCGCACGAGGCCATGGAGAGCGCGCTGGGCCGACTCAGGGCGGCGGACGGCCGGCTGCCCGCGGTGGACGCGGCCGGAGGCGTAGGGGTCAAGGCGTCCACCTCCCTGCTGGAACGCAACATCGCCCGGGAGCGGCTCGAGGAGCCCGAGGGCGTGGGCGTGTGACGCGGTTGCCGACGGCGGTGGCGGTGGCGGCGGCGCTGCTCGGCGCCGCCGCGGTCCCCGGGCACGCGGCCGGGAGCCTGATCACCGTGATCGACAACTCCAACGCCGACTCCATCCTGGAGGTGGACCGTACGGCGAACGTCCAGGCCGGGCGGGGCACGGCCGGCAGCGACCACGACGGGAGCGCCGTGGAGGCGATCCGGGCGCTGCGCGGTGAGCTGCCTCAGAGCGACGACGACTGAATGACCGGCCGGGGGGGGGCCCCCCGGCCCGGCGGGCGGGGGGGGCGGGGGGGCCCCCCCGCGGCGAACCACGCCGGGGGGGGCGGGGGGGGGGGGGCGGCGGCGCGGG